>JAGCDZ010000031.1 GCA_017650905.1 Prevotella sp. | reverse complement strand
GGCAGGCAGGTGGAGCTGAAGGTCGATCACGTAGGTGCTGTCGTTCTGCTGCTGCATCTTTACTCCCTTCGGGTTCCAGTTGGCCAGGGCCTCTTGATTGCCTGTGATATATACATCGCCCTTCAAATCCTTACTTTTCAGCTCGAAGTGAATGGGATATGTTTCCTTGCTCATGTATTGCTGCAGCAACGACGTAGAGAACTGCAGATACTCCCTTAATGCCTCGGTAAGACTCGGAACAAAACTGGGATTGTGATCGTAGTCAGGGAAAATCTGTACTGACGCGATGGTTCCATTGGCGAAATTTGACCTGTTGCTGAGGAAAGTGCTGACGCGCTGCCATCCTTGTGCCCAGCCTTCTTTCCATTCGGAAAGCTTGCTGCCTATCTCGTCAGCCATAGAGGTATAGATGAAACGGGGCTTCGTGAGGCTCTTAAAAGGATATTGCTCGATGTCGCTGGCCAGTCGGAACTCATCGTAATGACAGTTGGGCGACATGGCGATGTAATCATCAAACAAATCGTCGGTAATCATGCAGTCGAGTACAAACGATGCACTCAGCGAGTGACCGATGCCGATGGTGCGGCCTGATGTGCGGTAGTTCTTGTCGATATAGGGCATCAGTTCGTTCTTCAGGAATTTCTTCAGATCTCCCGAACGGCCATAACCATGTTCATTTTTAAAGAGTCCTTTGCCTTTCGCACTCTCGTGGATGGGCATGGGCAGATAATCGGTGTTACGATGGTAATTGATGTCAACCAGGTTGGGTGAACAGATGCCAACGATGATAAAGCGTTTACTCTCGTCCTGATCTTCGGTGCATGCCAAATCCAAAGCACAATGTACGAAATCGAACTTCGAACGTTCTTGCGAGTCGAACACATACATGACGTCGAAATCTGTAGCGTCATATTCATCGTAGCCCTCTGGTGTATAGATGAGCACCTGACGTTCGTGGTTGAAATACTGAGACTTCATGGAGAGGTCTGTAACCTTTGCTACGGGCTGAGCCACTGCAAGGACTGCCGCAAATAGCAGCAGGAAAGAGAATACGTATTTTTTCATTTATAATCGTTTTCTTTAAAAGTTTCTATCTGTTAGACGTAAGAGCAATGCGAAAAGTTGCACTATTTCGCCGAAGTTTAGGATGCTTCTCACACAAGGCATCGCCATGTGCCAGTAACCATTTGTGCTCCATAGCAATCTCCTCGCCATCGTGGATGATGAAATTTATTGTTTTTTCTTAAATAGCTGGAGACCATAATATCTGACATCTGTAACGACGGTGTCTTCAATGCAGATACCTTCGAGTACCAGCATCAGTGAGTCGTTGCGATAGGTGAGCAGTTGCTCAGGATGATGCAGGAGCATCGTGTCTTGTCTGATAACCTTTTGGAGTGGATAGCTGAGAACGACGTTATTCTCACCCTGAGTGATGGTGACTATCTGGTCATTGTAGTTATATTGGTAAGCTTTCTGAGGTAGCATGATCGTATAATCGCCCAACTCTATCGGCTTTCTCCTGATATACCAGTTGTCACGTGCATTGACATTGACAGAATCTTCAATGTAAGTAAAGCTATATTCCGAGTGCGTCCATTCGCCATATTGCTTCTTGAACTCGTCGGTCCCGATTTCGTGGCGGACATAGTCTATGACGCTGGTGACATCCTTGTATTGTTCACACAACAGACTGTCCTGCCTGATGCGTCTCATGTCTTCTATCTCGTCATTAAGCTTGCCCGTCTTGGGATCAGTCAATTTCATTTCGCTGATAAGCTGGGTGAGTCGCTGTTTCTGGCAACTCAGTCCAATACTCTTGGCTGAAATGCCTGGGATGTAGGTGAAGAGGATGATGGCTGCGCCGAAGATGAGTGCCATAAGCTGGTACTTACGTGTACGTTTCTTCCATAGCATCAGCACGAAGAGCGTCATCAGCGCACCTGCCACCATTAAGTAGAAACGGCTTTCGGTGAAGCTATAAAGACGGATGCGATAGATGGAACCGATCCAGTACATGATGAGCGGAGGAATGGCTATCAGCGTAAAACGGTTGTAGAACCAATCGTAGTAACGCTGACTGAGAATAGACTGTGCCACACGTCCTATCAATGCTACCGTGACGAATCCCATCACCATCCATGCTACACCGCCCTTGGGCAAATCCCATTCGAAGACTATCTTTATAAAATAAGTATAGAGGATAACAGTGTAGATAATAACGGCAGGGGAGAGGATGAAATTAAGGATAAGTCTGAGTATCTTGAATGGCTCTTCTACCTCATCCTCGTTCTGGCGGACAAGGGTGCAGCACACTTGCGGAGCCAGCACAAAGAAGATGAACTGTGCGATATGCTCATAGAAATGCTTGGGTTCGTCGATGCCGAAGATATAGAAGAAGGAGGCCATGATGGCCAATACTGCCATATAGAGGATGCAGGAAATGAGCATTCCGAAGAACATCTGGGTGACCACATGCAGGGCATGGGCTGCAAACGAGCGGTTGTCCAACCGTCTGTTACCTATGATGAGCAGAATCGCTGCCAAGACGTAGGTAAAAGCGAAACCGTAAGTCCAAAGGAAGGGCTTCAGGTCGAGCATCATCAAAGGCAGGAAGAGGAAAAATGAGGCATAATAAGCCCAACGGTTGACGCGATGGAGCCAGAAAGTCAGTGCCATCAGCGGCACGAAGAACCAGAGAATGTCACCATTCACTGCACTTTCATACTCTGCCGTCTTCTCATTCCATACGTGAGTCTCGCTATCCCATACGGCAATGATAAAGAATACCACTCCCAGGGCCAGTTCAACAGGGAACCGCCGTGGACTCTGTAGCAACTGCTGCAATATAGTTTTCACTTTTGTATTCATTGCTTTTCTTTATTTTCGTTGTGGGGGAGGTACAGGTGGCCTGAACCTCATGGGATTATCCCTGTCACCCCAAATCAATGTCTTTAGAATATTACCGATGGGAAACTCCATCTTCGACTTTCCTAATTTAACATAAGGCGTG
>JAGCDZ010000030.1 GCA_017650905.1 Prevotella sp. | reverse complement strand
CAGCCGTTTGACCTATAGATATTATAAGAACGGATACAACGTGGAGATGAGCTACTGGAATGCTGAGAAACAGCAGTACGATCTGCCTATGGAAGTAACGCTCTACCGCTCGATAGCTCCGAATCTGACTACGGTGAAGACCTATAAGATGAACGAGACGCAGGACAATATGTTTCTGACCAGCAGTATGGTGGTGATGGAGCCTCTGGACAGCCGTCTGCTCGCTCAGCAATAAGATTCTTAAAACTCTCTCGTATATACATTTCCCCAGCCGTCCAGCGTTCAGTGCTGGGCGGCTATTTTCGAATTTAACATAAAGATAACATTCGTTTTGCATGGTGTTAGGAAAATATTCCCTAATTTTGCAACCGAAAAAGTTTAATTAATCAAATCATAGCAAAATGAAACTTAGAAAACTTTTTGTAGCTGTAGTCCTGATTAGCACAGGACTGGCATCGGCCCAAGGACAGATGCAGATGCCGGAGATTCCAACAGACGACAGTGTCCGTATCGGCAAACTCGACAACGGCTTGACGTATTACCTGCGTCACAACAACACGCCTGAGAAAAAGGCCAATTTCTACATCGCCCAGCGCGTGGGCTCCATTCAGGAGGATGACTCACAACAAGGTCTGGCCCACTTCCTTGAGCACATGGCCTTCAACGGCTCGGAACACTTCCCCACCGGCACGATGACTGAATATCTGCAGTCGATTGGTGTACAGTACGGCCGCAGCCTCAACGCCTACACCAGCATCGACCGTACGGTGTATTACATCTCCGACGTTAGCACGGAGCGCCAGTCGGCTCTCGATTCATGTGTGCTCGTGCTGCGCGACTGGTCGAGCGGCATCACCGTCACCCCTGAGGAGATTGAGAAGGAGCGCGATGTGATCCATAATGAGTACCGCATGCGCAACAGTCCCAACCAGCGTATGATTGAGCGTGCCCTGCCCACCCTGTTCCAGGGATCGAAGTACGGTTTCCGCATGCCCATCGGTAAGATGGAGATTGTAGACAACTTCAAGCCTGAGGAACTCGTGGCCTACTATAAGAAATGGTATCGCCCAGACAACCAGGCCATCATCATCGTGGGCGACATCAACGTGGACTATACCGAGGCGCTGATCAAAAAGCTGTTTGGCGATATCAAGGTGGATCCGAATGCTCCTAAGGTAATCGACGAGCCCGTACCCGACAATGAGCAGGCCATCTACGTGGCAGAAAAGGACAAGGAGCAGCAGTATCCCATACTGATGCTCTCAATGAAGCGCGACCCTGTGCCCGCCGAGCTGAAAAAGACTGCCGCCTACCTGGTGCAGGAATACCTGAGTTCGATGGTATGCGCGATGCTGAACAGCCGCTTCTCGGAGATTACCGAGCAACCCGACTGTCCATTTATCCAAGCACAGGTACAGGACGGCAACTTCATGCAGTTGGCCCGTACAAAGGATGCGCTGATGCTCATTGGCGTGGCCAAGGAAGGGAAGGACATCGAGACACTGCAGGCCATTGCTCGTGAGGCTAAGCGTGCCCGCGACTTCGGATTTACCGCCACGGAGTATTCACGTGCAAAAGCCGATTACCTGAGCGGACTGGAGAAGCTCTATACCAACCGCGACAAACGTAAGAACGATGCCTATTGCAGCGAATATGTGGAGAACTTCCTCGAAAACGATCCCATCCCCTCAGTTGAGACGCTCTACCAGACAATGACGGCCCTGGCAGGACAACTGCCCGTTGAGTTGGTGAACCAGTATGCTCAGCAGATTATCAATATCGACGGCAAGAACCTCGTAGCCTTCAGTATGGAACAGGAGAAAGAGGGTAAAACCAACTACACCACTGCCGACGTCATGAAGAAGGGTGCCGAGGCCGTACGCACGGAAACTCTCACTGCCTGGGTGGATAATGTGAAGCAGGAGCCCCTGATTGCCCAGATGCCCACCAAAGGAAAGATTGTGAAGGAAACGGAGAACAAGACGCTTGGATACAAAGAGCTAACCCTCTCAAACGGAGCCCGCGTAATCCTCAAGAAGACTGACTTCAAGGATGACCAAGTGATGATGCAGGCAGAGGCCAAGGGAGGTATGTCGCTCTTCGGCAAGGCCGACGACATGAACGTACAGCTGATCTCGATTGTGCCCTCATACAGCGGACTGGGCAACTTCCTGAAGTCGGAGCTCGACAAGGCCCTCGCCGGCAAGATGGCATCGGTGAGCATCAGAGTGGCCGAAGACCGTCAGTATATCGTAGGACAATCGACACCAAAGGACCTGGAGACACTCTTCCAGTTGTTCTACCTGACGATGACTGATGTGAAGAAGGACGACAAGTCGATGGCCTCATTCGTCAACCTGATGCAGACGGCCTTGAAGAACAAAGACCTGAACCACGATATCGCGTATAACGATTCGGTGAACAGCGTACAGAACTGCGGCAACTTCCTCTATCTCACTCCCAGCGTGGATGATATCCAGCGCTTCGACTATGAGCGCACGCTGCAGATGATGAAGCAGTTGTATGGCAACGGCGGACAGTTTATCTACACCATTATCGGTAACTTCGACGAGCAACAAGTGCGTGAGCTGTTAGAGCAGTATATCGCCCCGATGCCTCAGGGCACACCTGTCAAAGCCAAGGAAATCCGTACTTTCTTCAAAGGTAATCCCGTGTGCAACTTCACCCGTAAAATGGAAACGCCTCAAGCCCGAACCACAGAGATCTGGCTCAACGACAAACTGCCTTACACTCAGGAGAACGTAGTCCTGATGAACATCGCTTCACAGATCATGACACGTGTCTACGACCGTACCATCCGCGAGGAGGAGAGTGCTGCCTACAATGTCGGGGCAAGAGGCACCATCAGCGTGAATGGCGACAAGCCTGTCTATATGCTCTCAGCTGCTGCTCCCACTAATCCTGACAAGCAGAAGATTGCTCGCGACCTGATGCTGAAATATCTGACGGAAGCCACACAGAAGATCAGCGACACTGACCTGAACACAGTAAAGGAGATCATGCTGAAACAGGCTGAGGACAACAACCGCGAAAACGGTCACTGGATGAACGTGCTCACCGAATGGACTGCTGAAGGCGTAGACCTGCAAACAAACTATGCAGAGACCGTGAAGGCTGTGACCGTACAAAAGGTACAGAAGTTCATCGCAGACATGATCAACGCCGGCAACCATGCCTCGATTGTGATGATGCCCGAATAATAAAGAGACAAAGAAATAGGGAGTCCAAGGAATTTAGGACACCGGTAATTTCAGAAGGAATCGTGCTCCGCCGCTGTATTGCGTGTCGAGCACGATTTCTCCTTTTAGGAGGGTAGCCAGACGATGACAGAGCGGCAAACCAAGACCGAGTCCCTCGCTAAACTCATCGACCTTCATAAACGGCTCGAATAAGTGCTCCTGATTATCGGGCGAGATGCCACAACCCGTATCCGCTACGCAGAATGCCATAAATTGGCTGTTGAGTTGCTGACAGCCGATAGTGATGGTGCCATGCTTGGTGAACTTATCGGCATTGTGGAGCAGTTCACTCAAGATTTTCAGAACACTCTTCTTGTCGGTGGTCAAACAGATGTCGCATTCGGTGGTCTCGATATTCACCATCACCTCGTCGCGTTGCTTGAACAGCACATTGTCCACCGCCTCGTGACAAAGCACGTTGGCTGTGACAAGATCCTCACGCGGAAAATCCTTCACCTTATCAAGGGCAGAGGTCATCGACCAATTGTCGATAATGGTGGAGATGATATATCCGTTGTATAATACATCTCTCGACAGCATCAGCCTCTCCTCCTCGCTCATCTCCAGATGGCTCTCACAGAGAATCTGTGCAAAGCCGCTGATGATGTTCAGTGGGGTGCGGATCTGATGCGACATATCCTGGATGAAGGCCGACTTACGTTTGTCAGAGGCCTCTGCCAAGCCTTTGGCTACCATCAGTTCCTGGTTACGCTGCTTCGACTCTGCCTTCATGCGCTCCAGATTGGCCACATATTCAGACAGTGAGGCTTGCATGACAGAGAAACTGTTTTGCAACAATCCGATGTCGTCCTTGCGACGCGTCTGAGGAATCGGAGTATCGAAATGCCCGTTTGCCATGTCCTGTGTCGTAGCGGCGAGCATCTGCAGACGGGAGACATTGCGCTTCACCACAAAATAGCAGAAGGTCCACAGTAACAACAGTCCGAAGATAACGATGGTAATGACAATATAGATAAGTTGGTAATAACCCTTGAAGATATCGCTTTTGGGACAGACAATGGTGAGTTTCCAATTAGTATTGGGCAGTTGGTTATCAATCACCAGATTACGTCTGTAGTCGATGCCTTCCTCCTTCTCGCTGGCATCTGTCTTGGTAGAGGCTACGATTTTACCTCGGCTGTCGGAAAGGACAAAGTAACTTTCGGGATAAAGCCGTTCCTGAGAGAGTTCCTGCGTAAGCTTACGCAACGAGATGTCGGACGAGATAACGCCAATGCTGTGCCCATCAGCTGCCATCAGGGGTTTGCAATAAGAAATTATGAGTCCGCGGTTGTTGCCCGTGATATCGTTGCTATCGGGGAAGGGGTCAATCCAGATAGCCTTACCATGCAACATAGGGAGGCTATACCAGTCCATACCGAAATAATAATAGCTCTCGTTACCTTCCTGCTGCGTCTCAATCTGATTCTCGATTCTCGACGAATAGGCAGAGAAGAATTTACCCTGGTCTTTGAAGAAATTGGGCTCCATAGCGATGCTGCAACCATCGAGAATAGGGTTTAGTTCCACCATACTGCGAGAGAGTTGCAACAGGGCATCGGGTTGAAGATTCTCAAACACCTGCCACTCGGTATTTTGCGTGGCCACCTCAACCTCGCTGAGTAGGGCCGTCATATGCTGCGTAACATTACTGAGCACCTGCGTGGCCTGTGAGATGGCCGCCTCTTTGGTGGCGGAACGAGAACGGTAGAACAATTCTCCGATGGCCACCACAAAGACGATGGTTGCCATCACCACGATGCTCAGACTAAGACGTAGCGCAAAAGAACGGCGTACTTGTTTAGCAATGATGTTCATGAGGCTTCGTCGTTTTGAGGTTGATGGATCTCCTCCTCGGCTGCGCGCAGGAGTTCGTTCAACAATTCACCAACTTGATAGGCATCGCTGTTAATTTTCTCGACCATAGCGTGCAATTTGTCATCGGACATATTCTGAAATTCCTCACAGATGGTACGGGAAATGGATGTGATGTCGGCCACGGGTGCCGACATGTCCTTTGTCATCTTATGAAGCACCGCATTCCTCATATACTCCTCTTCTTTCGCATGCTCATAAGCTTGTTGCAGTTCGGCATGACGTGCTTCGAGTACAGCTGACTGCTGGCGCACTTTATTCACATACTTACCAAGCGACTCCTGCATAGCCTTGAAACGGCGCTGCAACTGGCCGATCTCATCTTCGCGGGTGCTATCTGGGATGTCGCCAGTGAACTCGTGTTGCGTCATCTTGTGTGTGGAATCGACCAACTTCTGCAGGGGACGGACGCTGCGCGACACAATATACCAAGTACTTAGCAACAGTAACAGCAGCCCGATGGCGGTCACCAACTGCACAGTATGCCTCAGTTGACGGAAAGCGGCGTAGATATCACTCTCAGGACAAACCATAGCTACGCTCCAACCCGTGTTCTTGAAAGGCTTGAAGAACACATGCGACAGTTCGTCGTTAATAGTCATTTTACGATAGCCGCTCTCGCCAACAATCATCGCCTCACCAAGACTTTTGAGGGCGGGGTTAGAGTCATTCTGGGAACTGGTGAAGATAGTCTCATAGAACTGTCGGGTACTGTCAGGATGGACGAGGAAAGTGCCATCCTTACCCAACAGGATGGTATAAGAGTTTGGGAATGGTTTGGTGGCGGAGATTGTATCAGAGAACCAATCGAGACAGATATCGACGGATAAGGTGCCTACAAATTTTCCCGTCTTGTCATGAACAGGTTGGCTATACGACGTGAAGATATCGTGCACAACAATGCCTTCGGTGGCGTCTTCACGGAAAGGTTCAATCCAATAAGGACGATTAAGCTGCTTAGGAATCTGATACCAGTCCATAGTAGGATACTGATAGTGGTCACTCCCTTCATTTTCAGTCTGGATGCTGTCGCCGTTGTTGTAGGAATAGGCAGAGAAATACTCGCCTTTTTCCTTATAATAGAAAGGTTCAAACGAAATGCTGCAACCACTAAGATTCGGGTTATTCTCCAAAACTTTACGGCTGTAGTAAAACATCTTGTCAGGCTTATCGAGGTTATTTTCGATGACCCTTAACATATTGTTGGCAGCCACTTCTACGGCATGCAGAGTATTGTCGATATGCAGCACAGTGCCATCGAGCGACTGACGAGCTTTACCTAAGGTGTCCGTACGGACATGATCACGCGATTCGGTGAACATGATGGTGAGAGCCGCCAAGAAGATGGCAGTCACCACGAGCACCGTCCACACACTCAGACGGGCTGACAACGATCGGCGGTAATCTTTCAGGCTCTTCATAAATGGCATCGGCTGGTTGCCTTAACAATTCATCATCTAATCGGCGCAAAGATAGAAAAAAACTCCGAGAAAAGCAAGAAAATGCGCATTTTTATGTCAGATATTTGGAATTATGACGTATTTTTCGTATCTTCGCAGCCACGAACCAACGTAATTTAGATTATGACACAAGAACAGAAATCCAACACAAAGATTATTCAAAATGAAAAGTTTGGTGGCGAGCGACCTCTGTTTGCCACCCACGACCTAAGATTGGAAAATGTAACAATTACAGATGGTGAATCGGGCATCAAACAATGTCAGAACATCGAGGCCTACAACTGTAAATTCTATGGTAAATATCCCTGGTGGCATGTCGATGGCGCTAAGATTGATAACTGCTACTTTGCCGTTGACTCCCGCTCAGCCATATGGTATACCAACGACCTGGTGATGACTAACTCACGCATCGATGGTCCTAAATTTTTCCGTGAGATGAAGAACCTGACGCTCGAGAACGTAGAGATTACCGATGCCGACGAGACTTTTTGGAAAGTAGACGGCATCCGTATCAAGAATGTTAAACTGCACGGGGGCACCTACCCTTTCATGTTCTCACAGAATATCTATGTCGATGGTCTCGAGAGTGACTCAAAATACGTCTTCCAATACTGCAAGAACGTAGAGATTCACCATGCAAACATTCTGACAAAAGATTCTTTCTGGGAGTGCGAGAATGTCACCATTTATGACTCCATACTTGATGGCGAGTATCTGGCCTGGCACTCAAAGAACGTCCGTCTGGTAAACTGTCACCTCGCCGGAGAACAACTGCTCTGCTATACCGACGACCTGGTACTCGAAAACTGCACCATCGATTCCATGTGCGACCGCATGTTTGAATATTCCACCGTCGAAGCCGACATCCGCGGACATATTGAGAACATCAAAAATCCAACTTCCGGCCACATCGTTGCCGACAGCATCGGCAGTATCACCATCGATGAGAATGTACGTGAACCGAATAATTGCTTAATTGAAATAAGGAAATGAACTTTGACGAATTGATTGACCGTCGCGGGACGGGTTGTGTAAAATGGGACGAAAGTCCTAGTCCTGATGTCATTCCCCTTTGGGTGGCCGATATGGACTTCAGGGCTGCACCTGCTATCCTTGACGTTGTAAAGAAGCGTGCCGAGCATGGTGTTTTCGGCTACACAGTGGTCGGTGACGAGTATTATGAGGCTATCATCTCGTGGTTCCAACGCCGTCATGACTGGACCATCCATCGCGAGGAAATCCTTTACACCACAGGTGTTGTACCAGCTATGAGTGTCGCGATTAAAGCCCTCACCATGCCAGGAGAAAAGGTACTCATCCTCTCACCCGACTATAACTGTTTCTTCTCCTCCGTTCGCAACAACGGCTGTGAGGTACTCGAAACAATCCTCCGCCGTACAAACGATACCTTCGAAGTGAATTGGGATGATTTCGAGACGAAATGTGCTGACGAAAAGACCACTGTCTTCCTGCTCTGCAACCCCCACAATCCCTGCGGACGAGTATGGACGCGTGACGAATTGGAGCGTATGAACGACATCTGTCTGAAGTATGGCGTGAAAGTGGTGAGCGATGAAATCCACTGCGAACTCGTCATGCCTGGCTATCAGTTCCACCCTTTCGCAGCCATCAGTGAACAGTGCCGTCAGAACAGTGTCATCCTCAATTCTCCTTCGAAATCCTTTAATATCGCAGGTTTGCAGGCTGCTAACATCATCTGTTCCCAACCTGATTGGCGTCGCCGGCTAGATCGAGCCATTAATATCAACGAGGTGTGTGACATGAATCCTTTCGGACCTGTGGCCCTCGTTGCCGCTTATAACGAGAGCGAAAACTGGCTTGACGCTCTCAATGCATATCTCTGGGACAACTATCAAGCCTTGTGCGACTTTGCTGCTCACCACCTACCCCAATGGAAAGTCTGCAGGTTGGAGGGAACCTATCTTCCATGGGTCGACATCACCGCCACAGGCATGACGTCACAAGCCTATTGCGACCATCTGCTCAGTGATGCGAAGGTCAGGGTGAACCCCGGCACAATGTATGGTCCTGTTTCGGGTGAGGGCTATATCCGCCTGAACATCGCTTGTCCCCGCTCCCGGTTCCTCGAAGCGTTGGAACGTATCAAAGAGGCAGAACGATTTAGCAATCCCCCCGCGTAGCGGAGGGATTTTTTGTGTTTTCTTTGGCTTTTCTCACGTTTTTTCGTACCTTTGCACCCAAAATCAGCAAACATGAAGAAATTATATATCGAGACATACGGCTGTCAGATGAATGTGGCTGACTCGGAGGTGGTGGCCTCGGTGATGCAGATGGCAGGTTACGAAGCCACTGAAAGTCTGGAGGAAGCCGATGCCGTATTTCTAAACACCTGCTCGGTGAGGGATAATGCCGAGCAGAAGATTTATCATCGATTAGAAGCACTTGCAGCCATCCGACGCAAGCGTCCTTTGATTATCGGTGTTTTGGGATGCATGGCTGAAAGAGCACAGCAGGATCTGTTGGAGAATCACCATGCCGACCTTGTAGCAGGCCCCGACGCTTACCTGAGTCTGCCAGACCTGATTGCACAGGCAGAAACTGGGCATAAGGCGATGAACATTGAACTATCGACGACAGAGACCTATAAGGATATCGTGCCACAGCGCATCGGACTGGGACATAAGATTGGCGGCTACGTGAGTATCATGCGTGGTTGCAACAATTTCTGTCACTACTGCATCGTGCCCTATACTAGAGGACGTGAGCGGAGCCGCGACGTAGAAAGTATCCTCAAAGAGGTAAGAGACCTGAGAGACAGAGGATTCAAGGAGGTGACACTGTTGGGACAGAATGTAAATTCCTATAGGAGAGAAGGATTAAGGAGAGAAGGAGAGGAGGAGATTTCTTTTCCGCAACTGCTGAAATTGGTGGCGGAAGAGGCACCGGAGATGAGGGTACGCTTTACCACGTCACACCCTAAGGACATGAGCGACGAGACACTACGGGTCATCGCCGAAATGCCTAATGTTTGTAAACATATCCATCTGCCTGTACAGAGCGGCTCTGACAGAATCCTGAAACTGATGAACCGCAAATATACCCGTGAGTGGTATATGGACCGTGTGAATGCTATCCGCCGTATCATCCCAGACTGCGGACTGTCAACGGATATTTTCGTAGGCTATCATTCAGAGACAGAGGAAGACCACCAGTTGTCGTTAGACCTGATGCGCGAAGTGGGTTACGACTCTGCCTTTATGTTCAAATACTCAGAGCGTCCTGGTACCTACGCCTCGAAGCATCTGCCTGATGATGTGCCCGAGGAGGAAAAGATTCGCCGACTGAACGAACTCATTGCCCTGCAGACAGAGATTTCCGCTCAACAGAACAAGAAAGATGAGGGTAAGATCTTCGATGTGCTCGTTGAGGGTTTCTCGAAGCGTTCTAGGGAACAACTCTGCGGCCGCACGGAGCAGAACAAGATGGTGGTATTCGATAAGGGCACTCACCACATTGGAGAGACAGTTAAAGTGAAGATTACGGGTTCAACCAGTGCAACATTATTTGGAGAAGAAGTATGAAAGAATTCTTAAACGTACTCAGACGGTTTGTGCCGCCGTATAAGAAATATTTGGTGCTGTCGGTGGTGTTTAACATCCTCTCGGCGATATTGAACATCTTCTCATTTGCAGCCCTGATACCCATTTTGCAAATTCTCTTCCAAACGAGCGACGCAGAGACTGCCACCAGTCTGATGGCCTGGGATTGGAGCAATATTCAGACTGTGCTAATGAACAACATGAATTACTACGTGAATGGTCTGATTGCTGAATGGGGACAGACCACCACGCTGCTTTTCATCGGTCTGTTTCTGGCTGTGACCACGTTCCTGAAGACGGGCGCTTATTTCCTCTCTGCCGCCACCATCATCCCCATCCGGACAGGTGTGGTGCGCGATATCCGTAATCAGGTATACCAGAAGATTACCTCACTGCCCCTCGGCTTTTTCTCAGAGGAACGCAAAGGCGATATTATCGCCCGAATGAGTGGCGACGTGCAGGAGATAGAGAACTCCATCATGTCGAGTTTGGAGATGCTCTTCAAAAACCCGATCCTCATCATCAGCTATTTCGCTGCTCTGCTGTTCATTTCGTGGCAGCTGACACTCTTCACACTGACCATTGTACCCATCATGGGCTGGTTCATGGGTTGGGTAGGTCGTAAGCTGAAACAAGACTCTATCAAAGCTCAGGCCCTTTGGAGTGACACAATGAGCCAGGTGGAGGAAACACTCGGTGGCCTTCGCATCATCAAAGCCTTCTGCGCCGAAGGGAAGATGAACCGTCGTTTTGACCAGATCAACACAGCCTATCGCAACGACATCATGCGAGTAAATATCCGTCAGTCATCAGCACACCCGATGAGCGAGTTCCTGGGTACCATCATGATTGTGATCGTGCTGTGGTTTGGTGGTGTGCTCGTGCTCAACACCCATACCCTTTCGGGTCCTATCTTCATCTACTACATGGTGATGCTCTACTCCATCATCAATCCGTTGAAAGATTTCTCGAAAGCCGGTTATAACATCCCCAAGGGTCTGGCTTCTATGGAGCGTGTCGACAAGATTCTGATGGCAGAAAATACCATCAAGGAAGTGGCACGACCACGACGGATTTCCAGTTTTGAGCACCAGATAGAGTTTAAGAATGTATCGTTCAGATATGGGGAAAGGCTACGGGTAGGCGAGCCGGAAGGCTCGGGAATGCAGTGGATTCTCAAGGATATCAACTTGACAATTCCCAAAGGCAAGACCATCGCCATTGTGGGACAGAGCGGCAGCGGCAAGTCGACACTTGTCGATCTCATCCCCCGCTACTACGACGTACAAGAAGGTGAGGTACTCATCGACGGCATCAATGTGAAAGATTTGGGCATCAACGACCTCCGACAACTTATCGGCAATGTGAATCAAGAGGCAATACTCTTCAATGACTCGTTCAGAAACAACATTTCCTTTGGCGTGGACAATGCTACTGACGACCAGATTGAGGAAGCCGCCCGCATTGCTAATGCTTACGACTTCATCATGGCCTCAGAGGCTGAATTTGACACAAACATTGGAGATCGTGGTGGAAGGTTGAGCGGCGGACAACGTCAGCGCGTGAGTATCGCACGAGCCATTCTTAAAAACCCGCCTATTTTGATTCTCGATGAAGCTACTTCGGCTCTCGACACAGAGAGTGAGCGACTGGTACAGGATGCTCTTGAACGACTGATGAAGACGCGCACAACGGTAGCCATCGCCCATCGCTTATCAACTATTAAGAATGCTGACGAAATCTGTGTCCTGCATGAAGGACGTATCGTGGAACGCGGCACCCACGACGAACTGCTGAATATCGACGGATATTATAAGAAACTGCACGAAATGCAGCAGGTCTAAGTTTTTTCTTGTTGAAGGAATAGAAGAATTAAGAAATGGCTGCGCGAGTGAAATATCTCATTAAAACCTATTTGTGGACGATTGCGGTGTTTATCGTCGCAAAGATAGTCTTCATGATCTCCTGTCGCGAAGGACATGCGTTCAATTTAGGCGACGTATGGGATGTCATTGGACATGGACTGACACTCGATCTGTCGACAGCCCTCTACTTTCTGATACTACCCTTACTGCTGGTCATTATCAGCCTATGGTGGACGCATCGGGTACTTAGCCGGATCAGCATGGTGTATTTCATCATTATTGCCATCGCCTTTGCTCTGGCCTTTGTAGCCGACACCAGTCTCTATCCCTTCTGGAACTATAAACTTGATGCCTCCTGCCTGCAATACCTCGAAACGCCTTCGGAGGCAACAGCCAGCGTATCAACGGGCTATCTGCTAGTCAGACTAGTAATCCTAGTCATATTAGTCATACTAGTTTGGTTAGGCTATCCTAAGATGAATTTCAACCCTGTTCCCAAAGGCCGACGCCTGCTCTTCACCATTCTCTATGCTCTATTTATTCCCTTCCTTGTGATTGGTATCAGAGGGGGATTGGGAGAATCGACGACAAACGTAGGACAGGTGTACTATTCTCAGAACCAGTTTCTGAACCACTCGGCTGTAAATCCCGTGTTCAGTTTTCTTGCCTCGCTGGAAAAGACAGCCAACTACGTGCCAGACTATAACTTTATGGAAGAATCAGAGCGTGCAAGACTTATGGAGGGACTCTATTTCACCGACAGCACGGAGCCTGACACGCTGTTGAAAACCCAGCGACCCAATATTATTGTCATCCTTTTGGAGAGTTGCGGGGGCATCTTCACAGAGGATATCGGTAAGCGCAGCGACATCATGCCCCATCTGAACCAACTGACAAAGGAAGGTGTCTACTTTGCCAATTTCTACGCAAACTCTTATCGTACGGATCGCGGCACACTCTGCACGTGGAGTGGCTATCCCTCATTCCCGCGTTCCTCGGTGATGAAGATGCCTGCCAAGACCCGTCTGTTGCCAGGCATAGCGCAATCACTCAGACGTGAGGGCTATCATACCTCCTACCTCTATGGTGGTGACATCAATTTTACCAATATGCGCAGTTATCTGGTGACAACTGGCTTCGAGCAGTTGCATTGGAAAAATGACTATACCAGCCAAGAACAGAAAACATCAGAATGGGGCGTGCGCGACGATATCACCTTCGCAACATTGGGTGATATGGTCAGACAGCAACAGTCACCCTTCCTCATCGGCTATTCAACCCTGAGTAGCCACGAGCCTTGGGATGTGCCCACCCATCGTCTGGACGATGAGGTACTCAACGCCTTCAACTATCTGGATGAATGCATCGGCAACTTTATCAGCGAGATGAAAAAGACACCACAGTGGGACAACCTGCTGGTCATTATGCTGCCCGATCACGGTTTTTCTTACTTAGGAGTAGGTGAGGAACACGAACTGCACGACCATGTGCCCATGCTTTGGTTGGGTGGTGCCATCAAGACACCACGACGCATCGAACAGTTGTGTAACCAGACAGACCTGCCCGCCACGCTATTAGGACAATTAGGCATCACCCACGATGACTACCAGTTCAGTCGCGATGTGATGAGCAAGAGCTATCAATATCCCTTTGCCGTTCACACCTATAATAACGGTATCACGATGAAGGACAGTACGGGGTTTGCCGTCTTCGACTTGAATGCAAATCGTATTATTGTGGATAAGAGCAGCGACAGTGAATTGCTGATGAAGAAAGGAAAGGCGATTTTACAGACAGCAGCGAAAGAGCTGAAGGAGTTAAATTAAAAAGACGCTACAACATAAAATGAATACGAAACGATTAGGATTGCTGGCGCCGTTAGGAGCCATGTTAGGAAACCTGGCCATCGCCTATGTGCTGTACTTCCTGGCAAGGATCATCTACCTGCTGGTGAATTACAGTTATTTCGAGCAGGGATTGACATTTTCGCACCTGATGGAAATGTTGGGAGGCGGTCTCGTGTTCGATACTTCGGCCATCCTCGTGACCAACATTCCCTATATCATACTGATGCTCCTGCCTTGGCATAGGAAAGAGAACAAACTCTACCAGCAAATCTGCAAATGGGTTTTCATCGTCATCAATGGTCTGGCCCTCGCCATCAACCTCTGCGACGCTGTGTACTTCCGCTATACCATGCGACGGACAACGACCACCGTGTTCAGCGAGTTCTCGAACGAAGGCAACCTGGGTTCCATCTTCTTGACGGAGACTCTCCACCATTTTTATCTCGTCATCATTTTTGCACTCCTGATCTGGGGTGCCTGGAAATTGTATATCAAGACAGGACTGGAATGGAAACGCTTGCGTCCCTGGCCATACGCACTCACCGTATTACTCTCTTTGGTAGCCTTTGCTCCCTTTGTGGTGGCAGGTATCCGAGGGGGCTTCACCACAGCCGTCAGGCCCATCACCATCTCCAACGCCAATCAATATGTGAATCGTCCTATCGAGGCAGCTTTGGTGCTAAATACCCCATTCTCACTCTATCGCACGATTGGCAAGGCCGTATTTGTAGTGCCAGACTATTTTAGTGATGAAAAGGCGATGGAGGCGATATATAGCCCAGTGCATAATCCAAGCTTTTCTAGTCAGGCTAGTGAGGCTAGCGATTCTAGTTTTTCCAAAAAGAATGTCGTTGTCTTGATTGTCGAGAGCTTCGGTCGCGAATACATCGGTGCCCTCAACAAAACCCTCGAGAACGGCCGCTACAAAGGCTATACCCCTTGCGTCGACTCACTCATCGCCAAGAGCGTTACCTTCAGCCACACCTACTGCAATGGCCGCAAGAGCATCGATGGCATGCCGAGCATCCTGTCCAGCATCCCGATGTTCGTAGAACCTTTCTTCTTGACACCCGCCTCAATGAACCATGTGAGTGGCATCGCCTCCATCCTCGCAGAAGAGGGTTATCAGACAGCCTTCTTCCATGGGGCCCAGCGTGGCTCAATGGGATTCCAAGCCTTTTCTCGCGCCACAGGTTTCCAGGAATATTACGGTCGCGAAGATTATAATGAAGACACGCGATTTGGCGGTGACCAGGACTTCGATGGTATGTGGGCCATCTGGGATGAGCCGTTCCTGCAATACTACGCTACGAAGATGTCGGAGATGAAAGAGCCTTTCATGACAGCCGTCTTCACCGCCAGCAGTCATCACCCCTACGCCATTCCAGAACAATACAAAGACCAGTATCCGGAAGAAGGCATCATCATTCACAAATGTATCCGTTATACGGACATGGCCATCGGGAAGTTCTTCGAGAAGGCCAGTCGCGAGCCTTGGTTCAACAATACAATCTTCGTGCTCACCAGCGACCATACGAACCTCTCCGATCATGCTTTCTATCAGACGGATCTTGGTGGTTTCTGCTCCCCCATCATCATCTATGAGCCAGGCAATGCAGAACGTCAGCCGGAGATACAGGACAAGATTGCCCAGCAGATTGATATCCTACCCACTGTGATGGGGATGCTGCACTACCCCAAGCCCTACTTCGGTTTTGGCATCGATGTGCTGAACACCCCTGCTGAAGACACATGGGCCGTGAACTATCTGAACGGCATCTACCAATATGTGAAACAAGGGCATGTGCTTCAGTTCGATGGACAACAAAGCAAGGCACTCTATGCCCTCAACGATTCGCTGATGCAGCGCAATCTCTTGGGCAAAGTGCCTCAGCAGTCACAGATGGAACGCGAACTGAAAGCCATTATCCAACAGTATATGACACGCATGACGCAAGACAGGCTGACGGTGAATAGTGAATAATTAATAACGAATAGTGATTAGTGAAAAATAAACTGACCCTTGCAGCACCTTGGGCCGTGGTGCTCAACCTGTTGCTGCTCTACATCGCCTACGGCATCACACGACTGGCGTTCTTTCTTGAGAACTACAGCACTTACGATTATGTACTCAGTTCGCCCAAGGTATGGGACATCTTCTGGGGTGGTATCTATTTCGACACCTCGGCCATTGCCTATACCAACGCCCTCTATATCCTGCTGGTGCTGTTGCCTTGTCACCTGAAAGAGAACGCCACATGGCAACGTATTTGCAAATGGTTCTATCTTATCGTCAACGGTCTGGGACTTGCTACCAATCTGGGTGATGCCGTCTATTTCCAATATACTGCCCGTCGCACCACCATCGCCTTTTTCAGCGAATTTGGAGCCGACGACAAGTTAGGCAGCATTGTTGCATTGGAGTTCCTGCGACACTGGTATCTGGTATTGTTGTTTGCAGCCCTGATGTTATTGCTCTGGTATTGTTACGTCACACCCAAAGCCCGTACCCTGCCCCGCAAGCGATATTACATCATCCAGACACTGTCACTGCTGGTGGCAGCTTTCCTCTGTTGGGCAGGTATGCGAGGAGGTTTTTGGGATAACCGTCCTATCAAAATCAGCACAGCCAATCAGTTTATCATCCGTCCCAACGATGCGTCGCTGATTCTGAACACGCCATTCTCACTCCTGCGCACTATCGGCAAACATACCTATCACAACCCTGGCTACTACCAAGACCCACAGGAGCTGGAGGCTATCTATAGCCCTATCCATCAGCCAAGTCAGATGAATCAGAATACTCAGATTACTCCAAATACTCCGACCAAGAAGAATGTCGTTGTCATCTTCCTCGAAAGCTTCGGGCGCGAATATATCGGTAGTCTGAACCAAGAGATGCTGCCCGGCTACAAGGGCTACACCCCTTTCCTCGATTCGCTGATGAAGCAAGCCGTCAGTTTCCGCTATACCTACGCCAACGGCCGTGCAAGTGTCGATGCGATGCCCTCGGCACTATCAGGTCTGCCGATGTTCGTGGAATCATTTGTGGCAGCTTCCCACGCTACCAACCATCTGGGAGGTATGGCAGCCTGCCTCGACAGCTTAGGCTATGAGACAGCCTTCTTCCATGGCGCACCTGCATCAAGCCTCGGATTCCAAGGTTTCACCAAATCCACAGGCTTCCAGCAGTGCTATAGCCAGGAGGATTTCGAGGCCGACCCTCGTACCAACGGCCCTGCTGACTCCGACAATTGGTGGGGCATCTGGGACGAACCCTTCCTGCAGTATTTCCGTACGAAGATGAGTGACATGAAACAGCCCTTCATGACAGCCCTTTTCACACTATCAAGTCACCATCCCTTCCACGTGCCTGCACAATATAAAGAGGTATTTAAAGAGGAAGAGATGCCCATCCACAAGTGCATCCGCTATACCGATCATGCCCTGCAACGATTCTTTGAGGAAGCCAGCAAGGAGCCTTGGTTCAAAAACACAGTTTTTGTAATGACGGGCGACCACACCAACATGAGTAACCATCCGGAATACAAGAGCAGCATCAATCAGTTCAGCACTTCGATTATCATCTATGATGCCAGCGGCGACCTCACCCCAGGCATTCGCGACGGCATCGCCCAGCAGACTGACATCCTGCCCACCATCCTCAACCTCATAGGCTACGATAAACCATATATGGCCTTCGGTTGCGACCTGCTGAACACCCCTG
This sequence comes from Prevotella sp., assembly GCA_017650905.1. Taxonomy (GTDB): domain Bacteria; phylum Bacteroidota; class Bacteroidia; order Bacteroidales; family Bacteroidaceae; genus Prevotella. Next base: position 9,319 of record JAGCDZ010000030.1, on the reverse strand, counting down.
CCGAAGACACCTGGGCTATCAACTATCTGGATGGCATCTATCAGTATTGCAAGGGTAATTACGTTTTGCAATTCGATGGTCAGCAAACCATTGGCGTCTATGCCCTCACTGATTATCTCATGCGTCAGAATCTGAAAGGAAAGGTTGCAGAACAGCCTCAGCTGGAACGCGAGGTCAAAGCCATCATCCAGCAATACATGGCGAGGATGATTGACAACAGGTTGGTGCCTTAAAGGATGTGCCGGAAGAGGTCGTCGAAGTAGCCGAAGGAACTGTCACTAAGAGGGGCGTCGGCATCCATGATCCAATAAAGCGGACGGTTGTGATACATCGCAGCTACCAGTGAGAACGTGCTGGGAGCACCGATAAGATAATCGCAGTGCGACAGCAGACAGAGATCCTCACCAGGATTGCCATCGGGAAAAACCACTTTGCATCCAGCCAACTGCTCGCAATAGTAGTCGCGTTTCAGTTTGGGATCGTTACCACAGATAAAGACATTCACCTGTTGGTCAGGATGCAAGGCGAGGAACTTTCGAATAATACCTACATATTGTTCATCGGTGAAGAAAAAGCGTCCATCGTAGAAGGTGGCGTAGTCGCCTCGACGGATATGCACACCCAGATTCAGCCCATTACCCTCACGAACCACAGCTGAAACCTTTTGTTCAATAGTCTCGTGGAAAGCAAACAACCCGAGTATCTCCGACTTGTATTTCAGAAAAAGGTCGTACCAATGCGCCTCCCACCCTGTGACCACCACCTGACGGCAACGAGCCATCTTTGCCTCTTCTTCCTGATAATCCTTGTCCTTCTCATCGAAGTGAATGGTAGGTATGAGTCCCCATTTGGCGGCATATTTCGCATAGACATAGGTGGCGAAATTGTGATGGGGCGTATCGCAGATATGGAAATACGGATATTTATACGCAAACCGCATCGACATGGTTTTCCGCCCATGTTCCCTTCCCCAGGCATACACATGCCCGTACTGAAGCATATTATTAGCCATCCGGCCCCTGTCGTGTACGAATATCATGCTGCAAAGGTACGAATAAGTGAGTGAAATTCCAAATTAATTTCCATTATAACTTAATATTTGACTCGCTTTTGCGTATTATATATGTATGACACGCTCAGAATTCGAACATATGGCCCAACAGTTAAGGTCGCAGATGCTGAAAGTGACGCTTAACTTCTTCGGATCACAAGATGATGCCGAGGATGCAGCGCAGGAAGCAATGCTACAGCTATGGCACTACTGTGAACACATCGATGCGGAACGGAATGTAGAGGCACTAGCCGTCAGGGTAGCCAAGAACTGCTGCGTGAGTATGTATCGCAAACAACAACGGCACACAAGCGACGTTAATATCGACACGCGGCCCTTGCGCCAGATGGAAGGCGATGAATCTCCACAACAGCAATTAGAGGCAAAGGATCTGCAGCGGATGTTAACAGAAGTGGTAGCTCAACTGAAACCTCGAGAACGGCAACTCTTTGAGATGCGTCAGACAGACGGTCTCTCAACAGAGGAAATCGCCAAACAGACAGGCATTCCGAAAGCCTCAGTTACCGTAATGGTTTCGACAGCCAGAAAGAAAGTATTCACAGAATTAAAAAGGAGGATGAAACAATGACAAACAAAGACATACAACAACTGATTGACAGATATCTCGAAGGTGAGACATCACCAGCCGAAGAACGTCAGCTGGCACTTGCCCTCCAACAGCGCGAGGCGATGCCCGATGACTGGCAGACCGTCAAACTGATGCTTGGCGAACTCACGTTGGGCGAAGCTGAATACGACGCCATCATGTCGCAGCGTGACAGCAAACCCTCTGCCCTGCTGATTGCCCTGCGCGTCATCTCATCCATCGCCGCCATCTACTTAGTGGGCCTCTTCTTCTATCTGCAAACGGAGACGCCAACGAAGCCTATGGCGACCAATTACCATAAAGTAGAAACAAAGCAGCCTGCCCCACAACCAGCCTACTGCACAGAAGGAACGCCCCGGGAAATCCTGATGTGCTATCTGGAACACAAGCAGGCACAGCCCGATACTTACAAACAATTAAAACAGATGAATTATGAAAACCAATAGATTCCTTTTCATCGCAGTAGCCGGTATGTTGCTGCTGATGACATCGTGTCGCGATAAAGACGCACGTATGCTGACCATCATCAACGAGGATGGCACCTGCAGCCGCGAGATGACATTCTCTTCAGATGCTCAAAGTGTGATGGCTCCCCTCAGCGAACCCATCAACAACAATGGCATGATCTACCGCGCCGGCTGGCAGCGCACATGGTCTGTAAAGGGCGACTCCGTCCAACATCCTTGTCCTATGACCCAGCAGCAATGGGATAGTCTGCAACGCGCATTACCCAATCAGGATATCAGTTCCAAAATCCTGATGCATACCAGGCAGAACTACTCGTCGGTCAGGGAGATGGGCGACTCACTCATTCGGGCAGCGCAGGATCTGATCAAGGATACCGCATCACTCGAAAAGCACTTTAAGTGGTTCTATACCGACTACGTCTATCAGGAAACGCTTTCCTTCGCCGTTATCGATAAACTATTCCCCATTCCCCTGGATCGCTATGTAAGTGCCGATACCGCATCCTATTGGTTCACGGGCCAGCCCAACCTCGGGGAAGGACTCACAGGGGCTGAACAAAAAGAACTTCTCGACAATATTGAGCCCCGTATCCTCCAATGGTTCAATGCCTGCTCAATGGCCCATATTTGTGAAGTCATCGCCAACGAACATTACGATAAGGTTAAGAATCCGCCTGTGACCAAAGAACAGTTCGTGGCCTTAACCGATTCCATCGTCCAGAGGCCTGATGTGGGTAAAATAGACTTTGGAGGCAATCTCGACCAGGTGGTCAAGATTCTCGAGGATTTCTATCATTCCGATGCCTACACGCCATTATTCATGGATAGCGACATATGGAAAATGCGTCTTGATGAGAAGCAGAAAAGCTATGCGTATCTTGTAGCGATGGCGCCGCAACTGGATTACGTGATGCCCGGTAAGGTTGTTGATGGCGGCGACGGCGTGATAGAAGGCAACCTCATTCGCTACAAGTTCTCTGGCGAACGACTGATTCCCCATCCCTATGTCATTTCCGCCACCTCGCGGGTTACCAATGTCTGGGCTTTCATCGTCACGTTCCTCGTCATCCTGCTCGCCATCGGCAGCTTCCTCTATCGCAGGAGGCCGAAGAAAGTGTGATAAACTACTCCTCCTCTACGCCTTCCCTGGGGACAACCTTGCCATCAACGACCTGGAAGCGGCGATCGAACTCCTCACGCGTGCGCTTCCAGCGGTTGTGGCTCCAGAGCCAGAGTTCAGGCTGACGACGAATGCTGGCCTCCAACATCTGATGATAGATGTCAGTAGCTTCAAATTCCTTCAGTTGCTCTGGCGTACGGGTAATCAGTTTAAACTCAGCCTCGTAATAACCCCGTTTCTTTTGGGACACTTCAAGGAAGAAGATGGCCTGACGGTTCTTGATGGCGATACGCTCGGTACCGGTCATCACAGGCGTATCGTGGTTGAGGAACCAGCACCAGTGGTGGATATTGTTCCAATGCGGCACCTGATCGCCCAGATAGCCGAAGACCGTAGGCTGCTGCTTGCGCTTGTATTCGATGGTCTTGCGCAGGATATCCACCAAGGGAATGCACTCAGCCCCCCAGCGTTCACGAAGTCGCAGGAAGAGTTTGTCGAAGGCCTCATTCTCCAAGGCGTGATAGAGTTGCCCGCACTGGGCTTTCTCTGATACCCACAACGGCAGCGAGGTAATCCACTCCCAGTTGAACGAATGTCCCAGATAGACGGCACACGACTGTCCTTCTTCCACACACGCATTCACCGTTTCGGTACCCTTGAACACCAGATGGCGGCGCATCTGCGCTCGGCTCATCGTCATCATCTTCACAGACTCCACGAAATAGTCGCAAAGCCGATGGTAGAACTTCCGCTCTATCTCTCGAATCTCTGCCTCTGACTTCTCAGGAAACGAGGTCGTGAGATTCTGACGCACTACCTTCACTCGATAACCTATCAGCCGATAAAGAATCAGGTAGACGAAATCGCTGAAAAGGTAATGGATGCAGAATGGCAGCAGCGAGAGCAGATACCATAGGGCATAGACGAGATAATAAACCACCTTATTCATCAATTCTAAACTCTCAACTATAAACCCTCTTGATTTTGGCGTAGAAATGATCGTAGTTCAGATGGTCGTCGAAGTCGGCCTTTGCCTGCTGCCCCAAACGCTGGCGCAAGGGTGCATCATCAATGAGACGGGCAATAGCCTCAGCAAGCGCCTGCGCATCACCAGGAGGCACTAACAGACCATTCTGCTCCTGAACCACATATTCACGTTGTCCACCATTATCAGTGACGATAACGGGATGACCCTGCGACATATATTCCTGTGGCGAGAGCGGACAACCCTCCTGAACAGTAGAAGCCAGAATACCAAAGTCGGCAGCGGCGACGTAAGGTAGCACGGGATGAACAAAACCGGCAAAGATCACCTTCTCTGAAAGGCCCTGCTCTGCAACAACCTGCTTCAAGTGGGCGGTATATTCCTCGCTACCCCTTCCCACTAAGACTAGACGGAAGGTCTTGTCTTTGAGGAGGGCAAGCGCATCCAAGAGGGTGTCGAGACCCTTTTCCGGATCGAGACGACCATGAAACATACCAATGACACAATCATCGGGTATTTGATACTTGCTTCTGATATCGGCTGTGGTTACGCCCTCTGGCACCACAATGCTCGTATGCACAATCCCTAATTTGTCAGCATCGATGGTAGGCCCTGTGCTCAGGAATGCCGACTTCGACAATTCGGAATCGAAAATCAGACGATCCAAATGACGGTAGAGCCAACGATAAAGCAAGGTATTCTTACCCTTACGAGTGAGATGACGGCACATCACCACACGCACCTGCTTATTACTCGACAGACAGCGGGCATAACAGGCCGTAAAGGCATCCTTGAAGTTGTGGGCATGGATGGTACAAGGGCCGGCTTTGCTAATAAACTTCGCCATCTGCCAGGCACTCTTCATATCGAGAGCACCTCCCAAGGCCAAAGGCAACACCTTCATCCCAGCCTCCGTGTATTTCTGAACAATAGCCTCAACTGGCTTGCAGAAAATGGTAATCTCAATGCCATCAGCCTGCTGGTGCTGACTCAGGTCGTAGACATACTGTTCGCCTCCGCCCCACTCTTTATTCGATACAATATGAAAAATCTTCATGCTGCAAAGATACGAATTATAAATGAAAGAATGAAAGAATATCTCCTCATTTTTTCATTTTTTCATTTTTATTGTTTACCTTTGCAACAGAATTATGGCATCATACGATATAGAAACACTCCATCAGCACATTCTGCAGATTCTTTTGTCTGTAGACCGTGTTTGTCAGGCGCACGACATCAGATACTACTGTTGGGCGGGCACGATGTTGGGTGCCATCCGTCACAAGGGATTCATTCCTTGGGACGACGATATGGACATCTGCATGCCCCGTCCTGACTACGACCGTTTCATGATGCATGCCCATGAATGGCTACCCGAGCCGCTCGAGGCCCTTTGCATTGAGACATCACCGACCTACCCTGGTGGATTCGGAAAGATTGTCGATAGCAGCACCACCCTGATTGAGCGTGAGCACAGCGACTATCTTGCCGGTATCTATATCGACGTGTTCCCCATCGATGGCATATCCAAATCCAAGATGGCCCAGAAGTTGGCTGTGGCCCGTTATAAGGCTCTCGACAAACTGCTCTATTTCCTGCATCGCGACCCCTATAAGCATGGCCACGGACCCAGTTCTTGGCCCATTTTGCTGATTCAGCGCTGCTTCACACATGAATGGGCACGTCGCCAACTAAGGGCTGCTTATCTGACCTACGACTACGACCAGTCAGACTACGTATTGGATTACGACGATGGCGTACAGGGCGTGATTCCCAAGACGATGTTAGGCACCCCGCAACCTGTGGAGTTTGAGGGGCATACGGTAATGGGCGTGGAACATGCTGATGCCTATCTCCGAAACAAATATGGCGATTATATGGTTATCCCGCCGCACGACAACCAGCGGCAACATAACTTCTTCTACTTAGATTATAATCTGCCTTACAAAGAGTATCAGGACGAGCGCACTTTTGTCCGTCAATCGCGATAGCGTTTCTCAATGATTTTAGCCACCAGGATAAACTGATACACGCCATGCATCATGGAGCGTATCAGTCCACGGGTACCCATACGGAAACTGCCATCCATAAAATAACTTTTGAAGAACCGCCATAAAGGACGCCAGAACAGGGCGACGACACCATACTGTTTCTTATTGGTCTCGTTGTCCGTATAGACATTCATCTTAGCAATATATTCATGCATCGTCTCATCCATCAAATGCAGCAGACGGGCCTCCTTACTGGCCTTTAATTTCTCCACACGTCCGGGCACCTTAGGCAGAGAATGGATATAAGGCGGCCATTCCGTACCCTCACGCACCAGGAAACGCAACTGATAGTCATAGTGGAAATCACGCACGAACATGCTCATGAACATATTCTGACGGGGGATATACAAGCCCGCTGGCACATCCGGACGCTTGATTTCCTGATAGAGCGCCTCACGTAATTCAGGCGTCACGATTTCATCGGCATCAACGACAAACACCCATGGATTCGATGCAGACTGAATGGCAAACGTTCGGGCTGGCTCGCAGCAGGTATGATTGCCCTTGGGGAAAGTAACCACCTTGCAGCCATACTGCTCAGCAATCGCCACCGTATCGTCTGTACTCTCCATATCGCACACCACCACCTCGTCGAAGTCCTTCACAGACTCCAACACCTTGGCCAGATGCTGTCGGGCATTATAGGTATTGATGACGACTGAAATCCTGGCTTCGCTCATGCCTTGTTGACGACTGTATGATAAGCATTAATCACCGTCTGAACCACAAAACGGGCCATTTCATCGTTCAACTGCGGATAGCAGGGCAGCGAAATCTCGTGGGAATAATTCCGGTATGCCTGCGGATAATCCTTGATGTCGTAGCCCAAATCACGGAACAAGGTCAGCATCGGCAGTGGCACGAAATGTACATTCACCGCCACCTCACTCTTCGAAATCTCTGCAATGATCTCATCGCGCTGTTCCTCGGTAATATCCTTGATACGCAGGGCATATAAATGGTACGACGTCTCGCGCCCATCCTTCACAATTGGCGGGGTGATGGCCCACGGCTGCTCACTGAAGGCCTCGTTATAGGTCGCAAAGATGCGCTTCCGCTCTGCCAACAGCTTGTCGTATTGCCGTATCTCTGCCAGTCCGATGGCTGCATTCACATCCGCCATATTGGCCTTCATACCCATACCCACGATATCATAGCGCCAACCGCCAGCCTTACTCTTGGTGAAGGCATCCTTCGTCTGACAGTTCAGCGCCATCATGCGCAGTTGCTGATAGAGCAGGGCATTGTCGAAGGGTGCAGGCAAGTTCAGACAGATGGCACCACCCTCAGCCGTCGTGATGTTCTTCACCGCATGCAGCGAGAAGATAGCGATATCCGTCTCTGTGCCGGAGAATTTACCCTGATAATGAGAGCCGATAGAATGGGCAGAGTCGTTGATTACGATGATACGCCCCATCTTCTCCATCACAGGCGAGGTGGCTTGGAACATAGCCTTGATTTCCGGCTCCTTCACCAATGCCATGATACGATTGTGGTCGCAGGGGAAACCGGCGATGTCGACGGGTATAATCGCCTTCGTTCTTGGGGTGATGGCCTTACGGATAGCCTCTACGGAGATGTTCAGGTCATCGCCAGAGTCCACCATCACAGGCTTCGCACCAGCCCACAGCACAGCAAAGGCCGTCGCACAATAGGTATAGGCAGGGATGATGACCTCATCGCCCGGCTTGACGCCCAGCCAACGAAGCATCATAATGGCACCCGTAGTCCAGGAATTGACGCATAACACATGGGATGAACCCGTCAGTTTGATAATCTCTTCCTCCAGGGCCTTTACCTTCGGACCTGTAGTAATCCAACCCGAACGCAGCGAATCTGTCACCTCAGCCACGACCTGATCATCAATATACGGTGGTGAAAATGGTATCTTCATCTACTTATAATATGTATTTCGATGGCAAAGTTACAAAAAAAATTGGAAACCATTATCTTTTTATCCAAATTTTATGCGAATGTTGACTGCATCCTGCATAAAGAGACCTGGCACTCTATACAAATGTCAGGTCTCGGTGACGAGAGAATAACTAGAATGTTATTGGTCCACGACCCATACAACTTGTAGTGGTGATGGCCGTCAGGAAGGCTGTGAGTGCGGCTACTAAAACCTTCGCCGCAATCTCAATCACCCGCTTCTTCATAGGTCACCTCCTTTCGTTAGTCCTTGTCGAAGCCATCGTCACCCTCAGCCGTGCCCGTGTTGATCACCAGCGTGCTGGCCTGTGCGGGCATCGCGAAGTTACCGGTATACACACCACCGCTCTCAGTGAGCTCTACTTCAGAGCCGTTCAGCGTAGCCGTAGGCACCTGGTCCTCTGCAGGCGTGATACTGATCTCCACCTCGTCATCCTCGCTCAGCTCTGCGCCAGAGGAAACGGCATTGCCATCGTGGCTGATGGTTGCGGAACCGCTACCGCTAGTGCTGATCGTCAGCGCGAAGCCAGTCGGCTGATTCTGCTCACCACCCTGTGAACCGCCCTGATTCTGGGAGCCACCGTTCTCAGTACCATTTTCAGTACCATTCTCATTGCCGTTCTCGTCGCCCTCGGGATCCTCGATGGTGCCGTCGTCGGCAGAGGTCACACGCTTCACAACGTCGCCGTTGCGGTCGTAACAAGTGATCTGGATAGAGGCGTTGGCCAGTTCGTCCTTCAGGTCCACCGATGGGGTGAAGATGATGCGGCGGCTCTTGATCAGGCCCGTCTTCACGTCCTCGACCTTCTCCACCGACTTCGAACGCAGGCCGAAGCGCATGCTTCCCAGTCCGGGCATGGGTACGGCGTGACCTTCGGTAGCCCAGGCCTTGATCACCTCGCCAGCTGCATCCCAGCAGGCCTTCATCACACCCTGGCTCACACCGCTGCGGAGGGCTGCCTCCTTGATCACCTTGGCCTGCGTCAGTGCGATGTACAGCTCAGGTTTCATCACATAGCGGTAAACGCCAGGATCATTCTCATTCTTCGTAAACTTCAGCAGTCTGTCTACTGCCTTTACCTTAAGTGCCATAAATTACTTAAATT
>JAGCDZ010000029.1 GCA_017650905.1 Prevotella sp. | reverse complement strand
TACAGGGCACCACGGCTGATGCCTAATTCCTTAGCGACAAGAGAGAGGTTGCCGTTGTGCTTGGCAATGCAGGCTGCAATGGCGTTGCGCTCCATGGAGTCGAGGGTGGCGGGTTCTGTGCCTATCGGTTTCCCCGACGGAATATCCCTGGACAAGAGCGCGAAGTCGGCGGCAGTGAGCTGACTGGCGGCGGGATCTTTCATCAGCAGAGCCCTCTCAACCAGATTCTTCAGTTCTCGGATATTACCAGGGAACGGAAGTGTCTGGAGATAGCCGATGGCCTCTGTCGAGACGGTGACAAGCGGGAGGCCGTTTGCCTCACAAGCCATCCGGAGGAAGTGATTAACCAATAGCGGTATGTCCTCACGACGGTCACGTAGAGGGGGCAGATGGAGGTTGATGATATTGATACGGTAGAACAGATCCTCGCGGAAGGTCTTTTCCTCAACCATCGCACGAAGGTCGGCATTGGTGGCGCAGACCACACGGACATCCGTTCGGCGTGTCTGACTGTCGCCCAGCACCTCGTAGGTCTGGTCTTGCAGCACCCGCAAAAGTTTCACTTGGCTGGCCAATGACAGTTCGCCAATCTCATCGAGGAAGATGGTGCCGCCCTTGGCCAGTTCGAAACGGCCGATACGGTCGGCCTTGGCATCAGTAAACGAGCCTTTCTTGTGGCCGAACATCTCGCTCTCGAACAGCGACGTGGAGATGCCGCCGAGGTTCACTTTCACAAACGGCCCATTGGCTCGTTGGCTCTGTCGGTGGATAGCTTCTGCGATGAGTTCCTTGCCCGTACCGCTCTCACCAGTAATCAAGACGGGCGCATTGGTAGGGGCAACGCGGGCCACGGTAGCGAGAATGCCAGAGAGGGAAGATCCAACGATGGGCGATGTTTGGATAGTCTGGGCCACATGACTTGTGCTATTTATCTTGATTGCCGTTTCAATCCGCTCCAACAGCACGCCGTTGTCCCACGGTTTAGTGATGAAGTCGAAGGCACCAGCACGCATGCCCTGCACAGCCAAGTCGATAGTGCCCCATGCCGTCATAAGTATACATGGAACGTCAGGGCGGAATACCTTTACCTGCCTGAGCAACGTCATTCCTTCCTCCCCGTCAGTAGCGCGTGAATAGTTCATATCCATCAGCACCAGCTCTACGGCGGGTGTATTACGGACAATCTGTATAGCCTCCTTAGGTCCTTCAGCCAAAGTTACCTCATACCCGTTGCGCTCCAGAATGAGTTTCAGGGATAAACGTATCGTTTTATCATCATCTACTACAAGAATCATGTGGTTATACTTTCGTTTTTAATTTTATCATAAAAATGGCACCATGTATGCTGGTAGCATGATGGTTTCCTGATCCTTTGCGAAGTCCTTGGTATACACCATATATCGCCACAATATCCTAGACGAGTATATACGACAGAATTCATCGAGCGAAGCATGCGACTTACTGCTCGACGACTTCACCTCTACAGGACAAATCTTAGCTCCGCGAGACAGTAGGAAGTCTGTCTCATAGTAGTGCTTCTCATCGCGTGGCCAAGTGTGGTAGAAAAGTTCATTCCCTGCAGCTACAAGCATCTGGGCAACAAGATTTTCATAAACATAGCCCAGATTGGCAGGTAATTTGTCTGCCAAAAGCTTCTCGTAAATGATATTCTCCGTAAAGCTCTTGTCCCAGAAAGCCTGCGTTATGAACAGCCCCGTGTCGCACACAAACATCTTGAATTGGTCTTTGTTCTTCGTTAGCCCCATACCCGCCTGTGGGTCGTTCACGTGGTAGCACATGTTTACTGTCTTGCTGTCTTCAAGGTCTTTCAGCAGTTCCGTCATTTTCTCTTCGTCCACCTTTCCTACGGCCGCATAAGGAACATATCGTATAGCGTTTCGGCTTAACTGACCTGGTATGGAGCGGAACATAACTGATGCACGCCCTGAAGGGTCTATCTTCAGGAAGTCATCCTCATACAGTTTGAGGATGCGTCGCTTCACTTGGTCCACCTTACTGAAGTTATTGGTGTCAAGATAGGCATTGATGGCCTGCGGCATACCACCGACAAGCATATATAGCCGTAGGTTGCGTGCCATTTCCCTATGGGCCGGTCCAAGGGCGTGCTGCTGCTCCCAAAACTTGCGTAACAGCGGAACCGTTGCTTCGTCGCCCAATGCCCATCTGAACTCCTCAAAGTCCATTGGATTCATCTGTATCCTGTCCTCTTCGCTTGGTATAGTTATGCCATCGGTATTTTTCTTGATGCTGATTAGCGAACCCGTTTCAATGTAGTCGTAACGTCCGTCTTCTACCAGATATTTGATGGCTTGACGTGCCATAGGACACTTCTGCACCTCATCAAAGATGATGACAGATTTCCGTGGTTTCAGTGTCACATGATATGCCGTCTGGAGATATAGAAACAGATAGTCCAGATCCATCAGGTCATTGAACAAATCCTTGATGGCCTTCGATGCCTTGTTGAAGTCTATAAGCAAATATGATTCATATTCGTTCTTGGCGAAGGTTTCCACGATGGTCGATTTCCCGACACGTCTTGCGCCTTCAACAAGCAATGCACTCTTACCGTCCGATTCCTGCTTCCAGTTCAACAATTGAGCGTAAATCTTTCTTTTGAATAGTCTTTCTTCCATAAAACCCTTTGTTTATGGCTGTCAAAACTGCGATTAAGCGAGGGCAATGATGTTAGAATCGATTGCCGAGCGTGAGCAGTTTCGCAGCATATATGCTGCAAAGGTAGCAAAAAATTCCAATCCCCACAAACTAATTTCAAGAAAATACACTAATCCCCACTATTTTTCAATATAAAAATCAGCCTATCCCCACAAATTTCGTCTTCTCTATGGTTTTCTTGTTCATTGTATTATTCCGTTATTAATGATTGTCATGCTGCAAAGTTAACTGCTTATAGAGTAACCATGTTTTTTAGTTCTTCACTGTACCTTCAGTTTCTCCTTTCCTTTGTACTTTGTCATGTCGCTGACGATGACCTGCTCGCCAGATTCCAGGCCGCTGATGACCTCGATGTAGTCGTAGTTACACTCGCCGAGGCGGACTTGGCGGGGGTGGAGCATGTTGCCGTCGAGGACGAAGAGGGTGTAGTCTCCGGGGCCGCTGTAGAAGGAGCCGTTGCGGATGCGGAGCACGTCGTCCTTGATGCTGGTGATGACGAAGACCTCGGTGCGGAGGCCGGAGCGGAGGCGCGGGTGCGACATGTTGTCGGGCACGACGGTGAAGGTGATGGCACCGCTCTGGCTCAAGGGCGTGACGGTGTTGATAATGCCCGTGAGGCGCTCCTTGCCGATGCGGAGGATGACGGCACCGCCGACGCGGACGCGCTCGCTGTGGCTGTCGGAGATTTCGCACTCAGCCTTGAAGTGCGTGAGGTCGCTGACCACGGCAATCTTCTGGCCTGCGCCGATGGTACTGCCAACCTCGCTGTTGATGTAGGTGAGCGTGGCGCGGCGCGGCGAGCGTATCTTGGCATCGTCGAGGGTGCGGCGCTTCTCGTCGAGTCCCTTCTCGAAGATGCCGTTCTGGAGTTGCTGCATACGGAGGTCGGCTTGGCGCACGCGCTGCTCGTTCTGGTACTGCTG
>JAGCDZ010000028.1 GCA_017650905.1 Prevotella sp. | reverse complement strand
ACTATAACGTCAGTGAGCGTATCCGTGTCAGTACCAACTTCGCACTGACGTACACCAAGAATGACAAGAACTGGGTGTATAATACAGGCGACTGGGTAAGCTTCAAAAACGACGGCGAAGGTCTGTTGGCACTGGCCCTGAAGAAGATGCCCAATATGAGTATCTACGAACAGGATCCCTTGACGGGTGAAAACACCGATACCTACTACATGATGCTGCAGAACGGCTCAAGCATCTTTGACGGCGACCAGAAGAAATATCCCAACCCCGTAGCCAGTGCTCATCTGGCCAAGAACCAGCAGCGCACTTACGACATGACACCGGAGCTCATCATCCAGTATCAGCTCTTAGGCATGGATGATGACCACTGGCAATTGAACTGGCGTGGCTCAGTGTATATGAATATCTATAATGAATTCAACAACCGCTACTATCCACAGGAGTTGCGTACTGCGAAATGGGACAACGGTTCTGGCGTGAACACCACCTATGACGGGTCATCAGAAAGCGTATCAATCAACACCAAGCAGACACTGACTCTCATTCCTGCATTCAAAAACAAAGACCACTCTGCACTGGCCCTTGCCCGGTTTGAACTAACCAGCGGCTCTTCTTCCGGTCAGTCAGAGGACAAGAAGGGAGCTGCATCAGGTATTGATGGCTCAGATGCCGGTGGCCAGATCAGTAATATGAGCAGTTGGCACAACCAGTGGCGATCCATGTATTTCACCTTCTCGGCTCACTATGCCTACAAGGGCCGCTACATTGCTGATTTCACACTGCGTGCCGACGGTACCACCAAGTTCGGCCCCAACAACCGCTGGGGATACTTCCCGTCGGCATCGCTGAAATGGATTGTCAGCGACGAGCCTTGGATGGAGAAATATAAACCCACGCTGTCGATGCTTGCCATACGTCCCAGCTGGGGACGTGTGGGTAACCAACCCAACAAAGAGTACTTGTACACATCGAAGTATGGTGTCACCGATAAATACATTGACAAGAGTGCCATGTACCCCATCAACATCCAACTGACAGACCTGAGGTGGCAAATGGTGTCGAGTTATAACCTCGGTTTAGACTTGGGACTCTTCGACGACCGACTCACTATGGCTATTGAAGTGTACACATCAACCACATCGGACATGTTGCTTGAAAAATACCGCATTCCCTCCAACTCTGGTTTTGCTACCGTACCGTACTTTAACAACGGTAAGATGCGAAACACCGGTTGGGAATTCCATATCAACACCCGCGATCTTGTCAAGGTAGGCAAGTTCACCTTTGACCTGAATGCCAACTTCGGCAACAACCGCAACGAGATATTGGAGATGGACGAATACGTACTTAACAGCCTCAACTCTACTTTCGGCTATTCCAACAGCGAAACACTACGCCGCGTCCAGTTGGAAAATCCGTTAGGTGCCATCTACGGATTCCGCTACAAAGGTGTCTATCAGTACAACTACTCTACCTTCAACAAGATGAGCGAGAGCCAGCGGCAAGCGTTCCTTCAGGCGGGGAAGACAGTACCCGTCGGTCTCGACGAGCAGGGTGAAATCATCTACGATGCTCAAGGCGCCCCGCTTCGCATGATATATAATTACACCAACGACGGAACGGGCAAAAACTACCGTTTCTGCGGTGGTGATGCCATGTATGAGGATATCAACCACGACGGTCAGATCAATGCCCTTGATATTGTCTACCTTGGCTCTTCACTGCCCAAGCTGACGGGTGGCTTCGGTTTCACCTTCAGCTATGGCGACTGGCGATTGACCACTCAGTTCAACTACCGTTATGGCAACAAGATTCTGAATATGGCACGTATGAATGCTGAAGCTATGATTGGCAACAACAACCAGAGCCAGGCTGTAAACTATCGTTGGCGTAAGGAGGGCGATGTAACGAACATTCCACGTGCGATGTACGGATCCACATCGAGCTACAACACGCTGGTCAGCGACCGTTTTGTGGAAGACGGCAGTTACCTGCGTATGAGTTATGCACAGATATCATATGCTATCAAGAAGAAGTACCTGAAGTGGATTGGTCTGTCACGACTCTCACTATATGCCAGTGTGAACAACCCATTTGTCATCACGAAGTACTCTGGTGTTGACCCTGACATCTCTGCCCGCGGCTACGATCCCGCTATCGACTGGGCTCAGACACCACGTTCACGCTCCTATACCCTTGGTATCACAGTAGACTTTTAAAGAATTGAAAAATTGAAGTATTAAATAATTGAAGTTTATGATGACCAACAGAATATATAATAAGGTAATGGCAGGAGTAATCTCTTACCTCTTACCTCTCACCTCTTACCTCTTTATCTCCTGTTCCGACTTCTTGGAGATAGAGCCGTTGAACGACATCGTACTGAATAACTTCTGGAATGAGAAGGCCGATGTCGACGGCATCATCGCAGGCTGTTACTCCGGCATGCAATCCGATGCCATGATACGTCGCATGATCATCTGGGGCGAAGCACGTAGCGAGAATATCGGTGCCGGACTGAACAGTACCAATGATGCCAATCTTCTGAACGTGCTAAACGAGAATATTATGGCCACAAACGGCTATACTTCATGGGAATGTTTCTACAACATTATCAACCGCTGTAACACCGTCATCAAGTATGCGCCCCAAGTGGCAGCCAGCGACCCCAGCTATTCCGATAGCGAATTGCAGGCAAACATTGCAGAGATGGTGGCACTGCGCTCACTGTGCTACTTTTACTTGATACGTACGTTCCGCGATGTGCCCTACTCCACTGAGGCATACACTGGCATCGACCAGAAGATGGATTTGCCGGCCACAAAGTTCGACGTCGTGCTCGATTCACTCATCAACGATCTGGAACGTGTTAAAGGTCAGGCCGTGAAGTATTATCCTTCCACGACCCCACTCTATCAGACGGGACACATCACACAAGATGCCATACATGCCATGTTATGCGAGATGTATCTGTGGAAGAAAGACTACCAGCAATGCATTAACTACGCCGACAAGGTCATCGCGTCAAAGAAGACCATGGCCGAGGAGATTCTGGCCATGAGCGGCGGTTCCGGCAGTTCGCTCGGCGGTTCTACGGGTTCCAGCAGCACGACCGCTTTCGAGCGCTATAACGGATTCCCGCTTGTGAGCGAGCAGGTCACAAGTGGATTCTACGGCAATGCCTATTCCACGCTGTTTGGCCGGGATGTGGAGTCCGAACAGGCAAAGGCCCGTCAGGAGATCATCTTCCAGTTGGTGTTTAAGGACGACCCAAGCGGCAACAGCATGCTTGCAAACTCGGCCGTCAACATCTTTTATGGTAACGCCAGCGCGTTGCGCGGTTATCTGGCACCATCGGACTATGTAATTGACGACATCGCTAAGGAAAGTGGACGAACCATTTTTGCCGACAAGAACAAGAACATTGATGCCCGCATCTATGAGAACTGCAACATATTGAGTAAGAGCATCAACAAGTACACCTCGCAGTCAGTTCTCATTCAGGCTGCCGGCTCGTCCAGTTCACCGACATCAGTTTCATACTCCGGCATATACCCTGACGGCAACAATGGTGCTAACTGGGTCATATATCGCCTGACCGACATCATGCTGCTCAAGGCCGAGGCACTGGCGCAGACCATGCGTGAAGGCAGCGACAACGAGACCATAGCCTATAACGCCCCGATTCTGGCACAAGCCTTCAGTCTGATAAATGCCGTCAACAAGCGTGCCATCTGTCAGACCACCCTGCAGGATACGCTCGTGGCCACCGACTACAATACAAAGGCGCAGATGGAAGAACTGGTTCTTAGGGAACGTCAGCGTGAACTGATGTTCGAGGGCAAACGCTGGTACGATCTGGTGCGTCGCTCTCAGCGCGACGGCAACACGCGGACACTGGTCAATGCCGCCCTGCGAAAAGTCACCACTGGTAGCTCGCTCATCCAGAACAAGCTGATAAAGATGGATGCCATCTACTGGCCTTACAACAACGATGAAATCAAGGTTAACAAGAACCTTGTGCAGAATCCAGCTTTTAGCAGCGGAGAAGACAGTAGCTACGAGAAGAGCAACTAATCTTGAATTGAGAATTGATAATTGAAAATTGAGAATTATGATTACTAAGATAAAGAAAAAACATCTGATAGGTTTATCATTTATCATTTGTTATTTATCATTTAGCATGACGATGGTATCCTGTTCCGACGAGCCGACCAGTAGCAATTTCTACACCTTTACGGGTGAGATGGCCAGCGACTTTCTGAAGAACCGCTCGCAGTACAGCAAATTCACAGAGATTGTAGAGCGTGCCAACGTGATGAAAGTGTTATCCTCATACGGACACTTAACATGTTTCGTTCCTTCGGACAGCGCAGTAAATGTCTTCCTGCGGGGGCGCGGCCTGACAAGTGTATCGCAACTCTCAGATGCTGACTGCGACACGATTGCCCGCACACATATAGTGAATAACATGTACACCACGATGGAAATGACGCAGGACCGTCTGGCTACCTGTAATATGTTGGGGCGCTACCTGGCCACCTCACAGGGTTTCGACAACGACAGCAATGCCGTTGTAATCCTCCAGGGCACTGCGCACATCATCTTTGAGTTGAAGGACGACTCTGTGGAAAATGGTATCATGCAGCCTATCGATATGGTTATTGAAAAGTCAAACAGCTATATTGCCGACATCATGCGAGAACATGCCGCAACAAGCGAGTCACCATTCGAAACCTTCTACAAAGCTCTGGTAGCCACAGATGTCATCAGCCAGATGACCCTTGTAGAAGATGAGAACTACGATAAGGATTCTTATTCCAAATACTACTACACCTCCGACTTCTGGAAGGAAGTGGCATGGGTCCCCGACCAGAAACTCTATGGCTACACGGTCTTTGTTGAGCCCGATGAGGTGCTACAGCGGAAGTACGGCATAGCCAAAGGCGACATCCGTGCTCTCTATGATCTGGCATGCAGCATCTATGACAAGGTATATCCCAAAGATGTAAGCAAGGAAGGTCACAGTTTTGAGAACCTGACAGACAGCATCAATCCACTGAAACGCTTCATGCAGTATCACGTGATGACCCGCTATACCGCTGGTACAGCAGATTTGACACCGATGGATGTCAATATCGGTGTAGTGCAAGGGGCATTCGGTTTTGAAGAAACACTCATCAATCCCATAGAGTGGTTCCATACACTATTGCCTCATACCATGGTAAAGATCGAGAAAGCTACTGTTACGGCATGGCTTGGCAACGCCACGAAGGGTGAGCGCTACATCAACCGCCGCTACGACAATCAATACAAAATAGAGGGTGTCCATATTAACCCGACCATCGAGGCAAACTTCGACCATGATGCTCTGAACGGCCATATGTTCTTTGTTGATGACCTGGTCGTTTTCAGCGACGAGGTTCAGAACACGGTCCAGAACATGCGAATCCGACTCGACTTCTCGAGTGTCTTCCCCGAAGTCATGACTAACCACCTGCGCTTTGAGGGCGACCCGACACAGGATGATAACTCCGGTGTACCTGACGATGCCTCAACGCCCAAGAACGGCCGCAACTTCTACTTCCCCATGGGTTACCTGGACGGTGTGACGTTCTCAAACTGTTATGTTGTACTGCGCCGACCACACATCAATTTCTGGTCGTGGCAAGGCGACGAGTGGAACCTCTTCGGCGACTATGACTTCGAGTTCCGCATACCACCCGTACCCTACAGCGGCGATTGGCAGGTGCGGCTGGGTTTCTGTGCCCTACCCACCCGCGGCGTGGCGCAAGTGTATTTCGACGGTGTACCACAAGGTATTCCGCTCGATATGACGCAGTTCCTCGACGACGAGGCTTTCCTGGGTGACCGTTTCATATTCGACGAGGGGCCTACCAACTATGATGAGATGACCGATGAAGAGAAGGCGGCCGAGCAGAAAGTGCTCAAGAATCTTGGTGCCTACCGCGCACCACGCTCCCTGTTCCATTTCAGTACATCGTCCAAGAACTACTTCGTTGGTAACTACCGCACACACCGCCGTGTGCTATGCCAAACCTACATGGATGCGAACAAGGATCACTACGTGCGCTTCCGTGTGGCCAGCGACGGTAAGCAGGGTAACAACAACGAGTTCATGCTCGACTACATGGAGCTTGTGCCTAAGAGCGTCTATGGCGTCGACGGCGATGGCGAGATGGAGGACGACCTGTAAGAAGTGAAAAGTGAAAAGTGAAAATTTGCTACCGCACTAAAGAGAATAAGATATGAAAAGAAAAAATAGATATATCATGGTGATGGGGCTGGCAATAGCCGCCCTCACCTTCGCTGCCTGCTCCGACACGTGGGACGACCACAACAACAGGGCAGCAGAGGGCGTAGAAGAAGGGTCGCTGTGGCAGGCCATCCAGCAGAACCCGGAACTGAGCAACTT
>JAGCDZ010000027.1 GCA_017650905.1 Prevotella sp. | reverse complement strand
TTATCCAGACGCAAAAGGAACGTGTCTGGAAGGGGATTCCTTGACAGAATATTAGTAAATTAAAGTGAAAACGATAATAAAACAATTAAACAATGCTAAAATATGAACCAATTATTTGGTTTGCAACATAGAGGGGACAGGCGTCTGAACTCGCTGGGGACAGTTCTTTTGATATATGTAATGTTTGGATTGATCCTGAGCTAGGAATTACCGAGAGTAATGCAGACCAAGCAATATTGGTATTAAAAAAGCATTCTGCAAGCCTTGTGGGATTATTTTTTCTGCGAAATTTGCGATTATTCAAGAAAAAGTTGTATCTTTGCCAACAAGAAAAGACTAAAGACTTATGAACTACCAGATAATATGAATGGAAAAGAACTTAGCATTATTAATGAATCGGAATATCAGCAGTGGTTACAATACCTCTGTGACGAGATAGACAGGCAGCGGCTGAAGGCCGTTATGCAAATGAATGCCGCTACCCTTCAGCACTATTGGTGGCTGGGTAATGTTATTATTCAGAAACAGAAAGAAAAGGGATGGGGTGCAAAAGTAATTGAAAAACTATCTGTTGATTTGCAAAAACGATATGGTAGTGATAGTGGTTATTCACCCAGAAACCTGGGATATATGAAGAATTTCGTATCTGAATACCCAGACTTTCCATTTTTGCAAGTTCCGCTTGCAAAATTACAGGAGACGCCAAATTTGCAAGCGCGACTTGCAAAATTTACCGTTACTGCTGACGGACAGTTTTTGCAAGTGCCGCTTGCACAAATTACATGGTACCACCATATCTCTTTAATTCCAAAGGTGAAAGATGTTGCCCTTCGGGCTTTTTATATCACAGAGTCAGCTATCCAAGGATGGAATCGCGATGTCATGTTGATGCAAATTGAGGATAAGTACCACACCAAGGCTCAATCGCTACCTAACAACTTTGATTTCACTTTGCCTCCTGTGCATAGTGACTTGGCAAAGGCCGCCTTTAAAGATCCGTATAACTTTGGTTTTGTGGATATGACTAAGGTGAAACAAGAAAGGGATCTTGAAGACCAGTTGGCGAGTAAGGTGACTGATTTCCTGTTGGAACTGGGTAAAGGCTTCTCCTATCTTGGAAAGCAATATCCGTTGAACATTGCTGGCGAGGATAGCAAAGTTGATTTGATGATGTATCATACTCGTCTGCACTGCTATGTGGCCATTGAATTGAAGGTCGTTGACTTCAAACCGGAGTTCATCAGCAAACTTAACTATTATATCTCTGCTATCGACGATTTGATAAAGACGCCCGAGGATAATCCCACTATTGGCCTGCTATTGTGTCGTTCAAAGAATAATACAAAGGTAGAGTATGCAATGCGAGGCATGACCCAGCCGCTTGGTGTGGCAGAATATCAGACTCAGCAGCTGATGGAAGACCTCAAATCGTCACTACCTTCAATAGATGAATGGGAAAAAACTCTGGAAGAATAATTCCATCGCCAAGTATCTCGAAGTGGATGTGAGGGAGTTATTGGTTTCAACGAAATAACAATTGCAATATGAAAGCATTATTAGAGACTGCAACTGGAAGCATAAGCAAATCCAAAGCCTTGCTATTACCTATCTATAAGACGGTGAAGATAGGTAAATTCTATGTCCCCAAATATGGATTAGCTTCTTTTGGGCATTTTGATTCTTCTGGAGCATTGAAGGATACAGAGTATAGGATTGAAGTTGAGCCTACTTATGATATTATTATAGGAGATGTATTGGACATCAACGACATTGTTGTATTAGGTAAAATCTGTGAAAAGACACAAAATGGATCTTTCTATGGAATCAAGTCGATAATATCAGATACTCCTAAATGTTACAAGTATATATATGACTTATTCCAGTGTGGTAGTGGCGTCTTTTCAAGGAAACTGCAGAGGCAGTACGAAAGGTCTATGGGCGAGTATTGCATAACGGATTTTTCGTTGTCATCGGACAGAAAAGCTGTGTCTATTATGACTTCTGATGGTTGTTGGGGGGCAATCAACTGGAAACGAGACGTAATTATTCCACAAGGAAAGTATAATTGGGTGGATGTTTTTAGGGATGGATTAGCAAGAGTAAAAGGTGGTAAAGAAACAAATGGCAAAATATCTGCGGATACACGTTGGGGGCTGGTTGATATAGAAGGGAAAGAGATTCTGCCACCTATTTATTCAAACTTGCAAATAATGGATGATAAGGTATATGTCGAACAGAATAATAAAAAAAAATGTTATCTTGTTGAAGGATTTGGAGTATTCCACCTATGAATGCGTAAAGAATAAGGAAATAGAGTTGCTTAAGATCAAGAAAAAAGAAGAAAGAGCAAGACTTTGGAATAAACCAGACTTTGATCCTGCAGGTCATTATGATTATAACAAAGCAGCAAGAGAACAGATAGATGATGCTTATGAGGGACAAGCAGACGCTTATTGGAATACTGACTAAATAAGAGACTACTTAAGAATGTTTAAGAATTCCCCTTAGATTCTTGCAAGAATGAAATCATAAGATTACTTTTGCAGAAAAAAGATGATGAGTATAAGAGAGACATTCAAACAGACCGAGAAGTTGTATCACTTCACAACATTCGATACAGCATTGAAGATAATTGAGTCAAATCGTCTTAGATTTGGACGATTAAGCAATATGAATGATATTCATGAGGCTGATAAAATCATGTTTATCGATGCTAACGGACAAGCCATTAATAAGTTTCCCTCGGAGGTTCTTGATGCTTTACATGACGAAGTATATAAGTATCGCCAAATTAGTCTCACAGCAGATGACAGAGCAGACGACAAAGAAGGCTTTGACCTTCATCAGATGTGGGGATTATACGCGGATAAGGGCGAGGGCGTGTGTCTTGTGTTTGACAGAAAAGAATTGGTGAAGAATTCATGTGGGATTGTTTTAGGATTTTGTAAGTAATTGCAGTACAGAGATTTACACATTATCCTCAAATTTGAAAGGTACAAAAAAGTGCATGAGGGCAAAAGAGCAAATTCATGAGTTTTGCAGAGCAAAACCTGCCTTCAAAAATGAGAAAGATTTAACAATTCATTAGGATTATTTAACTCTTGTTTTTGGGCATTTTTGCCGTTTGACAAGTCTGGTTAACAATAGTAATTCTTTTTTTGCAAACATATATATTGCATGGCTGCACCAAGAATCCAAAGTACATCCGTGTTTTTCGAGAAAGAGAAGTTGAATAATTGAGTAGTATAGAAAACAAAGTATGGACTTTCATCTACGTATACATCAGCTACTCCTACGACACCAGTCTTCAAACATTTCGACCAAATGGCTTGAAATATTGAGGTGGATTCGTCGGAGCAAGGTTCAAGAAAAGTATTGAAAAAACTCTACTTTTCGTCGCGATACTGCATTGGAGTCATACCTACTTGCTTCTTGAAATAGCGGTTGAAGGCCGTCGGCTCAGGGAAATTCAATCGTTCACCTATTTCATATATCATGAGGTCAGAGTGTTTCAACAGCACTTTGGCCTCTGTTATTGTGGTGCGGTTCAGCCAATCCATCACCGAGAGCCCCGACTGCTGGCGTACCACGTCGCTCAGATGGTTGGCGGTCAGTGCAAGCTGACTGGCATAGAAAGGGATGCTGCGCTGGGTGGTTCCATATTGTCGAAGCAGCGTGAAGAATCGACTCAAAATTTCTTCGCTGCGAGAGAGTTTGCGATGCGAGCCATCAGCAACGAGTGCCCTCTGCATTTTGTTGACATCGGCCACCATCGAGAGGACGAGGAAACTGATGGCACTGTCAGAATGCTCTGCACGCCCCATCTGTCTGGCCATCAAGTCGAAATACTCACCGATACGCTGATTGTCATCCTCGTGTAGCGACAGATGCAACACTTCTACTGGAAAAATACGTTTGGACAATTCATGGTCGATGCCGGGAAGGTCGATAACAGCCAGGGCTTCCACGGCATAGTCATCAGAGAATTCCAGCACTTCTACGATGGTATCAGACGGCAGCACTATGACATCTCCCTGACACAGCGAATGGTCAAGAAGATTGAAACGATAGACGGCCTTGCCACTGATGATGCGAAGAAACCGCTGTTCTGTCAGTCGCATGGGTTGGCCAATCATTGCTCCTTGTGTCACGATGTCCGACTGGCGTACAAGGATAAAGTGCCTGTCCATCATATTTTTCGGGTGGGCAGCAGAGCCGATTTTGTCTTTTATCTGCTCGGCATTCAGCGTCTCAATGGTCTTCATACGGGTAATTTTCTGCAAAAATAATCATTTTCCGTGAAACTGCACATAAATGGAGAGAAAAAGTTCATCAAACACTGCAAAAAACCGTGTATCTTTGCACCGTCAAACATTTAAACATTACGATTATGACAAAGTTTATCAAATTTTACGCACTGGAGATTTACACAGTATTGGCCATGCTCTTTATCGTTTACACCGCCATGCTGGGCGAACTGTCTGTGATTCAGAAGCTGGTAGTGATTGACGCTTTCCTCTTCATTCTGCACGAGTGGGAAGAAGGACACTATCCAGGTGGATTTATCAACCTGATTGCTGGGATGACACAAATTAATCCAAGCGACGAGATCAAGCGTGCCAGCCGCATTCCTGCCGGCATCCTGCTGCTCCTGCTGAGCATCGTGCCGTTCATCTATCATGATGTGCCGATGATAACGATGATCGTAGCCACCTTTGGCATCATCGAGGGCTTTGTCCACACCATGGGTATCCGTCTGTTCCGCACGAAGTACTTCTATACTCCTGGCGCAGCAACAGCCTGGTTGGAACTGGTGGTAAGCGGATTGATGATTGCTCACCTCGTAATGAACAATCTCGGCCAGTGGCAGGATTATGTTTTTGGTCCCATCATCATGTTCATCTGCTTCGGCATGCTTCAGAAGACGATGACCCTGATGGTCGGCATCAACTACAGCGATATGCCGAAAATGGTCAAGAGACAGTGGAGCAAGGAATAAGAAAAAAATGGAATCCCTCTTAGACGAACGAAAATATTCCAACCACAACGATATGTAGCTCATGAAATCGTAACAAGCAGTTTGTATTATTGACCATAGAAGCACTCTGAAAATGTTTTTATTGTACCGCCATTGTGTCTTGGATGCTCTAAGTGTCTGGGATTCAATGGCGGTTAATAATTCAAAGTCAACTATGGATAATCAAAACGGCTGTCAACCCCCTTTCTGTTGACGGCTGTTTGCTTTGTCAATCGTACCAATGTTTATGTGTCGCCAGACAGGTAATCTTTGGTACGAATTTTGATTCAAAAAGATAGGGAAAGGAAAGGTGAAGGTGACGTTTTGATGCAAAAATGAGGCAAAAATCGTCTTCTTCACCTTATTTAATACAGGTAAAGCCCTCTATTTGGATTATTTTTAGTAACTTTGCGCCCATGCAATGTGCGCATGACTAACAATCATGTACATACTTTGACAAATGACCCAAATAGCCAATAGGCAAATGATATATAGAATCCCCTGGCACTAAGCGGGATTTTGATGAGCTGATTCAGGAGAAGCGCGGTTCTACTTATTGGGTTCACTTCGCGGTGCGTCCGAAGGATAACCGCAGGAAGATTCTCTTCGACTGTTGCTAAATCAAACAAAGATCCGGAAGTCGTATGACCTCCGGATTTTTGGTATTACGGTATCATTGGAATCACGGACGACTTAATAGGAGGCGGAGCAGGGGATGCCTGCGGCGATGACGCGGTCGCGGATGGCGTCGAGCTGTTCGTGGGTGGCTTTGAGCAGACCTTGGGTGGGCGTCTCGCGGTCGATGGTGTAGATCATCACCTGCTGGGGGGCAATGGCCTTGACGGCTTCGAGCCAGGGGGCGACATATTCTTCGCCGGTGTTGTCGACATGCTCGCCTTGCATGAACATGGTCTGGATGATGACGTGGCCCAGGAAGGCCTTCAGGCGTTCGATTACCTGATTGACATCGTAGGGGATGACGGGCTGGTCTACCTTATTAATATATAGGGAATCGACGGTGTCGAGTTTCTGGATGTTGTTGTCTACCCGCATCAGTGCGTCGTGAACGGCCTGATGGTGGATCATCGTGGCATTGCTCAATACCGATACCTTGGCCTTCGGACAATATTGGTTGCGCAGGCGGATGGTATCGTCGATGATCTCTGCAAAATGGGGATGACACGTGGGCTCGCCGTTGCCCGCAAAGGTCAGTACATCGGGCAGCTGTCCCGCTGCACTCATCTCCTGCAACTTCGCCTCCAGCCGCTCTGCCACGAGCTGGCGCGTAGGGCGGGGGAGTGACGGGCGGTAGTCTTCGTTGAGGCCGCACTCGCAATAGATACAGTTGAACGTGCAGATTTTACCGTCGGCAGGCATGAGGTTGATGCCGAGGGAGATGCCCAGTCTGCGACTATGGACGGGGCCGAAGATGGGCGATGGATAGATAATTGTACTCATATCGGCTGCAAAGTTACAAAAAAAAATGAAAATATTTGGATTTCCGTTCGAATTGTTGTATCTTTGCACCTCGATTACGTACGTATTTGAAAAGTAAATGAAAAAACGCAAGAAGAAGACTGGCAGCCGTCGCGGTGTGCAGTGGGTCACCTTGTGTATCAGTACAGCCATGGTGCTGGTGCTGTTGGGTATCATTGTGTTCTCCGTGCAGACGTCGCGTAACTTGTCGGCATGGGTGAAGGAGAACCTGACGGTGACTGTGATGCTGGGTGATGATGTGAGCGTGAACGAGGCCAAACGGCTTTGTCGTGATCTCTACCATCGTCCCTATACCCGCAATATCGACTATGTCAGTAAGGAACAGGCTTTGGAGGAGCAGACGCAGGCCATGGGTTCCGATCCTTCGGAATTCCTGGGCGCCAACCCCTTTGTGGCTACACTCGAGCTGCAGCTGAAGTCGGACTATGCCAACCGCGACTCGCTGATGTGGATTGTCTACGAGCTGCAGAAGAATCCGAAGGTGACCGATGTGTCCTTTCAGGAGGACTTGATGGACAATGTGAACAAGAACCTGGGCCGAATGAACATGGTGCTGCTGTGTCTGGCCGTCTTGCTGACATTCATCTCGTTCTCGCTGATCAACAACACGGTGCGCCTGAGCGTCTATTCCCGACGGTTCCTCATCCACTCGATGAAGCTCGTGGGAGCCTCGTGGGGCTTTATTCGTAAGCCGTTTATCCGGCAGGCCATCGTGGTGGGTATTATCGCCGCTGTGCTGGCCATCGCGGTGCTGGGAGGAGGCGTGTATGCGCTCTACAACTTTGAGCCGAACATCCTGAATATCATTACATGGAAGGAACTGACGATTACCGCTGTGGCCGTGTTGCTCTTCGGACTGATTATCACGTTCCTCTGCACGTGGATTTCGGTGAACAGATTCCTGAAGATGACGGCGGGAGAGCTGTATAAGTATTAGATTAGAGTTTATAGTTTTGAATTTATTGTATAGAGTTAATGAATAAAAGAGATTTTGCATTTGATAAAGTGAACTACATCCTCCTGGCAGTGGGGATGGTGATTGTGGTGATTGGCTTTCTGCTGATGACCGGTCCCGGATCGAGTAATACGGTGTATGAGCCCGATATCTTCAGTGCCCGTCGCATCAAGGTGGCACCCGTTGTGTGCCTGTTTGGCTTTGTGTCGATGATCTATGCCGTGATGCGCAAACCAAAGGATAAGGAAAATAAAGATTAGAGTGTAAGGATTAGAGATGGATTGGATTGAAACAATCATCATTGCCATCGTTGAAGGTCTGACAGAGTTTCTGCCCGTCTCTTCGACAGGACACATGATTATTACACAGAATCTTCTGGGTATTCCGCAGGGCGATCCCTTTGTCCACGCTTTTACGTTTATCATCCAGTTTGGCGCCATCCTGTCGGTGGTGTGCCTTTATTGGAAGCGTTTCTTCACGTTCGACAAGACGCCTGCACCTGAGGGCAGTTCACTGTTTCAGAAGCTGCGTCACAAGTACTATTTCTACTGGCTGCTGATTGTGGGCGTGCTGCCTGCTGTGGTCATCGGTCTGCTGGCAAAGAAGTCGGGACTGCTCGATTGGCTGCTCGACAGTGTTGAGGTGGTGGCCATCATGCTGGTGCTAGGAGGTATCTTCATGCTGTTCTGCGACAAGATATTCAACAAGGGTACTGATGCCAATAAGCTGACGGAGAAGCGTGCTTTTAAGATAGGTCTTTACCAGTGTATCTCGGTGATTCCCGGTGTGTCGCGCTCGATGGCTACCATCGTAGGCGGTATGGCTCAGGGGCTGACACGCAAGCGTGCCGCCGAGTTCTCATTCTTCCTGGCTGTTCCCACGATGGCTGGTGCCACGCTGCTCGACCTGCTCGATCTGCTGAAGGACGATACGGCTTGGGCCACTTCCCATAATATCACGATGCTGATTCTGGGTTGTGTGGTCGCCTTTATTGTGGCGCTGCTGGCCATGAAGTGGTTTGTGGCGTTCCTGTCGAAATACGGCTTCAAGGCCTTTGGAATCTATCGTATCATCGTTGGCGGCATCATCATCGTGCTGCTGCTGACAGGTCACTCACTTGTAATGGTGGATTAAATGAATTTCCAGGAAGGTGCCCTCATCTATATCAACAAGCCCTATCGCATGTCGAGCTTCGGGGCATTGGCACATATCCGTTATCTCGTGTCGAAACGTCTGCACGTGAAGCGGGTGAAGATGGGGCATGCCGGAACGCTCGACCCCTTGGCAACAGGGGTGCTGATACTCTGTACGGGAAAGGAAACGAAGAACATCGAGTCGTTGCAGCGTCATACCAAGGAATATACAGCTACACTGCAGCTGGGGGCCACTACGGCCAGCTACGACCGTGAGCATACCGTAGACTATACCTATCCCACGCGCCATATCACCCGGGAGCTGATAGAGGCTACCCTCCCGCAGTTTGTGGGTGATATCATGCAGCGTCCGCCGCTTTACTCGGCTTGTATGGTCGACGGTCATAGGGCCTACAAGATGGCCCGCAAGGGTGAGGATGTGGAACTGGCGCCCAAGCCTATCCATATCGATGAGATTGAACTGACGGATTTCAACCCCGAGACCATGCAGATGTCTATCCGCGTGGTGTGTGGCAAGGGTACCTATATCCGTTCGCTGGCCAGGGATATCGGTGCCGCCTTAGGGAGCGGAGCCTTCCTGACGGCGCTGTGCAGAACGCGTGTGGGCGATGTCCGTATCGAGGACTGCCTGACATTCGATGACTTCCCTGCATGGCTGGAGAAGGAGGTAAGTGGTGAGAACTAAGAGGTGAGAGAAAACATAAAGCTCAAAAGTATATAATGAAACTATCGCAATTTAAATTCAAACTACCAGAGAATTTGGTGGCTCTTGAGCCAAGTTATCATCGTGATGAGTGCCGGCTGATGGTGATCCACCGTAAGAGCGGGCGCATCGAGACGACCAAGAAAGACGAGAACGGTGAGGATCTGAAGGATGAGGAGGGAAATCCCGTATTCCTTGATTTCCGCAATGTGCTCGACTATTTCGACGAGGAGGATACGTTTATCTTCAACGACACCCAGGTGTTCCCAGCCCGTCTGTACGGCACCAAGGAGAAAACCGATGCCAAGATCGAAGTGTTCCTGCTGCGTGAGCTCAACGAGGAACTGCGCCTGTGGGACGTGCTCGTGGAGCCTGCCCGTAAGATTCGTATCGGCAACAAACTCTTCTTCGAGGAGGATGGTCCGATGGTGGCTGAGGTGATCGACAATACAACCAGTCGCGGACGAACCCTGCGATTTCTCTACGACTGTCCGCACGATGAGTTCAAGAAAGAATTGTTTGCCCTCGGCTCTGCACCGCTGCCCCGCTATATCGTTGACAAGCGTGAGGCTACGGATGAGGATATGGAAGCCTTCCAGACCATCTATGCTCGTAACGAGGGTGCTGTCACGGCTCCGTCGACAGGTCTGCACTTCAGTCGTGAGTTGCTGAAGCGTATGGAGATCAAGGGCGTCAACTTCGCGTATGTCACTTTGCATTGCGGTCTGGGTAACTTCGACTCCATCGAGGTGGAGGATCTGACGAAGCATAAGATGAATTCTGAGCAGGTGATTATCAACAAGGAGGCTTGTGATATCGTCAACAAGACGAAGCTGGCAGGCCATCGTGTCTGTTCGGTAGGTGTCAGTACGGCCCGAGCTACGGAAACGGCTGTGGGTACCGACGGTTTGCTGAAGGAGTTTGACGGATGGACCAACAAGTTCATCTTCCCGCCTTACGACTTCGGACTGTCGAATGCGCTGATAGGTAACTTCTATCATCCGGAATCGACGATGATGATGACGGAGTGCTCTTTCGGTGGCTATGAACTTGTGTATGATGCCTATAAGAAGGCTGTCAGCCTTGGGTATAAGTTCGGATGCTTTGGCGATGCAATGCTGATTCTTGATGATTGATGATCAGAGGTGAGAGGAGAGAGAAATGTACATAAGGTATATTTAGGATTAGGGAGTAATCTGGGCGATAAGGCGGAGTATATCCGGAAAGCCGTATCGCTCATCGGTGAGAGGGTAGGGACGGTGCTTCGGCAGTCCTCCCTCATCGAAACCGAACCTTGGGGATTCGAGTCGGAAAATAAGTTCCTCAATGGCGTCATCCTCTGTGAAACCACTCTCACCCCTCGTCAACTCCTTAAAGCCACTCAGAAAATCGAGCGCGACTTGGGACGCAAGAAGCATATCTCTCACCTCATACCTTCCACCCCTCGCCTCTATAAGGACCGTCCTATCGATATCGACATCCTGCTCTATGACGACCTGGTGGTCGATGAGCCTGACCTGAAAATCCCTCATCCGCTCATGCATCAGCGTGACTTCGTGATGATTCCGCTGGAGGAAATACGGCAAGATTAAACAAACAAGCAATTACTAATCAGAAACTAAAACAAATGAAGAAAAAACTAATGAGTATGACCTTTGCGATGCTGGCGCTGGCCATTGCTGCCCAGGCACAGCCGCAAGGTGAGAACCCTTACAGGAAGTACACCCAGAACCTGCCTTTCGCTATGTCGGAAGTGAAGGCTCCCGTCATTCCTGATGCGAAAGTATGCATTACCGACTTCGGAGCTGATGCCACAGGCCAGACTCTTTGTACTGAGGCCTTCGCCAAAGCGATTGATACCCTCGCCAACAAGGGTGGCGGTCATCTTATCGTGCCTGCTGGTGTGTGGCTGACGGGTCCTATCCAGCTGAAAAGCAACATCGACCTCCACTTGGAGATGGGCGCCGTCATCAAGTTTGCTGCCGACGAGACACTCTATCCTATTATCAAGACCTCGTTCGAGGGATTGGATACGCGCCGCTGTCAGTCGCCGTTGTCTGCCAATGGCTGTACCAATATCTCGATAACAGGTCAGGGGGCTATCGACGGCAATGGTCAGTATTGGCGTCCTGTCAAGAAATCCAAGGTGACCGATGCCCATTGGAAGAGGATATTGGCTGTGCCAGGCAGCAAGGAACTGAAAAAGGACTACTGGGTTCCTTCGGAGGGCTATGCCAAGGGTGAGCAGGGAGCCAATATGAATGTGCCCTCAGCAAGTACCGACGAGGAGTGGAACAGCATCAAGCGTTTCCTCCGTCCTGTGATGGTCAGTCTTGTCAAGTGCAAGAATGTGCTGCTGCAAGGGGTGATCTTCCAGAACTCTCCCGCCTGGAACCTCCATCCGCTCATGTGTGAGAATGTCATCATCGACCGCGTGCTGGTGCGTAATCCCAATTATGCCCAGAATGGCGATGCCTTGGATCTGGAGTCGTGTAAGAACGCGCTGATTGTCAACTCGAAATTCGATGCCGGGGATGATGGTATCTGTATCAAGAGCGGTAAGGATGCCGACGGCCGCAAGCGTGGCATTCCCTGCGAGAATGTGGTGGTAGACGGCTGTACGGTCTTTGCGGGACATGGGGGCTTTGTCGTAGGATCGGAGATGAGTGGTGGTGTGCGCAACTTCAAAGTGCAGAACTGCCAGTTCTTAGGCACCGATGTGGGCCTGCGCTTCAAGTCTACCCGTGGTCGTGGCGGTATTGTAGAGAATATCTATATCAGCAATATCTCGATGATGGACATCGCTACTGATGCCATCACCTTTAATATGTATTATGGTGGAAAGTCGGTAGCCGAGATGTTGGCCGACGGCGACCAGCCTGACAATGTGACGAAGGTTAAGGTTGACGAGACGACGCCCATCTTCCGTAATATCAATATCGAGAATGTGGTGTGCAGTAATGCCGGAAGGGCGATGGAGTTCAACGGTCTCCCTGAGATGCCCATCGACCGCATCAACCTGAAGAATATCACTATCCATGCTCAGAAAGATGCAGAGTTCACGAATTGCATCAATATTAACAAGGAGAATGTGAGTGTGATTCTTAAATAAAAAAATCCCCGCCGATTGGCGGGGATCCTTGTTTTTACTTTCTAAGTCCGAGGGCCTTGATGATGGCACGATAACGATTGATGTCGTTATTGTACAGGTACTTCAGCAACTTACGACGCTTACCTACCAGCATGGTCAGTGAGCGGGCTGTGTTGTGATCCTTGTGGTTCTTCTTCAGGTGCTCAGTCAGGTGAGCGATACGATAGCTGAACAGGGCAATCTGAGCCTCTGCAGAACCGGTATCTGTGGTACCCTTACCATACTTACCGAAGATTTCCTCTTTCTTTGCTTTGTCTAAATACATAATTTAAAGTGATTAATGTTGTTTGCAAAAACATTTTTCAGACGCGATTCCTGCCTAATCACAAGCTGGTTTACGTCGTCAAATGCTCCGGATTTTCCGAAATGCGGGTGCAAAGGTACAACTTTTTTTCGATACTGCAAATTTTTTCGGAAAATATTCGTAACTTTGCACCCGTTTTTATAGTAAATAGGTATGCAGGATATCAGAAACATAGCAATTATAGCCCATGTCGACCACGGTAAGACCACCCTTGTCGACAAGATGATGCTCGCTGGAAATCTCTTCCGTGAGGGACAGAATCTCAGCAATCAGGTATTGGATGCCAACGACTTGGAGCGCGAGCGCGGCATCACCATCCTTTCAAAGAATGTATCCATCAATTGGAAAGGTGTCAAGATCAATATCATCGACACCCCGGGACACTCTGACTTCGGTGGCGAGGTGGAGCGTGTGCTCAATATGGCCGACGGCTGTCTGTTGCTCGTCGATGCCTTCGAGGGTCCTATGCCCCAGACGCGCTTCGTGTTGCAGAAGGCCCTTCAGATCGGTCTGAAACCCATCGTGGTGGTGAACAAGGTGGACAAGCCCAATTGTCGCCCAGAGGAGGTCTATGAGATGGTGTTCGACCTGATGTTCTCGCTCAATGCTACTGAGGACCAGTTGGACTTCCCCGTCGTCTACGGCTCTGCCAAGAACGGTTGGATGGGTGAGGACTGGAAGACGCCTACCGACAACATTACTTATTTATTAGATAAGATCATCGAGGTGATTCCTGCTCCCCAGCAGATTGAGGGCACACCTCAGATGCTGATCACGAGTCTTGACTATTCAAGTTATCAGGGCCGTATCGCCGTGGGACGTGTACATCGTGGACAGCTTAAAGACGGCATGCAGGTTACGATTGCCCATCGCGACGGTTCGATGGAGAAGACCAAGATCAAGGAACTGCATACTTTCGAGGGTATGGGTCACGTGCGCACCGATAGCGTCGACTGTGGAGATATCTGTGCTGTCATCGGACTGGAGAAGTTTGAGATTGGCGACACTATTTGCGATCTTGAGAATCCCGAGCCGTTGCCGCCTATCGCCATCGATGAGCCCACAATGTCGATGCTCTTCACCATCAACGACTCGCCTTTCTTCGGTAAGGAGGGTAAGTTCGTTACCTCGCGTCATATCAACGACCGTTTGGAGAAGGAGCTTGAGAAGAACCTCGCCCTGCATGTGGAGCCTTTCGAGGATTCTACTGATAAGTGGATTGTATCAGGTCGTGGTGTGCTGCATCTTTCTGTGCTCGTGGAGACCATGCGTCGTGAGGGCTATGAGCTGCAGGTAGGCCAGCCGCAGGTGATCTATAAGGACATTGATGGCGTGAAGCACGAGCCCATTGAGGAACTGACAATCAATGTGCCTGAGGAGTTTGCCTCGAAGATGATAGATATGGTTACTCGCCGTAAGGGCGAGATGACCTCGATGGAGAATCAGGGCGAGCGTGTGAATATCGAATTCGATGTTCCTTCGCGTGGTATCATCGGTCTGCGTACCAATGTGCTCACCGCTTCTCAGGGTGAGGCTATCATGGCCCACCGCTTCAAGGAGTATCAGCCTTATAAGGGTGAGATAGAGCGTCGTGTTAACGGTTCGATGATTTCTATGGATACGGGTAATGCCTTTGCCTATGCCATCGACAAACTACAGGATCGTGGTAAGTTCTTCATCGATCCGGGTGAGGATGTCTATGCGGGTCAGGTTGTGGGCGAGCATGTTCACGACAACGATCTCGTGATCAATGTCTGCAAGGCTAAGCAGCTCACCAACGTGCGTGCCTCAGGTACTGATGAGAAGGCGCGTATTATTCCAAAGACGGTTATGTCGCTCGAGGAGTGCCTGGAGTATATCAAGCAGGATGAGCTCGTCGAGGTAACGCCGAAGTCGATGCGTATGCGCAAGACCATTCTCGACCACGATCAGCGGAAAAAGGCTGCGATTAAGCGAGAGTAGAATGATGTTCGCATCAGTTCTACCGAGCGTGAGCAGGTTCGACCGCAAGTCAAGGCTGCGATTAAGCGAGAGTAGAATGATGTTCGCATCAGTTCTACCGAGCGTGAGCAGGTTCGACCGCAAGTCAAGGCTGCGATTAAGATAAATAAATAACCCGCCAACTGGCGGGCTATTTTTATTTTCTACTTTCTACCGAAGACCTTCTCTTCAATCGTCTGGAAGATAACGAAGAGACAGGGAACGATAAAGAGCAAGGCAATGGTACCGATAAGCATACCACCGATGGCACCCACACCGAGCGAGCGGTTACCGTTGGCGCCTACGCCTGTGGCAAGTGCCAAGGGCAGCAGGCCGAACACCATAGTCATCGAGGTCATGAGGATAGGACGCAGTCGGACAGCGGCCGCATCAAGGGCTGCCTCAACGATACCCATACCTTGACGTCGGCGTGCAGAAGCGTATTCCGTGAGCAGGATAGCCGTTTTCGACAGCAAGCCGATGAGCATGATGAGTCCCGTCTGCATGTAGATGTTATTCTCCAGTCCCCAGAGGTAAGCGAAGATGAACGAGCCCGCCAGTCCGAAGGGCACACTCAGGATAACGGCCATAGGGATGAACAGACTCTCGTAGAGACCGCAAAGAATGAGATAGATAAAGACGATGCAGATGACAAATACGAGGGCTGTGGTGTTCTGCGCTGAGGCCTCCTCGCGCGCCATACCGCCGAACTCATAGCCGTAGCCTTCGGGCAGTACTTCGGCTGCTGTCTCACGGATGGCATCGAGGGCTTGTCCGCTGCTGTAGCCATCGGCAGCCGTTCCTCCCACTTGGATCGATGGGAAGAGGTTAAAGCGTGAAAGGGTCTCAGAACCGTAGATACGCGTCAAGTTGATATATTGTCCGATGGGTGACATCTCACCTGAAGAGCTGCGCACGAAGATATTGTTGAGCGACTCGGTATCCAGTCGGTATTCGGGCGAGGCCTGTACCATCACGCGGTAGAGTTTGGTGAAGCGTACGAAGTTGGAGGCATAGGAGCCACCAACATAGCCGCTAAGGGCTGAGAGCACATCGCTAGGCGATACACCGCGCCGCTTGCAGAGAGCCGCATCAACCTCAATTCGATACTGCGGATATTTGAGTGAGAAGTTGGTGAAGGCGCGACTGATTTCCGGCCGTTGGTTGAGAGCTGCAATCAGTTTGTTGGTCTGGTCGAGCAACTCGTTAATGGTGCCACCATGCTTGTCTTGCACGTGCAGCTCGAAACCGTTGATACGTCCGAAACCTGGGAGCATATTTTGCGTATTTACCTGTATCTTGGCATTGGCGATGTCGGCTGTGCGACGATAGATCTCATCGACCACACTCTGCACATCATCGCCCTTGCCCTTACGCTCACCCCACTTCTTCAACTTCAGCGTGAAGTTACCGTTCGACGATGACTGCTCGAAGTTGTTGCTGTTACCGGCGATAAGCGAATAGATACGCAATTGGGGCAGGTCCTTGATGCGCTCTTCCACTTCTTTTAATATATGGTAGGTCTGCTGGAGACTGCTACCTGGAGAAGCCTGCACGTTGATGAACACAGTTCCCATATCCTCATTTGGCACAAGACCGGTCTTCGTGGTGCGCATCATCCATCCGAGGCCGACGATGGCTACAACGACGAGGGCCGCTGCCAGCCAGCGACGCGGTACGACGGTAGATACGGTCTGCTTATAGCGGTCGACGAGGGCATTGAAGCCTTTATTGAAGCGCGCCTTGAAGCCCTTGGCCTTTTCTGTCTCATTAGGTCTCATGATGAGGGCACAGAGAGCAGGGGAGAGGGTGAGGGCGTTGAACAGTGAGATACCCACAGCGATGGCCATAGTCAGACCGAACTGGGTATAGAAGGTACCGGTGACACCGCCGATGAAGCAGACAGGCACGAAGACGGCCATAAAGACGAGGGTGGTGGTGACCAGAGCCGAGGTGATGCCGTGCATAGCATCAATGGTTGAGTGATAGGTGAGCCTGTCGGAGTATTCTGAGTCATCTGACTTATCAAGTTTTGCTTGTACGGCCTCAACGACCACAATGGCATCATCGACCACAGTACCGATGACCAGCACGAGGGCGAAGAGTGTGAGCATGTTGAGCGAGAAGCCGATGGCGTAGATAACGGCCAAAGTGGCGATAAGCGACACGACGATGGCCACTGCGGGAATGATGGTGGCGCGCCAGCTCTGCAAGAAGAGGAACACCACGAGGATGACCAATGCCAGCGCTTCGAGGAGTGTCTCGACAACACTGGTGATAGAGGCATCGAGGAAGTCCTTCTTCGATTCCAGGTCTTCGATGACGATACCTGGTGGCAGTGACCCTCGTATATCCTCCACCTCACGGTCGATCTGCTTGATGATCTCATTGGCATTGGAGCCTGCCACCTGATTGATGGAAACATTCACACCCGGGCTGCCATTGGTTTCAGCAATGATGTTGTAGTTTTGTGAGCCGAGTTCCACACGGGCAATGTCGCCGATGCGCAATACGTCGCCATCGGGTAGCGAACGAATCACGAGATTCTCATAGCCTTGTTCATCCTCATAGCGGCCGCGGTATTTCAGCACATACTGGAATGTATTGCTACTCTCGGCGCCGAGGGTACCAGTGGCTACCTCAACATTCTGTTCGTTGAGCACCTGGGTAATATCTGCTGGTGTCAGCCCGTAGCGAGCCATCTTCAGCGGGTCGAGCCAGATACGCATGGAGTAGTCGGCACCCATAACGTTCACCTCGCCCACACCAGGGATACGGCTTAGACGTGGCTCGATGTTGATCTTCGTATAGTTGGCTAGGAAAGCACGATCGAAGGTGCTGTCTGGACTGTAGACGGCAATCTGCTTGATGTTCGAGGTCTGGCGCTTGCGCACGGTGATACCACTCTTCACTACGTCGCTGGGCAATCGGCCCTGTACGGTGGCAGCACGGTTCTGCACGTTGACCATCGCCATATCGGGGTCGGTACCCTGACGGAAGAAAATACCGATGGAGGCGGTACCGTTGTTCGAAGCGGACGATGACATATACATCATGCCCTCGACGCCGTTGATGGCTTCCTCGAGGGGTACGACAACACTTTTCTGCACCGTTTCGGCATTAGCGCCAGTATAGCTGGCCATAATACGCACGGTGGGAGGTGCAATTTCCGGGAACTGCTCGAGGGCAAGCTGGCTCAGACCGATGATGCCCACTAACACCATCAGCACCGAAATGACTCCGGAGAGTATCGGTCGGTCAATAAAAGTCTTAACATTCATCTTACATCTTCCATTTACTTTTTCACTTCAATGCCCTCTTTGAGAAGTCCGGCACCCTCGGCAATAATGGTGTCGCCTGCATTCAGGCCTTCTTCGACGATATACTCCTTACCGTTGTTCTGAGGAAAGAGTGTCACAGGCGTGGTCTTCGTCTTACCATCGATGACGCGATAGACGAAAGAACGGTTCTGCAACTCATAGGTAGCCTCCTGAGGAATGACGATGCACTGCGAACGGTGGGTGGGTACGACGATAGTGGCACTACCTCCGTTATGCAACAGATGATTGGTGTTGGGGAAGGTGGCACGCAGGGTGACGGCACCCGTATTCCCATCGACTACACCGCTAACGGCACTGATGCGGCCAGGTTCGGGATAGTCGTTGCCGTTGCTCAGACGGAGGTTGACGGCTGGGGCTTTGGCGATGAAGTCATTGATAGAGCCGTATTGCGAGATGAGGTCGAGCGTCTGGTTTTCGGAGATGCTGAAGTAGGCATACATATCACTGTCGTCGGCAACGGTGACCAGCGGTTCGCTGATATTGCTACTGACAAGCGAGCCTACGTGCCAGGGAATCATCGACGCCATACCATTAACGGGACTCTTCACTTCAGTATAACTCAGGTTGTTGCGGGCATTGATCTCCTGAGCCTTGGCTTGTGCCAATGCAGCTTCGGCTTCGAGCATGGCATTGCGCATCGACTGAACCGATACGTCGCCCACCACGTTGCCCTGTTGCAGGCGCGACTCGTTCTCGAAGTTCATGCGTGCCGTTGCCAGTCGTGCCTCCGCACTCTTGCGGGCAGCTACAGCCACTTCGAGAGCAGCACGATAGGGTACTTGGTCGATGATGAACAATGTCTGTCCGCGACGGACGGCCTGACCTTCAGCAGTCAGGATGCGGGTGATGCAGCCGGAAACCTGCGGACGGACCTCGACAATCTGACGGCCCGTGAGTCTGGCACTATATTGGCGGGTGAGCGTCATATCCTTCTGGCTCACCACCATCGTCTTGTATTGTACTGCATCATGCGCCTTTTTCTTCTCATCGCTGCAGGAAATAGTCAGCAGACAAGCAAAGGCAAAACTGAGATAAGAATAGTTAATCTTCATGTTGATATGGGAATTTTGATGGTTATTATGCATCGGCAAAGACCTTGCCGTCTTCGAGGGTTATCTGAAGTTTGGTGTATTCGCTGTGGAAATCGTGCTCCAGACGGTCGAGATAGCGGGCACTTTCCCACTTGCACATCGGGAGGTCGTGGAGCAGATAGTTGCCGCAGGCCTCTGGCTGGGTGGCAGGCACCTCGGTCTGTGTGAGAATCCACTGAAGGCAACGAATAGTCAAACGCCGCATATCCTCCACACTATAGGTGCCCGTCATAATGATATACATGCCCGTGAGGCATCCCATAGGACCCACGTATACCACATCGTCTTTCGCCTCGCTGTTGCGGAACCAGGTGGCCATCAGGTGCTCCAGACTATGCATGGCGGCTGGGGCTACAGCGGGTTCTTTATTTGGCTCAGTGATGCGAAGGTCGAAAGTGGTAAAACCCTTATCCTCGCGCGAGACGTAGATGCCTGGCTTCAGGTGGGTGTGATCAATTGTAAAACTCTGAATGACTTCCATAAAACTTTAGTTGATAGTTTATAGACTCTCGATGAAGGTGCGGGTGACTTGGAAGGAATTCTCGGCGATGGTGTTCCAGAAGTCGTGATACTGTGAGGCATCGGTGTCGCGCAGGGGAATGTCGCTGATAACTCGGAAGGAGATGAAAGGCACCTGATTCAGATAGCAGGTCTGGGCAATAGCGGCGCTCTCCATATCAACGGCCTTTGCCTCGGGGAAGTGGCCGATGATCTCACGCATCTTCTCTTTGGAGTCGACAAACCAGTCACCTGTGACGATGAGGCCCGGGTGAATTGAGAGATTCTCCTGATTGATCTGTAGCGCTTTCTGCAACAGATCCGGGTCAGCCTCAAAGCGGGGAGGGAGTCCCTGCACCTGTCCGTAGACACTGTGGCCGATAGCTGTGCCGCAGTAGACATCATGGTAAGCAATCTGAGTGCTGACGACGACATCCTGTATGTTGATATCATCACCGTTGCCTCCGGCACAGCCTGAGGAGATGATGACATCGGGTTTGTACTGACGGATCATCTCCTGCGTCTGCAGGGCAGCATTCACCTTACCGATACCACTCTTCTGGAGGATAACCTGGTCTTCAGGGAATAACGGACGGAGCTGATTGTACTCCTTGTCCATTGCTACAATCATTCCAATTAACATATTCTCTTTATTTAGTTTTTCTTTGTCTGACTGCTTCGTACATGAGAATCGCAGCGCTGACACTGACGTTGAGCGAATCGAGGCGTCCCAACATGGGGATACGGATATGGGCATCGGCAGCCTTGCGCCACTGGTTGGTGAGTCCTGTCGACTCAGTACCCATCACGATGGCTGTGGCAGAAGTCATGTCATAGTCGTAATATTCGTAAGAATCCTGCAACTGGGCTGTGAGTATCTTGATTTTATGCTTCTTGAGAAAGTCGATGCATTCCTGAGACGTACAGACGGCTGTGGGAACGCTGAATACTCCACCGATACTCGCACGGATGAGGTTGGGGTTGTAGAGGTCGGTGAGCGGATCGCAGACAATGACGGCATCCACTCCTGCAGCCTCGGCCGTGCGGAGGATAGCGCCCAAGTTGCCAGGTTTTTCGACACGCTCGAGGACGATGATGAGAGGTGAGGGATTCTTCTGAATACTCAAAGCACTTAGGTCGTGTTTTTTGCATTTGGCAATGGCAATGATGCCCTCGGTGCTCTCGCGATAAGCCATCTTTTCATAGACCTGAGGGGTGACATTCTCTCCTATCCTAAACACCTCCACCATCTCATATCCGCAGGCGATGCAATGCTCTATCTCGCGCTGGCCCTCGACAACGAAAAGTCCCTCCTCACGACGGAGAGAAGACTTCTGCTGCAAGGCCACAACATGCTTGACACGGGCATTCTGAACGCTGGTGATGATATTATCTTCCATATTTCGACTGCAAAGATACGAAATAATTGATAATTGACAACTGATATTTGGAAATAATTTTGTAATTTT
Organism: Prevotella sp.; assembly: GCA_017650905.1. Lineage (GTDB taxonomy): Bacteria > Bacteroidota > Bacteroidia > Bacteroidales > Bacteroidaceae > Prevotella. The sequence continues at coordinate 10,382 of JAGCDZ010000027.1, read as the reverse complement.
GCACGCAGATTAATAAACTTGCAAGTTATGACATTATTAAAGAAGTGCCTGCCTGACGTGTTGGCAGTGCTGTTGTTTGCCATTCTGGCCTTCGCTTATTTCTTCCCTGCTGATATCGAGGGACGTATCCTTTACCGTCATGATGCTTCGGCCGGAAGAGGTGCCGGACAGGAGGGTGTCGAGTATCTCCAGAAGACAGGAGAGCGTAGTCGTTGGACCAATGCCTTGTTTGGTGGTATGCCTACCTATCAGATGGCCCCGTCGTATCACTCTACCGACAATATGTCGCAGGCCATCAAAGCCTATCACCTTTGGCTGCCTGAGAATGTGTGGTATATCTTCGCTTACCTTCTGGGCTTTTACATCCTGCTCCGTGCTTTCGATTTCCGTCAGCATCTGGCTGCATTGGGCTCCGTCATTTGGGCCTTCAGCACCTATTTTCTGATTATCATCGCCGCAGGACATATCTGGAAGGTGTGGGCATTGGCCTATCTGCCGCCGATGATTGCGGGTATCGTGCTGGCCTATCGCGGGAAATATCTGTGGGGCTTCATCGTGACCGCTATCTTCACAGCCTTTGAGATCAATGCCAACCACGTGCAGATGACCTATTACTATTTGTTTATTATTCTCTTCATGGTCATTGCGTGGCTGGTGGAAGCCATCCGCAAGAAACAGTTCATGCGGTTTGTGAAGGCTACGGGCGTTGCTCTGGCAGCAGGTCTTCTTGGCTTGTGCATGAATCTGTCGAATCTGTATCATACCTGGCAGTATAGTCAAGAATCGATGCGTGGCAAGAGTGAGTTGGTGAAGCAGAATACCACCAATCAGACCAGCAGCGGTCTGGAGCGCGATTATATCACGCAATGGAGCTATGGCATCGGTGAAACGTGGACCCTGCTGGTGCCGAATACAAAGGGTGGCGCTTCGATGCCTCTGAGCTACAATGAGACGGCGATGGCCAAGGCTGATCCGAACTTCATGGAGATATACAATCAGATAGGTCAGTATTGGGGTGAGCAGCCCGGCACGAGTGGTCCGGTGTATGTGGGCGCATTTGTGGTGATGCTCTTCATCCTCGGTCTGTTTATTGTGAAAGGTCCTATGAAGTGGGCGCTTCTGGCAGCTACTATTTTGTCGATTCTCCTGTCGTGGGGAAAGAATTTCATGGGCTTTACTGATTTCTTCCTCGACTATGTGCCGATGTATGCCAAATTCCGTACGGTGGCCTCGATATTGGTCATCGCAGAGTTTACGATTCCTCTTTTGGCTATGATGGCACTGAAGAAATTCCTGGAAGAGCCTGAACTGGTGAAGCCGAGATTGAAATATGTAGGTATCAGCTTCCTCCTGACAGGTGGCATCGCCCTGCTGTTCTCGATCATGCCGTCAGCATTCTTCAGCAGTTTCATCTCTACGAGTGAGATGCAGGCGTTACAGGGCCTTCCCTCAGAATACATCCAGCCGATTATGGCCAATCTGACGGAGATGCGTCAGGCTATGTTCACCAGCGACGCCCTGCGCTCGTTCTACTTTATTCTAGTGGGTACGGGTGTCCTGCTTCTCTTCAGCTTCGGTAAACTGAAGAAGGAATATGCCGTTGCGATTATCCTCGTGCTCTGTCTCGTGGATCTCTGGTCGGTGAACAAGCGTTATCTCAACGACGAGATGTTCGTGCCGAAGAGTGAGCGTGAGGCGCCCCAACAGATGACGCAGGCCGATGAGCAGATCCTTCATGATAAGAGTCTCGACTACCGTGTGCTGAATCTCGCTTCGAACACCTTCAATGAGAATGAGACTTCCTATTACCATAAGAGCATCGGTGGTTACCATGCTGCCAAACTGCGCCGCTATCAGGAAATGATCGAGCAGTATATCTCGCCTGAGATGCAGCAGTTGTACGGTGTTATCTCCGAAGCTGGTGGCGATATGACGAAAATCAATGGCGACAGCATCTGGCCTGTGCTCAATATGCTGAACACGAAGTATATGATCTTCCCCTTGCAGGGTGGTCAGACGGTGCCTTTGCAGAATCCCTATACCTATGGCAATGCCTGGTTTGTGGATAGAATCCAGTATGCGGCTAATGCCAATGAGGAGATTGCTGCAGTGGGCCAGTTGAACCTGCGTCATGAGGCTGTGGCTGATGCCAAGTTCAAGGCACAGCTCGGTGAGGCTGTAGATCAGGACAGTATCAGCATCGTCACCATCAAGGCCTACGAACCCAACAAACTGACCTACGAGGTTAATTCCGGCAAGGGTGGTGTGGTAGTCTTCTCCGAGATTTATTATCCAGGATGGACTGCTACGATTGACGGACAACCGGCAGAACTGGGTCGTGTGAACTATATCCTCCGTGCTCTGAATGTAAAGTCTGGCAAGCATGAAGTGGTGCTCAGCTTCTTCCCGAAGTCGGTGAATACCACAGAGGCCATTGCCTATGTCTCGTATATCATTCTGATTCTCGTAATCCTCGGTGCTGCCTTCATGGAGTATCGCCGCCGGAAGATGAAATCATAAAGACTATAGCTTGAAGTGAAGAAACTGCTGTCATTACCCCCGAATCTGGTGGGCGCTTTCCATGATGTGACGGGACTCAGCCGTAACGAGTATTTCTGTACGTGCGATCCTGTCGGACACCGTTTGGGAAGTGGTGGCGGTACAGCTTGGCTTCTCAATGAAGCCTGGAAAAATGATTCCGCAGACAATAGTTCCTTCGAAAGCTGGCTCTCGAAAGAGAAACGGATATTGATTCATGCCGGGGGCCAGAGCAAGCGTCTGCCCAGCTATGCCGTTTCGGGTAAGGTGCTCATGCCGTTGCCTGTGTTCCGGTGGGAGCGGGGACAGAAACTCTCACAGAATCTGATGAGTGTGCAGCTGCCCTTGTATGAGAAGATGATAGCGGCTGCCCCTGAACGCCTGCATACGATGGTGGTGAGTGGTGATGTGCTTATTCGTGCCACTCAACCCCTGCAGCCTATCCCCGATGCCGATGTGGTGTGTTATGGCCTTTGGCTCGATGCCTCTGTGGCGAAGAATCACGGGGTGTTTGTCAGCGAACGCCGAACACCATCAGTACTCAAACAGATGCTCCAGAAACCATCGGTACAGACACTCTCCGAGTTGCAGAAAGATCATTTCTACCTGACAGATATCGGTGTGTGGCTGCTCAGCGATAAGGCCGTCTCGCTGCTGATGCAACGCAGCACCAGTTCGGCTAGTCCAACTAGTAATACTAGTCAGGCTATCCCAGCTAGCTTTAAAGAATACGACCTTTATTCCGAGTTCGGCTGTGCCTTGGGTACAGACCCCTCTAAACCCGATAGCGAGCTGTCGTCGTTAAAGGTTGCTATCCTACCCTTGGCAGGGGGCGAGTTCTATCACTTCGGCACTTCACGTGAAATGATTTCCTCGACGCTACGCTTGCAGAACCTCGTAAACGACCAGCGCGAGATCATGCATATCGACCGTAAGCCCCATCCCTCCATCTTTGTACAGAATTCCATCGTGAAGGTTCCCTTTACGGAGGAGAATACGGATGTATGGGTGGAGAATAGCTTTGTGGGACCCCGTTGGCATCTGACGCACGACCATGTGATTACGGGTGTGCCGGAGAACGATTGGGAGATGCATCTGGAGCCAGGCGATTGTATCGATGTAGTGCCTGTGGGTGAAAGCGACTATGAGGTGCGCCGCTATCGTATTGACGAGCCTCTGAACAGTAATGAAGTGGCAGAGCGTGCGAATTTGCGACGACTGTTTGACCAGCGGCGTCAGTATCGCAAGGAGAATTGGCTTGCATTAGCCAAAAACTGGCGGCACAGTGTGTTTTACCAGCTTGATCTGGCTGATGCTGCAGAAACGTTTCAGAAAGAACAGATTCCTTTGCCCGAGCCCTTTGATGAAGATGCTCCTTTGATGACACGCATCCACAATGCGATGTTCCTTGGCGACAGCGAGAAGGCTTTCTCCTTATTGCGTCAGGGCCTGACACAGAGGAATGGTTCTTTTGTTACGTCACCGAGCTGCGATATATCAAAAGAACCGTCCCTCTGTGTCGCTGACGACCAGATTGTCTGGGGCCGTTCGCCTGTACGTATAGATATTGCTGGCGGATGGACGGATACACCGCCTTATTGTCTGATGGAAGGGGGTAATGTGATCAACTTCGCCATCGAACTCAACGGCCAGCCGCCTTTGCAAGCTTATGTCCGTCCTTCGAAAGAGCCTCATATCGTGCTTCGTAGTATCGACCTCGGTGCGATGGAGGTGGTGGAGACCACAGAGCAGCTTACCGACTTTATGCATGTCGGCTCTCCATTCTCTATTCCTAAGGCTGCCCTTGTCCTTGCCGGATTCGGTGTCTCTGGAAAATCTGGAATCTCAGGTATGTCTGGAATGTCCGGTTCATCAGCTTCTTTGCGGGCTCAGCTTGAGGCCTTCGGCGCTGGTATCGAACTGACTCTGCTCTCGGCGATTCCCGCTGGCAGCGGATTAGGAACATCGAGTATTCTGGCCTCGACGGTGCTAGGAGCTCTCAACGATTTCTGTGGTCTGGGTTGGGACAAGAACGAGATAGGTCGTCGCACACTGATGCTCGAACAGATGCTCACCACTGGTGGTGGCTGGCAGGATCAGTTCGGTGGTGTGCTGGGTGGCGTAAAGCTGTTACAGACGGGTAGGGGATTTGATCAGAGTCCTCAGGTGCGCTGGCTGCCGAATGACTTATGGACGCAGCCCGAATACCGTGCTTGTCATCTCTTATATTATACGGGCATCACCCGCACCGCGAAGCATATCCTCGCCGAGATCGTACGCAGGATGTTCCTCAACCATCATGACGAACTGAATCTGTTGCGCGAGATGAAGGCGCACACGATGGAGATGTATGAGGCCATTCAGCGCAACGACTTCATGCAAATGGGTCAGCTCGTCAGGAAGACCTGGCATCAGAACCAGATGCTCGACAGTGGGACAAACCCACCACAAGTGGCTGCACTCACCAGTCTGATTGATGACCTCTGTCTGGGCTATAAGCTGCCAGGAGCCGGCGGTGGAGGCTACCTTTATATGATAGCAAAGGATCCCGAGGCTGCTGCGCGTATCAAACAGATCTTAGGCGAGCATCGTCAGAATAAGAACGCCCGTTTTGTAGAGATGACCCTCTCTACAAAAGGCCTGCAAATCAGCAGAAGCTAGACCGACTGGTCATCCTAGTCCGACTAGTAAAGTTGAACGTCTTGCAGTTGGGGATATTTGGTTTGTAATGCTTTAAAACGATCTGTTGTCAGAGCTTTAAAGCGGCGGTATTCTTCCGACTCGGGATGGAAGGGTCGATGCAACAAGGCTTGTTTGATTGGCCGCCATTCTTCAATGAATGTTTTAGTTTCATGACTGAAACACCAGGCGGACAGTCGCTCCCATATATAGTCTATTGCCTGCTCAGAAGGATGTAGCATATCAGCGGCATAAAAGCGATAGTCGCGGAGTTCATCCATCATGATCTCATAGGCCGGAAAATAACTAGTGTTACTAGTCTGACTAGTTAAACTTGTCGTCGCTAAGAGTAGTGTGGCTTTGGAAAGCTGACTCTCGTGATAACCATATTTGCGATAGCGGATAGGGCTCACGGTCATAATTACTTGCACATCTGGATTGTGGGATTTCAGCAGAAGAATGGCCTTTTTCAAATAGTCTGCACATTCGCTGACAGTCAGTTCTTCTTCCTGAAACAGTGAGGCTGGACGTTTCTCGCAGTTGTCGACAATCTCACCAGTATCTTTCAGACGATACACGTGGTTTGTGCCGAGCGTGAGGAATACGATTCGTGGGGCAGGCTGGACTTTTCCTTCTGAAACTCTCTCGGATAATATGCGTTCAATGGTATGCAGTATACTGGCAGGATTATACATCGTGCCGTAGGGATTCACGATGGCAGGGAAACCATTGCCTCTGAAGTTACGTCCTATGCCGTCGGCAAAGCAAGAGCCAACCAGCAGAACCTCCTCGCAAGGCTTGATTTCAAAAGTTGCAGGTGGGATATCAATAATCGTTCTGAACTCCATCTTCATTAGAAATATTCTGCAAAGATAGTGCAAAAAACAATAAATACAAAGAAAAATGCGAAATATGTGTTTCAATTCCGTCTTTTTTATTACCTTTGCACTTTAGAAGAAATGAAGAATTTAAAACTGTAATATTGAAGAATTGTAAAACTGAAGAATTGAAGTGATGAAATATTCAATAGAGAAGGTGGCGACACTCATCGGAGCGCGACGCTACGGTACACACCAAGGCGATATCCGCTGGCTGCTGACAGACAGTCGCAGTCTCTGTTTCCCTGAGGAGACGCTGTTCTTTGCATTGAAGACCCAGCGCAACGACGGTCATCGCTATATCGACGACCTCTACCGTCGTGGGGTGCGTCATTTCGTGGTGGAACAGGTGCCTGAGCATTATGATACCCGTTTCCCTGAGGCAAACTTCCTCCGCGTGCCCCATACGTTGGCAGCCCTTCAGCGATTGGCAGAGCGCCATCGCGACGAATTTGATGTGCCCGTAGTGGGCATCACCGGCTCCAACGGTAAGACGATGGTCAAGGAGTGGCTCTATCAGTTGCTCCTGCCCTCACAGAAGATTGTCCGCTCGCCCCGCAGCTATAACTCCCAGATCGGTGTGCCTCTCTCCGTGTGGTTGCTCAACGAACAGACAGAGATAGGCATCTTCGAGGCCGGCATCAGTCAGCCCGGCGAGATGCTGGCGTTAAGAGATATCATCCAACCCACCATCGGCGTGCTTACCTGCCTGGGGAGTGCCCATCAGGAGAACTTCCGCTCGATGGAGGAGAAGTGTATGGAGAAGCTGGAGCTGATGCACGACACCCAGGCGATGGTCTATTGCTCTGACAATGATGTTGTGAGCCGTTGTATCCGTAGGATGAGCTATCAGGACGAGAAGATTTCCTGGTCGCAGTGTGACGAGAAGGCAACGTTGTTTGTGGAAGCAGTAGGTAGTAGTAAGAACGCTCATCAAGACGCTGGACGACAATATACCGAGATTACCTACCGCTGGAAGGGCAAGAAGGGCATCTATGAGATTCCCTTCATCGATGAGGCGTCGATCGAGGACTCTATCACCAGTGCGGCTGTTGCCCTGCATCTTGGTCTCAGTTCCGAACAGTTGGCTGAGCGTATGCCGAAGCTCGAACCCGTCGCCATGCGACTGGAAGTGAAGCAAGGTCAGCGTGGCTGTATCCTTATCAACGACTCTTACAACTCGGATATCAACTCCCTCGATATCGCCCTTGATTTCATGAACCGCCGACAGTTCTCGCCGCTCACCATTCCTGAGCAGAGCTCGACTGTCCGTAGTCTTTCTCACCCTTCAACGCTGAAAAAGACGCTCGTATTAAGCGACATTTTCCAGTCAGGCTCTTCGCCTGAGGCCCTCTATGCCCAGGTGAGCGACCTTTGCCTCAAGCGTGGCATTACCAAGTTCATCGGCATCGGTCCTGAACTCACGGCACAGGCTGACAAGATACAGATTGCCGACAAGCATTTCTTCGCCGATGTGCAGCATTTCCTTTCCAGCGAGGTCTTCACAGGCCTGCGCAACGAGCTCATCCTGCTCAAGGGTGCCCGTAACTTCGGCTTCGATCAGATTACGGAGCTGTTGGAACAGAAGGTGCACGAGACGATTCTCGAGGTGAACCTCAATGCGGTGGTGGAGAATCTGAATTACTACCGCTCATTCCTGAAGCCTGAGACGAAGATGGCCTGCATGATCAAGGCCGACGGCTATGGCGCAGGGGCGGTGGAGATTGCCAAGACGCTGCAGGACCACCATGTCGACTATCTCGCGGTGGCGGTGGCCGATGAGGGTGTCACCCTCCGCAAGGCTGGCATCACCGCCAATATCATGATCATGAATCCCGAGATGACCGCCTTTAAGACCATGTTCGACTACGACCTGGAGCCTGAGGTGTATAGTTTCCGCCTCCTCGACGCTCTTATCAAGGCAGCGCGTAAGGAGGGTATCACCGGCTGGCCTGTCCATATCAAGCTCGATACGGGCATGCATCGTCTGGGTTTCGACCTCGACGATATGGACGAGCTTATCGACCGTCTGAAGCATCAGAATGCCATTATCCCGCGCTCGGTGTTCAGTCATTTCGTAGGCTCCGATAGCGACGACTTCGACACCTTCTCTGCCGAGCAGTTCGCGAAGTTTGATGCTGGCAGCAAGCAGCTGCAGGCAGCCTTCAGCCATAAGATCCTGCGCCACATGGATAACTCTGCGGGCATCGAGCACTTCCCGGAGCGCCAGATGGATATGTGCCGTCTCGGACTGGGCCTCTATGGCGTCGATCCACGCAGTAATCGCATCCTCTCGACTGTCTCTACACTGAAGACCACCATCCTCCAGATGCGTCATGTGCCGGCAGGCGAAACCGTGGGCTACAGCCGCAAGGGCAAGATAGAGCGTGATTCCGTCATAGCCGCTATTCCTATCGGTTATGCCGACGGCCTGAACCGTCATCTGGGCAATCGCCACTGCTATTGTCTGGTGAATGGTCAGAAGGCCGAGTATGTGGGCAATATCTGTATGGATGTGACGATGATCGACGTGACGGGTATCGACTGTCATGAGGGCGACCAGGTGGAGATCTTCGGAGAGCACCTGCCCGTCACCGTGCTTAGCGATATCACCGACACCATCCCCTATGAGATTCTGACGGGTGTCTCCAACCGCGTCAAACGAGTCTATTTCCAGGATTAGTCAAAAATCAATTTAAATAATAACCAACTAATTTTATTACCAACACTTATGAAGAGAACCATTCAATCAGTAGCCATGATGCTACTTTTGTTCCTCACGGCGACAATGGCCTGGGGACAGCGTTTATCAGCTATGGACCAGTTGAAGGCTGACCCGAGGAAAGCCTACGGAACCGATTATCCGTATCAGGTGGTCGATTACAAAATGACGCCCGCCCCAAAGGGCTACAAGCCGTTCTACCTTAGCCACTATGGCCGTCACGGGTCGCGTTACTATTGGAACGCCCAGCTCTACCGCGAGGTTGATACCCTGTTGACCCGCGCCCACAAGAATCATCAGCTGACGCCTGCTGGCGAGGCCTTCTACGCAAAATACAAGGCCTGCAGCGATGAGTTGAGGGATGGTGTGAGCGAACTGTCCGAGGTAGGCTGGCAGCAGCACCAGCAGATTGCACGTAAGATGTACAAAGCCTTCCCTGAGATATTCAAGAAGGGTGGCAATGTGCTGGCCATCTCGTCGCTGCAGGGCCGTTGTGTCATCAGTATGGCGGGCTTCTGCCAGGCAATGGTACAGTGCAACCCGAAGATTATCATCCGCGAGCAGTCGTCGCGCTTCACCCTCGATGGTGTGGTGCCTACCGACGGCCAGAATCCCATCAAGCACAACTATGCCCGTAATGTCAAGCCCCGCTTTGAGCAGAACCGCGACAAACTGAAGATCGACGAGGTGCTCAGGGATAAGATCATCCAGCGCATGTTCACCAATACTGAAGGACTGCCGGGTAATCTGCACCATATCTCGAGCAACATGATCAACCTCTACACCTCGCTGCCCAGCATCGGCCACGAGGGAATGATGGAGGGTATCATTACCGACGAGGAGATTGCAGCCGAGTGGGAGAGAGACAATCTGGGCTCCTACTCTTGGGTGTTCGGTCCGCAATGGCAGACGGTTCCTGTCCTCCAGGATATCATCAGGAAGGCCGACGCCAAACTGAATGGCAGCAACGACCGCATTGCCGACCTGCGCTTCGGCCACGATACGGTGCTGGGTCCCCTGACTGTGCTGATGGGCATCAACGGTGCCGACATCGACCCCGAGGATCCCTTCGAGGTGAAGAACTGCTACCAGAACTGGGAAACAGGTAAGGCCAGCAACCTCCAGCTGATTTTCTACCGCAGCAACAAGCAGGGCGCCGACATCCTGGTGAAGTGCCTGCTGAACGGCGAGGAATCCACGCTGCCCCTGCCCGCCGACAATTTCCCCTATTACAAGTGGAGCGATTTCCGTGATTTCTTCTCGGCCCGCTGCAACAATGCCCCGACAGCCAATTAGAGTGGTGTAAGGAGGCTCTTGTCTATGAACGGGAGCCTCTTTTTTTTCCACCTCAGTCTGGACCCGTTGCATCTTACCTTTGACTTTGATTTGTCCCATGCTTTTAAAAATTTAAGTTATTAATCGCGTTCATTGCTGTCCACTAAAAATCGCTAAGCGTTCTTTGAAATGATTGAAATATAGTTAGTTACAGAGATTTTTTGAGTCAACGGACTTGATTTTGTATCTTTGCAGCCAAAATGGTTTGCATATGTATCAATACAAGTACG
>JAGCDZ010000026.1 GCA_017650905.1 Prevotella sp. | reverse complement strand
AACGTACTTGTATTGATACATATGCAAACCATTTTGGCTGCAAAGATACAAAATCAAGTCCGTTGACTCAAAAAATCTCTGTAACTAACTATATTTCAATCATTTCAAAGAACGCTTAGCGATTTTTAGTGGACAGCAATGGTTTTTTTTATTAATTTTGTTCCCGACATACCAATAGCATTCACAGAAAATAAATAACTGTTACTAACAATTAATTAATTATTTATGATGAAAAGACTCAGTTTGACTCTCGCCAGCCTTTTCCTGTTTGTGGGATTGGCCTTGGCGCAAACAACGGTCAAAGGTACCGTAGTGACCTACGAGGAAAATGAGCCGATTATCGGCGCAAGTATCCAGGTGGTAGGAGCCACCAACATTGGTACCATTACCGACGTGAACGGTAATTTCTCCCTGCAGGTTCCCGCAGGCAGAAAGACCTTGAGAATTACGTATGTAGGCATGGAGCCGCTGGAGGTTGCCGTCACCGACAAACCCATCCGTATCCAGCTCCGCAACGATGCCAATAACCTCGACGAGGTGGTGGTCGTAGCCTACGGTACACAGAAGAAAACGACACTGACGGGATCTATTCAGGAAGTGAAGAGTGAGGCCATCGACCTCCGTCCGGTTTCAAGCGTTGCCTCGGCATTGGAAGGAACAGTAACGGGTGTGCAGGTGAATAGCACCTACGGTCAGCCGGGTAGTGATCCGACCATCCGCATTCGTGGTATCGGTACCGTGAACGGTGATTCTAATCCTCTCTATATCCTTGATGGTGTGCCTTTCAGCGGTAACATCAGCGACCTGAACCCGCAGGATATCGAGTCGATGTCAGTGCTGAAGGATGCTGCTTCTGCTGCCCTGTATGGTAACCGCGCCTCTAACGGTGTGATCCTGATCACCACCAAGAAGGGAAAGCAGGGAAAACTGAACATCTCGCTCGATGTAAAGCTTGGTTCTTATAACCGTGGTCTCAAAGAGTACGAAACAGTCAATGCCAGACAGTTTATGGAGACCCAGTGGCAAGATTTGCGTAATAGCAACCGCCTTGCCAACATCATCAACGGCAACCAGGACCTCGCTGCTGCCGAGAAAGCTGGTGATGCAGATAAAATTGCCGCTGCTCAACAGAAGATTGCTAATGCTGATGTCAATGCAAGACAGATTGGGCAGGATCTCTTCGACAGCCGCTTGTATTTGAACATCTTCAACAAGGATGCCAACAGCCTCTTTGATGAATACGGGCATTTGGCCAGCGATGCACAGATCATCGGCACCTACGGCGAAGACCTCGACTGGTTCGACCAGACCATCCGCAACGGTTTCCGTCAGGAGTACAACGTCAATGCCACCGGCGCCAACGAAAAGGCCGACTATCTTTTCTCACTGGGTTATCTGGATGAGAACGGTTATATGAAGAGCTCAGGCTTCGATCGTCTCTCGGCCCGCGCAGTGGTCAATGTTCAACCGAAGAAGTGGGTTAAGTTGGGACTCAACCTCTCAGGAACCCATCAGAACATCAACCAGTCATACAGCGACGGTGATACTTCCATCGCTAATCCTTTCTACTTCTGCCGCTACATGTCGCCTATCTATCCCGTACACCTGCATGACATCAACACGGGTCAGTATATTCTTGACGATAAAGGCAACCTGCAATGGGACGGTGGCTCATACGTAGATGCCAATGGCCAGACACAGGCAACGCGTGACCAGCTCCCTGACCGTCATGTGATCTGGGAGAACGGTGTCAATGTCGACAAGACCATACGAAACACTCTCAATGGTATCGCTTACGTCGACTTCATACTGCCCTATAACTTCACTTTGTCATTGAAGGGCAACCTGAACCTTCGCAACACTGTAAACCGCAATTTTGACAGTTCAGAGATCGGCGACGGTAAGGCTAACAACGGCCGTGCAGGACGCGTGGACTATAATTATAAGAACTATACTTTCCAGCAGCAACTGCATTGGAGTCAAGAGTTTGGCGTGCATTCTGTCGACGCCTTAATCGGTCACGAGAACTACTATCACAACTATATTTATGAGTATGGTCGTAAGACCAATGAGGTATTTGCATACCATTCCTCATTGCGTAATTATACTGAAATTACCGAGTGGTATGACTATCAGAACAACTACCGTACTGAGTCGTATCTAGGCCGTGTACGTTATGGCTACGACAGCCGCTACAACATCGAGGCTAGTTTCCGCCGCGACGGTAGCTCTCGCTTCTCAAAGGATGCCCGCTGGGGTAACTTCTGGTCAGTCGGTGGTAACTGGGTGATCTCTAATGAGGAATTCATGAAGCAGTACGGCTGGGTGAACTACCTGAAAATCCGCGCCGACTACGGAGAGGTGGGTAACGACGCAGGCTCCGGTCTTTATGGCTATCAGGCACTATATGCTGCTACAAAGAATGCCTTGCAAGGTGCTTATTGGATTTCTCAGCTCCCAAATGAGGATCTGAAGTGGGAGACAGGACAGAGCTGGGGCGTTGGTATCGACGGCCGCCTGTTCAACCGCCTGAACTTCAGCATCGAGTACTTCGACAAACGCAACAAAGACCTGCTCTTCGATGTTAACATGCCGCTCTCTGCCGGTGCAACGACCACCAGTTCTGCCCAGGCAGTTATAACGAAGAACATCGGTACCATCTCTAACAAGGGTCTTGAGTTCTCAGCCGATATGGATGTGTACAAAGACCGCGACTGGCGTGTCAATCTGGGAGCCAGCATCACGCTGCTGAAGAACAAGGTGGTGAAACTGCCCGATGAGAACAAGGAGGGTATCCTCGACGGTACGAAGAAGATTGTGGAAGGCAAGGACCGTTATTCTTGGTTCTTGTATACCTACTGCGGTATCAACACCAAGAACGGTATGTCGCTCTTCGCCTTTGATGACGAGAGTTATTTCTTCAAGTCAGGCGACCAGACCTACGGCGACGCTGAGAACGGCGAGGAGATTACCGGAACGCTGCTTGACGGCTTAGTGGTTATCGACGGTGTACCCTATACCTATACCACTACTTACGCCAAGAAGGAATTCCACGGTTCAGCCATCCCCAAGGCTTATGGTAGCTTCAATCTGAATGTCGCTTGGAAGGGTCTTTCGCTGGCCACCTTGTTTACCTATTCACTCGGCGGTAAGGTACTCGACTACAACTATGCTGACCTGATGAGCGCCGGTATTACTAACAAGCACGTTGACATCATGAACTCCTGGACTTACGAGCAGCGCACTGAGAACGATGCCATCGATCCCAACGGCATTCCTATGGTCTGCAACACGCCGAAGATCAATGGTGACCTCTCTGCCACTCTGAATCCTACCAGCTCACGATGGCTGACTAATGCCAGTTACTTGATTCTGAAGAATATTAATCTCAGCTATCAGCTGCCCAAGAATCTGGTTCGCAAGATCGACCTTGATGGTGTAACTCTGACATTATCCTGCGAAAACCTCTTTACACTGACAAAACGTCAGGGTATGAACCCGCAGATGAGTTACAATGGTAATCAGTACAACTACCTTGTAACACCACGCGTTTACTCCATTGGTCTGAATGTCAAATTCTAAAAACAATAACGATTATGAAGAAATATATATTATTATTGAGCATCGCCGCGCTGGGCTTCACCGCCTGCGAGAAAGACTATCTAGATACGGCTCCCGAGAATGCTGAGAGTACTGCCACTATGGTAGAATCAGCCAAGAATGCCGCTCTGATCATCAACGGTATGTGCAAGGCTATGTCGACACAGTATTGCAGCTCTCAGGGCTGGAATGGTGAGGGAAGTATCAAGACTTGGTACGGTAACTATCCTGGTGCCGATTTCCAGAAAGTGAACTATCCTGGTTATGCCCCTATCTTCGACCAGACATATCACCTGATGAAATCCACCATCTACGACTATTTCGCATGGTACTATTATTATAAGCAGATTGCCAATGCCAATAGCGTCATCTGTAACATCGATGCTGCTACGGGTACCGACGAGGAAAAGGCCTATGTCAAAGCCCAGGCTCTCACCTTCCGTGCATACGCTTTCTTCCAACTGTCGCAAATCTACTGCCATCGCTGGAGTGACGAGCAGGGCAAGACCGACGGTATTATCCTGCGTTTGGATCAGTCTACAGGCGATCAAGGCTTAGCTACGTTGGAGGAAACCTACGCACAGATCTATAAGGACCTCGACGAGGCCGTCAGCCTGTTCCAGAAATGCGGAATGGACCGTGGCAGCAATGAGTTCTATAAACCCAACCTCGATGTGGCTTATGCCATCTATGCACGCGCAGCCGCCACTCGTCAGGACTGGCAGAATGCAGCCAAGTATGCGGCTTTGGCCAGACAGAACTACTCCCTCATGTCAGAAGAAGAGTATAAAAGTGGCTTCAACACACCTAATAAGGAATGGATCTGGGGTGTATACGAAGAACAGGAACAGACCATCTATTTCTATTCGTTCTTTGCCTATCAGGGTTCTAATGCCAACAGTAATCAGTGCAAGCAGCGTCCGACAGCCATCAGCAAGCAGCTGATTGACCAGATTCCTGAGAGCGATACACGTCGTTGGCTCTATCTGGTGCCATCTGACGAAGAACTGAAGGAATGCAATGCTGCAGGCCGTAGTACAAAGAAGCTCTTTAAGCGTGCCCAGGCCGACTACGCCGACCGCGTACTCGCTGCATCCTATATCTTCGCCTATATGTCGATGAAGTTCTTGTGCAAGTATGCCAATGGCGGTTCGTTCCACTTGATTCGTGCGGCTGAGATGTATTATCTCGAGGCCGAGGCTGATGTGCATCTGAATAAGAACGCAGAGGCTCAGCAACTGCTCTACGAAGCTACTAAGAACTACGATCCGAACTATACCAAGAGCTCTAAGACGGACGATGACTTGCTGGCAGAGATCAAACTCTATCGCCGCTTCGACCTCTGGGGTGAGGGTAATGACTGGTTCGACCACAAGCGTTGGGGTGATACCATCGTCCGCAAGACATGGCCAGAGGGTAGTTTCCTCGAGGCTTACGTGACCACTATTGGTCCTGCTGACGGCAACAATTGGACTTGGGCGATTCCAGAGCGTGAGACCCAGTACAACGGTGCCTTCAAGAATGCTGCCGTCACATCTGCTGAAGATTAATTCTCTCTTATGAAATTTAACAACACTCTAAGCAATCAGGCTGGCTCATAAGGGCCAGCCTGATTTTTATGTTTCGTAGCAAGGATTTCTATAAGATTGTTTGGAAGTATCGTGGGAAATGCATTATTTAATAGTATTTGGTCTCAACTGCTTCGCAGCCATCCAGAAGACCGCGATGGATATGTCCTTTCACTTCAGGCTCAGCAGAGTGATAGCGCTTGCCTTGTGGGGTATAATTGCATTTAAAACCTGTTATGTGACGATCATGCCTGAATTCTTTGGGATCATCCACACATACGCTTTTAACTGAAATAGAGAACTTCCCCATCTCCTTGAGGTCTACTGTATAGCCATTTTGCATATAGAACTTTACAGTATCAAAGAGTTCACGCAAGACAAGTCGTACGTCAGAGGCTTTCGCCGTACAGTTCTCCTCTATCATCTCCTCGATATCCTCAAGGCTGATGACGCCTTGCTTGACTGTGTGAGCATAATACTTGCGGTAGTTCTTACTACCCTTGATTTTGTTCTGAAGTAATCTGTAGTGTATCGCCATAATTCCTTTTTTGGTGCAAAGATAATAAAAATAAATAAGGATTCCAAACTTTTAATAGTAAATTCACTGTATTTGCTTACCAAATTCACTGAATTTACCGGGCAAATACAGTGAATTTGGTAAGCAAATACAGTGAATTTGGTTGTTTCGACCAATCTGATTTGCCTTGGGCTTTACCTTTCGATGAGGATTCGGGCATCGACAGCCACAATATCGGAGCCGTTGGCAAGCAGCGGATTGATGTCCATCTCCTTGATTTCCGTGGCGAAGCGGAGGAGGGTGGAGAGGCGCACGATGATTTCGGCATACTTCTGTTCGTTGATGCCCTGCTGGCCTCTCGTACCTTTTAATATCTTATAGCCGCGCAGGGAGTGGATCATGGAATAGGCCTCGGCATAACTCAGAGGAGCCAAGCCGCTGGACACATCCTTCAGCACCTCGACGAAGATGCCGCCCAGTCCACAGAGCACTACATGGCCGAAACGCGTCTCGTATTTCGCGCCGATGAAGAGTTCGTTACCCTTCAGCATTTTCTGCACCATCACGCCCGTGGCATCGGCTATCTGCATCATACGGTCGAACTCGAGGGCGAGATGTTCAGGGGTGCGGATATTCAGGGCCACACCGCCCACGTCGCTCTTATGTACGGGTCCTACGACCTTCGCTACGACGGGATAGCCGACTTTCTCGGCAAAGGCCGTGAGCTCTTCCTTGGATATGCTGACCATCTCAGGTACCAATGGAATGCCGGCACAGGAGAGAATCTCGCGCACCGTATCGGGAGCCAGGTAGCCACTCGTGACACCCTCGAATTTCAGACGGTTGGTCTCGCGGTAGATAATCTCGCGGATCTTGGGCACATCGACGCCGTAGAGCTCCAGTTCCGGCGGTGCCGGCTGCGGGGTGCGCATGATCTGACTCAGGGCGGTGGCCAGTGTCACCTCGTCGCTGAAATTCACGTGCCCCTTGGCCAGGAACTCCGCCACTTCTGCTCCGGCGGTATGCAGGCTGGGCAGCACGGGGAAGATGGGCTTATGGCATTCGCGGATTTTCCGGTCGAGCACATCGTAGGCCTCGTAAAGCTGGGTGAGGCCGGGAGTGCCGTAAATGACGGCGATGGCATCGATGTTGTCGAACTGATGCTCGCAGTAGTCGATGATGGTGCCTAACTGTTCGGCAGTGCCTGTGGCGAGGAAGTCGATGGGATTGGCGACAGAAGAGCCAGGGAAGAGTTTGGTCTTCAGTTCCTCGGCTCTCTCACTCTCGATTTTGGGCACATTGAGCCCGCCTTTCGAGAGGGCATCGGTGAGCATGACACCAGGGCCTCCGGCATGTGTCACGATTGCGAAATTCTTGCCCTTGAAGGGAGGCAGGGTAAAGATACAACCCACGGTGGTGAGCTCCTCACGGCTGTAGCAGCGTACGATGCCCGCCTTGCGGAAGAGGGCCTCGACGGCGGAATCGCTGGAGGCAATGGCACCCGTATGCGATGAGGCGGCCCGGCTTCCACTTTCTGATGAGCCTGCCTTGATGGCTGCGATGCGACAACCCTTGCGGATGAGGCTTCCGGCATGGAAAAGCAGCTTGTCGGGGTTGCTGATATTCTCGATATAGAGCAGCTTGACTTTTGAATCGGTCTCGGGGTTGAAGTGCTCGTCCATATACTGCAGCACATCCTCGATGCCGATCTGCTTGCCGTTGCCTATCGACCACACGCTGTTGAACTGGAGTCCCTTGATGACGGCACTCTCCAGAATGAATACCGCTGTGGCGCCGCTGCCGCTGACGAAGTCGGCTCCCTTGGGGTCGAGGTTCGGAATGGGCAGGGTGAACACGCTGTGGTGGTTGCGGTTAAGCAGTCCGATGCAGTTGGGGCCGATGAGGGCAGCACCATACTGCTCGCAGGTGTCGAGGATGCGCTGTTCGAGTTCTGCGCCCGCCTTCGTCTCCTCGCCGAATCCTGCGGAGATGATGATGAAGGCCCGCGTCTGTTTCTCCTTCGCCAGCAGTTCCACATAGTCGGGACAGAATCTGGCTGCCACCACGAGGATGGCCAGCTCGGTGGGGGGTATGTCACGGGCATCGTGGAAGGCCTTGATACCTTGCACTTCGTCTTCCTTGGGGTTTACAATGCGCAAGGTTCCATTGTAACCGCCACTAATCAGATTACGCACGATAGAGCCGCCTGGCTTATGCACGTTATTAGAGCCGCCGATGACGACGATGCTCTGCGGGTTTAATAGTTGTTGGTTAATCATGGCACAAAGATATATAAAAATCTCTAAAAGACAAAGCTTTCTGAAAGAAAATCTCTATCTTTGCATGTAGTTTTTAAACGAAACCGTATGAAGCAGAGACTATTTATACTTATTATATCACTTGTTATGCCATTTATGACTTGGGGACAGACCTATTCCGCTCTATGGAAGAAAGTGAATGAGGCAGAGCAAAAAGACCTGCCTCAGACGATGTCGAAGGTGCTTCAGCAGATTGTTGACAAGGCCACTTCGGAGAAGGCTTACGGTCAGCTGATGAAGGCTGAGTTGAAGCATGCGCAGGTGATGGCCAGTGTGGCACCCGACTCACTGAAACCCGCTATGGAGCGTATCAGCCAACGGTGCGAGAATACGCAGGACGTGGTGCTCAAGACCGTCTACCAGACCGTGCTCTATAAGGTCTATAGGAATAACTACCAGTTAGAGGTGACTCCTGTGAAACCCGAGTTGACAGAAGAACTATGCAGCCAACTCGCCCAAGTGAAGGATGAAACCTACGATCCCTTCGTGATTGAGGGCGAGGACAGCAAACTCTTCGACCACGACATGCTGAGTGTGGTGGGCAAGGAGTTGGAGGAATACGAACCGCTTTATAACTATTATAAGCAGTCGGGAAACCGTCAGGCAGCATGCCTGATGGCTGCCAAGGCCTATCAGTGGGACGCGGAGAAGTTGGATTCACTGATGGAGGTCTATGGCGATCTGCCAGAGGCTGGCGACCTGGCCATTGCCTATTATAAAACCGCTCTCATCCAAAAACCGGACGAGGAGAATGTGGAAAAGGTGCGCTTTATCGACATGGCTCTGAGAAAATGGGGCGGTTGGAGGCATATGAACACCCTCCGTAATTTGGAGAGGGATCTTACAAATCCGCAGTTCCGCGTGAACTACGACTGTGAGGTGAACCAGCCGATGCAGGCGATGCCCATCAAACTGGAGCAGTTGCGTAATCTCAAGTCGCTGACGTTGAAGGTCTATCCAGTGAAAGCCAATGGCGACATCGACTTCCGTCCGAATTACGCAGATGGCTATAAGAAGATCAAACCCCTGTTAGGTACTCCCATAACGGTGGAAAAGGCGTTTGCAGGCAAGCGTCCTTACGAACTCTTCGAAGACTCTCTGACACTCGAAGGTCTGCCCATAGGTGTCTATATGCTGGAGTTCTCGACGATACCCTCGACTGAGGTGATCCGTCAACTCTATTTCGTAACCGATGTCTATACAGTGGCAGAGAGTCTGCCCGATAAGATGACCCGTTATGTGGTGGTCAGTGCCACCACGGGCCAACCCATTGCCAATGCCCATCTGCGCATCGAGGAGTACGTATCCTATAATAAGTATGACATCTCGAATGTGAGGACGGATGCCAAGGGAGAGTATCTGTATAAGAGCAAGCACAACGGGCGTTGCGAGGTGTTTGCCTATACCGATAACGACAAGGCCTGTCCGGAGATGAATGTGGCCAACCATTACAGGTATTACGAGGACAACTATAATCCGGAGCGTACGGATATATTTACCGACAGGTCCATCTACCGTCCAGGACAGACGGTACACGCAGCAGCGATGATGTATAAGGTGACAGACGGCTATAAGTACAATGTCATCCAAGACAGGCAGTTGACATTCTCCCTGTATGATGCCAATCAGAAAGAGGTGAAGAAACTATCTGCCAAGACGGATGAGTACGGTGTGTGTACCGTCGATTTCACGTTGCCTGCCACAGGACTGACGGGAGGGTACAGAATCCGGGTGAACAACGAATCGGTCTATATCAGAGTCGAGGATTACAAGCGTCCTGCCTTCAAGATAGAATTCGACGATGTGACGCAGCACTATGAGGCAGGTGACACGGTGGAAGTTCGGGGCAGGGCTATGACATATGCCGGTGTGCCCGTTCAAGGTGCCGAGGTGGACTATCAGGTGGAGCGCAGGACGGCCTTCTGGTGGTGGAACTATCTGCGTTACCATGATATGGAAGTTCTTGGCATAGAAAGGAATAACGAAACGGTGTTCGAAGGAGAGGCTGTGACAGAGGCTGACGGTTCCTTCATCGTGAAGATGCCGATGATCATCCCAGAGAGTAAGCACCCGCTGTTCTTCAACTTTGTCGTGAATGCAGATGTGACGGATACGGCTGGTGAATCCCATAATGAACAGTTCTCATTGCCATTGGGTAATCGTAAGACTGCCCTGACAGTCGATCTCGATGAAGAGATATTGTTGGAGCGCAATCCCACGATGACCTTCCATTTGCGCAATGCCGCCGGCAAGGATATCGACGCCGAGGTGAAATACAGAATCGACAATGGCAAGTGGAAGACCGTCAAGACCACTGTCAAGTTCCCGCTCACCCCTTTCAAGTTGAAGAGTGGCAAGCATACCGTAGAGGCAATCTGTGAAGGTGACACGTTGAAGCACGACTTTGTGGTGTTCTCCGTAGAAGACACAAAGCCTGCCGCAGAGACCGACGACTGGCTATGGGTATCGCATTATATGTTCCCTGAAGACGGGAAGCCGGTTACCGTTCAGGTGGGCTCGTCGGACAAGGATGTGCATATCGTTTATAGTATCGTTGCCAATGACAAGATCTTAGAGACGGGGGCTGTGGATAAGACCAATGAACTCATCAACCGCAAGTTCATTTATAAGGAGGAATATGGAGATGGCCTTACGCTGAACTATGCCTGGGTGAAGAGAGGCAAGTGCTACAACCATCAGGTGATTATCGACCGTCCCATGCCCATCAATAAACTCAAACTGGAGTGGAACACCTTCCGTGACCGTCTGACACCAGGACAGGAGGAAGAGTGGACCCTCACCGTGAAGCATCTTGACGGTACGCCTGCCGATGCGATGCTGATGGCAACGCTTTATGACCAGAGCCTGGATCAATTGTCGAAGCACAATTGGCGCTTCTTCTCCTTTATCACCCGCAAATTATCATTCACAGAGTGGACGACTCCCAGCCGTAATCCAGTATCGCTCTTTGGCTCAAACATCTGGACGCGGTTGACAGAGCACGACCTTGCACTAAGCAGTTTCGACAGTAGTGTATTCCCTTCATATCGCAATTATGGGATGATTGGTTTTGGCGGTACCCGACGGTTGAGGAGCGCTTCAGTACTGGAAAAGAGAGTAGTGGGGAATGGTTTGCCTATCCCGCAGAGAGAAGTTGAAGAATCAATAGGAGCCTTTGATGTGGCGGAGGCGAAAAGTGTGAATGCCACAACGGTCGACGAGGCCTTGCAGGGACGTATTGCCGGATTGGATATGGTTAAATCGGATCCTGAGGAAAAGGAGCCTCCCGTGCAGGTTCGCGAGAACCTCAACGAGACCGCCTTCTTCTATCCACAGTTGACGACGGATGCTGATGGTAAGGTCACTCTGAAATTCACGTTGCCGGAGAGTCTCACCACTTGGCGCTTCATGGGTCTGGCCCATACGAAGGATATATACTACGGTATGCTGGAAGGCAGTGCCGTGGCCCAGAAGGAAGTGATGATACAGCCCAACATGCCGCGCTTCATCCGCGAGGGCGATGAGGCCACCATCACGGCACGTATCTTCAATACCGCCGATCACGACATCAGTGGCAAGGCTACCCTGCGACTCCTCAATCCAGAGACCGATGCAGTGGTCTATGAACAGACGGAGCCGTTTACGCTGGGTACTGGTGCCACCACCACTGCCTCGTTCCGTATGTCCTTCGCTACGGCTCCCGCCTCATTGCTCATCTGTCAGGTCACGGCAGTAGGCGATGGCTTCAGCGATGGTGAACAGCATTATCTGCCGCTTTTGCCTGCAACGGAACGTGTCATCGTCACCGTGCCCTTCACCCAGATAGAGCCCGGTACGAAGACCATCGACCTGTCGCAGTTGATTCCTGTCGACGGTACGAACGGTAAACTGACGATGGAATATACCAACAACCCTGCGTGGCTGATGATTCAGACACTGCCCTATATCGGCACACCCGCTGACGACGATGTCATTTCGCAGGCCACCTCTTATTACGCCAACAGCATCGGCCAGTATCTCATCGACCAGAATCCGAAGGCAAAGGCTGCCTTTGAACTCTGGCAACAGGAGAAAGGCAACGAGACCTCGCTGATGAGTGCCTTGGAGAAGAATCAGGACCTGAAGGAACTTGTTCTCAGTGAGACGCCTTGGGTGATGGATGCCGACAATGAAGCAGAACAGAAGCAGCGTCTGGCCGACTTCTTCGATACGAACACCATGCAGATGCGCCTCTCGTCATCGTTGGAGAAGATGAAAAAACTCCAACAGGCCGAAGGCAGTTGGTCGTGGTGGCCCCAGATGCCAGGCAGTTTCTATATGACGGTGGCCGTCTCTGAGATGCTGGTGCGTCTGAATGCCCTTACTGGCACGAAGACACAGACACAGGGGATGCTCAACGCTGCCTTTAAGTTTATGGGCCGCGAGGTGGTGGATATCGTGAAGGAGATGAAGAAATGGGAGAAGAAGGGAAACAAGCCGTCATTCCCGAGTCTCAAGTGTTTGCAGTGGCTCTATCTCTGTACCCTTGACGGTCGTACACTGCCGTCGGATGTGCAGGCCGCCAACGCCTACCTGATGCCACTCCTGAAGAAAGAGATCAAGAATCAGAGCATCTACGAGAAGGCCCTGACAGCCGTGATTCTCTCGGCCTCGCCTCAGACTCAGGCAAGCGACCGCAAGAAGGCTCTCGAGTATGTGAAGAGTCTGAAGGAATATACTGTTTACCGTGAGGAGATGGGCCGTTACTACGATACGCCGCGAGCCGGATATTCGTGGTACGACTATAAGATTCCTACGCAGACGATGGCCATCGAGGCTCTGCAGCGTATCACACCCAATGATGAGCAGACCATCCGTGAGATGCAGCGCTGGCTTCTCCAGTCGAAGCGTACGCAGGCTTGGGATACGCCCATCAACAGTGTGAATGCCGTCTATGCCTTCCTGAATGGACAGACGTTGGCGCTCACTTCCCAAGCACCTGTCTTCACTGTCGATAACCAACCATTGGAGACTCCAAAGGCCACTGCGGCCATTGGTTATGTGAAGACGCCCATTGCTGCAGAGAGCAAGACAATGACAATCGAGAAGACCTCGGAGGGTACCTCATGGGGTGCAGTCTATGCTCAGTTCTATCAGCCTGCCAAGACTATCAAGGATAGTGGAAACGGTCTGACGGTAAAGCGTGAGGTGCTCGTGCCGCAGGGTGCTCAAGCAGGCACCTTCAAGGTGGGTGACCGCATCAAAGTGCGCATTACCATCGAGGCTGACCGCGACTACGACTTCGTGCAGCTTATCGACCGCCGTGCGGCCTGTATGGAGCCTGTAAAGCAGTTGAGCGGCTACCACAGCGGCTCTTATTGCACGCCACGTGATAATACCACTAATTATTATTTCGACCGCTTCTCGAAAGGCAAGCATGTCATTGAGAGCGAATATTACATCGACCGTCCTGGAATTTACGAGACAGGCAGTTGCACGGTGATGTGTGCCTACGCTCCCGAGTTCCGAGGCATGACGAAGTCAAATACAATAAAGGTAGAAAAGTAAAAAGAAAAATTATATAAGGATTATGAGATTATTAATGAGCAGGGTACAGGTGAAGGCAAAATGGGTTCTACCTTTTTTCCTCTTTACCTTTTTACCTTTAAATGCCCAGAAACTGACTGTCGCCAACGCTACCGTAAATGCAGGGCGGACAGGCTATATGCAACCCATCACCGCCACCTTCGAACTCCGTAACAAGAGTAAGCGCAAACTCATCATCGAGAGTGTTAAGCCCGACTGCGGTTGTACGGCTGTGGAATATCCCAAGGAGGTGGGTGCCAACGATAAGTTCACCATCAAGATGACCTATGATGCCCGTATGCTGGGACATTTCCAGAAAATGGCTGCAGTGAAGAGCAATGGCTCAGAGAAGCCTGTCTATCTCACCATGAAGGGTATCGTGCTGACTGAACTCGTAGACTATACAGGTCTCTACCCGCTTTCAATAGGTGATCTGTTGCTTGACAAGAATGACCTCGAATACGACGATGTGAACAAGGGTGACCATCCTGTGCAGGAGATTCATATTCTGAATAACAGTGAGGAGACGATGACGCCAAATGTGATGCACCTGCCACCCTATCTCACGGCCCTTGTCACGCCTGAAAAGCTGGAACCAGGGAAGGCCGGCACTATTGCCATCACCCTCAATTCAGAGAAACTACGCGACTTTGGCCTGAACCAGACTTCCGTCTTTATTGCCAAGAAGTTGGGTGAGAAGGTGAGTCAGGATAATGAGGTGCCTGTCTCTGCAGTACTCTTGCCCGACCTGAAGGACTATGATGCTGTGAGCAAGGCATTGGCTCCGCAGTTGCAGATTTCTACAACAGATGTCGATTTTACCGACTTTGGCGGCAAATCGAAAAAGACGGCAGAGATCCTTTTGGTTAATACGGGTAAGACGACACTCGAGATCCGTTCCATGCAGATGTTTACCCGTGGTGTGAAACTCACGCTGAGCAGTACGAAGCTGGAGCCTACGCAGACGGCTACGATGAAGATCACAGGTATTGCCGCTGATCTTCAGAAGGTGCGCACCAAGCCCCGTATCCTTATGATTACCAATGATCCCGACCATGCGAAGGTCATTATCAATATCAGACTAAAGTAATATATAGTTTAGAGTTTATAGAATGGAGCATCCTGAGAACAGTTCTGAATTTGCAGGTCTGCAAGTCAACAGTGGTGTTGAGCAGCCATCTATCGTCAATCCCTATCTGCAACGCAACCGCTTCCGTCGTCGTGAACTCACGGCGGCCGATATGGTAGAGGGCATCCTGAAGGGCGATGTCACTATCCTGTCGCAAGCGGTGACGCTGATAGAGAGTGTGAATCCCGACCATCAGGCAAAGGCACAGGAGGTGATCAATAAGTGTCTGCCCTATAGTGGTAACAGTGTCCGTGTGGGCATCAGCGGCGTGCCTGGCGCAGGTAAGTCGACGAGTATCGACGAGTTTGGCATCCATGTGCTGAAGGAGAAGGGCGGCAAATTGGCTGTCCTGGCCATCGACCCCTCCTCTGAGCGCACCAAGGGCAGTATCTTGGGCGACAAGACGCGTATGGAGAAGCTGGCACTACATCCAGACTCCTTTATCCGTCCCAGTCCGTCGGCAGGTTCCTTAGGCGGTGTGGCCCGAAAGACGCGTGAGACCATCATCCTCTGTGAGGCAGCAGGTTTCGACAAGATATTCGTGGAGACGGTCGGCGTGGGACAGAGTGAAACGGCCTGTCACTCGATGGTCGACTTCTTCCTGCTCATCCAGGTGGCGGGTACAGGTGATGAGTTGCAGGGTATCAAACGTGGCATTATGGAAATATCAGATGGCATCGTCATCAACAAGTGCGACGGCGACAATGTCGACCGTTGTCACATGGCGGCCACGAACTTCCGCAACGCTCTCCATTTCTTCCCTAAACCTGATAGCGGTTGGCTGCCTCAGGTGCTCTGCTATAGTGGCTTCTACGGCACTGGTGTCAAGGAAATCTGGGATATGATCTATGAGTATATTGATTTTGTCAAGGCTAATGGCTACTTCGATTATCGGCGCAACGAGCAGTCGAAATACTGGATGTATGAGAGTATCAACGAGCACCTGCGGCTGAACTTCTACAACAATCCCCTCATCAAGGCGCAACTTTCTTCCGCTGAACAGACGGTTCTCGCAGGTCAGAAGACCTCGTTCATTGCCGCCCAGGATCTTCTGGATATGTATTTTGAGGAACTGCGTAAATGATTACAAAACGTCCAATCAATATTCAATTGTAAATTGTCAAATTGTAAATTCCAAATCGAGATTGACAGCGGTAGTGGTTTCTGCTTCGGCGTGACTACCGCCATCAAGAAGGCCGAAGAGGAACTGGCCCTTGGCAATAAACTTTATTGCTTAGGTGACATCGTACACAACGGCATGGAGTGTGACCGGCTTCGGGAGATGGGACTTGTTACTATCAAACATGACGAGATGCGTGAGTTGCACGATGTGAAAGTGTTGTTGCGGGCTCACGGAGAGCCTCCAGAGACCTATGAACTGGCGCGCAAGAACAATATTGAGATTATCGATGCCACTTGTCCTGTGGTACTCCAGCTGCAGAGGCGTATCAAGCGCCAGTACGACAATAATAACGGTGCGTCTGCACAGATTGTCATCTTTGGTAAGCGTGGCCATGCAGAGGTGCTTGGACTCGTTGGCCAGACGCAGTCATCAGCCATCGTCATCGAGAGTTTCGAGGAGGTGAAGCGGCTTGACTTCACCCGTGATATCTTTCTCTATTCTCAGACGACCAAATCGCTTGATGAGTATCACCGCATCATCGACTATATCCAATCGCATATCTCTCCTGAAGCCCACTTCGAGAGTTTCGACACCATTTGCCGTTCTGTGGCCAACCGTATGCCGAATATTTCTCAGTTTGCATCGCGTCACGACCTGATTCTGTTTGTCTGTGGCAAGAAGAGCAGTAACGGCAAGGTGCTTTTCAACGAATGTTTACAGGTTAATCCCAACAGTCATCTCATCGAGGATCCTCAGGAGATTCAACCTGAGTGGCTCGACGGCATAGAAACAATAGGCATCTGCGGAGCAACCTCCACCCCTAAATGGCTGATGGAGCAGTCGCGTGACGCCATATTAAAAGGTTGCGGGAAGACTTTAGAATAAATGCAACGCACTAACGCGTTGCATTTTTAAATTGTTCGAGCAGCCATTGGTTCTGCTCTTCGATGGTCATATTAGAGTTGTCTAACAAGAGCGCATCTTCTGCTTGACGCAGGGGCGATTCCTCACGATGGGAGTCAATATAGTCGCGCTCCTGTACGTTTTTGAGGATATCCTCAAAGTCGGCAGGCATACCTTTGGCCTTCAATTCGTCGAAACGGCGCTGGGCACGTACTTCGGCAGATGCAGTGACAAATACCTTTAATTCTGCATCGGGGAAGACCACCGTGCCGATGTCACGTCCGTCCATCACTACGCCTTTGTCTTGGCCCATCTGTTGCTGCTGGGCTACGAGGGCACGGCGCACAAAACCAATAGCGGCAATGGGACTGACATGATTGCTCACCTCGAGTGAACGGATCTCCTTCTCCACGCACTCACCGTTCAAATAGGTGTCAGGACGTCCCGTCTCGGGGTTCAGCTGGAAGGAAATATGGATGTTGGGCATTTCCTGCTCCAGCTCTTGTGTCTTCACACTGCCGTCAGCCTCAAAGAGTCCTTTGCGCAGAGCATAGAGGGTGACGCTACGGTACATGGCACCCGTGTCGACATAGATGTAGCCAACCTCACGGGCAAGGTCCTTGGCCATGGTGCTTTTTCCGCATGAACTATGGCCGTCGATGGCGATGGTTATTTTCTTCATAATGTATAGGATACGTTTATTAACAGACTATTGGCACTGACATGATACTTAGCGTAGCCGATGTGTAGTTTGAAGCGCTCGAGTGATAGTCCGCCGCCTATCGACAGACCTGCGCCGTGGCTGCTTTCTCCCTCGCTGTCACTGATCTTCATCTCCGAGGCCCGTCTGAGATTATAGCCTGCAGCCAGGTAGATGGTGGGTGAGAGAATGAGGTCGGCACCGATGGCCAGATGCTTCCCGAAACCATAGCTCCAGTCGTTGAGACGGCTCAGGGTGGCGGAGAAGCGTAATGGAGAATTGAGGAGTCGTTTGCTGAAGCCAAACTGCAAGTCGAGGGGGATACGCTCAAACTCGTCGTCATAGGCCTTGATTTGTCCACCCAGATTCTTGGCGACGGCCGAGATGCTCAGTTCACTTTCTTCCAAATAATAGTTCAACCCTAAGTCGATGCCAACTGCCATGGAATTGTATGAGGCGATATGCGAGGTGATGAACCTGGCTGTGATACCACCCGAGAAATGGTTGCTCAAGGTGTGGGCATATGAGCCTGCTACACAGATATCACGGGCAGAGAACTCACCAAGTTGCACATTCTCCCAACTCACCTCCTTCATCGTACCATAGTCCATGTATTGTGCACTAACACCCCAGGTACCTCGTTCCCCAGCAGCCATCACAAAGGCGGCACTGGCGGTCTTGGCACCCTCCATATAGGTCATGTAGTTGAGATTGATGGTGCGGTCGCTTACATCGTTGATGAGGGCGGGATTATGGAAAATCAAGGTGGCATCGTCCTCGACAATCGAGATGTTGTCACCGCCAAGTGCTGCCACATGGGCACTCACTGGCAGACGTAGGAAGTTATAGGCCGTCCGGCTCTCCTGAGCGTACGTCAGGAGGGTGCTAATCACTGAAATGATGGTAAAAACGGCTCTTTTCATCTAAATATTCCTAATTTCGGTGCAAAGTTACTGTTTTTTTCTTAATTTTGCACGCAGTTTTAGATATTAACGGAAGAAATGGCGGTTTTATTATGAACAGGACGACCAATTTCCTGCTGGGTCTGGTCTTTGTGCTGGCCTGCTTGTTTGTCGCGCTGGAATGGAACAGTGGTGACAGCGGCTGGCATTTCTTCGATATGGAGGATGACCTTGAGGCTGAGATGGAGCTCTCGCCATTGCACCGTGACGAGAATGAGGTGCCAATGATGAAGCCCACCGAGGAGACACCCCCAGAGGTGAAATCTCAGGAAGTAAATCCAGTGGAGGAGGATGTGGAGATTCCGCCCGAGGAGGTGGAGCCTGCCCCTGCCGAGATGCAGGAGCCTCCTAAACCTGAGGAGGAGAAACTGCCTGAGGCTGTCGATATGTATGATGAGCCTGTCGATTTCCGTGTCGTCGAGGATCTGCCGCAGTTTCCAGGGGGCGCTGTCGAGTTCATGAAGTGGCTCACGAAACACCTGCGCTATCCGTCCTCCGCCCAACAGCGTAGAATTCAGGGTAAAGTGGTGGCTCAGTTTATTGTCGAAAAGGACGGTACCATCAGCGATTTGCAGGTCATTAAGAAACTCGAACCTTCTTGTGACCGTGAGACATTGCGCGTGCTGCGAATGATGCCTAAATGGAAAGCCGGCCTCATGGATGCCAAGCCTTGCCGTACTCAGGTCTGTATCCCCATTGTCTTTAAACTATAAACTATAAGCAGTAAACCAAACATTCAAGATATGTACAGTTCAGAAGAATTGCTCAAAAAGGTGAACGAGGCCCTGGAGAACCTCGCCTATGACCGTCAGCCACACACGCTCTATGATCCGATACGCTACGTGTTGTCGTTGGGTGGTAAGCGCATCCGTCCCGTTCTTATGCTGTTGGCTTATAACCTCTATCGGGAGGATCCTGAGCGCATCATGTCGCAGGCCATCGGTGTGGAGACCTATCACAACTTTACGTTGCTTCACGACGACCTGATGGACCATGCTGATATGCGTCGAGGCCACGAGACGGTCCATAAGAGGTGGAATGCCAATCAGGCCATACTTTCAGGCGATACCATGCTACTGCAGGCTTTCGAGCGGGTAGAGGACTGCGAGGCTGACAAACTGAAGGATGTGATGGACATCTTTCTGCAGACAACATTTGAGATTGGCGAGGGGCAGCAGTTTGACGTGGAGTTTGAAACCCGTGACGACGTGACTGAGGCGGAATATATCGAGATGATCCGTCTGAAGACGAGTGTTCTGCTGGCCTGTGCCCTGAAGATTGGTGGCATCATGGCCGATGCCTCAGCCAACGACCTGACCAATCTCTATAAGACTGGCGAGCAGATCGGCTTGGCCTTCCAACTGCAGGATGACCTCCTCGATGTCTATGGCGATCCGAAGGTGTTCGGCAAGAACATCGGTGGCGATATCACGTCGAACAAGAAGACCTATATGCTCATCAATGCCCTGAACCGGGCCAATGCAGCTCAGAAAGCCGAACTGACCCGTTGGATTGAGACTAAGGATTTCGACCGTGAGGAAAAGGTGGCTGCAGTGACGAAACTCTATAATGAGATTGGTATTCGTCAACTCTGTGAGGAGCGCATCAACTGTTATTTCGAGCAGGGCTGTCAGTATCTCGACCGTGTGAGTGTTGCTGAGGAGCGTAAGACCATTCTCCGTGATTATATTGAGCAAATGATGAACCGCCAGTCCTGATGCTTTCATTTATCGATACCCATTGCCATCTTGATGGTGAAGAATTCGCTGCCGACCGCGACGAGGTGGTGGCCCGTGCCCGTGAGGCGGGTGTGGCTAAAGTACTGGTGCCTGCCATTGACCTCCAGTCGTGTAAGACGGTTATGGATACCTGTCGTCAGTACCCCGACTATTGCTACCCCATGCTTGGCCTCCATCCTGAAGAAGTCCGCTCCGACTGGCGGGAGGTCTTGAAGCAGATGAAGTATTCTCTCACCTCTAACGTCATCGCTATCGGCGAGGTCGGTCTCGATTTCTATTGGAGCCGTGAGTTTGAGCAGGAACAGCTGGAGGCATTCGAGGAACAGGTACGCTGGTCGGTGGAGACACGTCTGCCGCTGATGATCCACTGTCGCAAGGCACAGAACGAGATGGTCGCCATTCTTCGGAAATACCGCGATGACCTGCCCGGAGGTGTGTTCCATTGTTTTACCGGCAACGAAATCGAGGCACGTGAATTGCTCCAGTTTGACCGTTTCGTACTTGGTATCGGAGGCGTGCTGACTTTCAAGAAGTCGCACTTGCCAGAGGTCTTGCCTGCCGCTGTGCCCCTCAACTGTATTGTCCTCGAGACCGATGCGCCCTATATGGCACCCGTGCCCCATCGCGGACAGCGTAACGAACCGGCATTTGTCCTTGAGGTGCTACGCAAGATGGCTGAGTGTTATGGTGTAAGTGAGGAAGATGTAGCCCTTCATACGACAGAAAATGCCAAACGTGTCTTCAATTGTTAAATATGCATAAAGCAAATCGGAATTCTCAACTGTCAACTGTCAACTGTCAACTAAAATTATTACCTTTGCAGCCGCTAATCCAAAGGAGAGGTGCTCGAGTGGTTGAAGAGGCACGCCTGGAAAGCGTGTAACCGGCAAAACTGGTTCGCAGGTTCGAATCCTGTTCTCTCCGCAAAAAGAACAGGGTTCAAAACGCCCTCAGGCGAATCTTGTTCTCTCCGCTGATTTAGGAAATGAAGAGGTTTTATCTATTGTCCGTGTTGCTTATGTTTTTGGCATTGCCACAGACTGTGGGTGCCCAGGATTCACTTAAACCCGATTCTTCCTCCATCGTACTTACAGACTCTGTTGCTCAGGACTCTCTCGTTACCACCATGGTCGACGATGAGGCTTTGGCTGTTGCTGTTGGTGAGGACGAGGCAGAAGAAAAGAGTTTTCATAAGCAGCTGAAAACCAAATTCATCGATGGAAATGTAGGCTTTATGTCGTTGGTGGCTCTGGCCTTAGTGTTGGGACTGGCCTTCTGTATCGAGCGCATTCTCTATCTGATGATGTCAGAGATCAAGTCAAGGAAATTGTTGGACGATGTGGAGGCGCGCCTGAAGGCCGATGACCTCGATGGTGCCAAGAAACTTTGTCGTAGTACACGCGGCCCAGTGTCAAGTGTGTGCTATCATGCATTGCTCCATATCAACCAGCCTATGGATGCCATCGAGCGCAGCGTCACCAATTACGGTGGTCTGCAGGCGGCCAACCTTGAAAAGGGCTGTTCGTGGATCAAACTCTTCATTGCGATGGCCCCCTCCCTTGGGTTCTTAGGTACCGTAATTGGTATGGTGATGGCTTTCGACAGCATCCAGATCAAGGGCGACATCAGTCCTACCATCGTGGCTCAGGGCATGAAGGTGGCGCTGATCACCACCATCTTCGGTATCATCGTCGCCTTAGTGCTCCAGTTGTTCTACAGCTATATCCTCTCGAAGATCGAACACCTGACGGCTCAGATGGAAGAGTCGGCCATCCGCCTGCTCGACCTCATAGCCGTCTGGAAAGAAAACCATTAGCCCATGTCGCTCGTTTCTCCTATAGTCGCCGACATCATGCTTTGGCTGATGTATATCGCCGTCGCTGCGGCGATTATTGTCACGCTTGTGTCGGTGGTGAAGTCAGTGCGCCTGAGGACGAAAGCCGACGAGGTGGTCAATGGTGTGCCCCGTACTCGTATGGCATGGGTCGTGGTGGTGGCTTTCCTGCTTTGTCTTGTGTTGACCTTTGTGTTGGGTTCTTCCGAACCCGTTAAGACCAATGGTGTGCTCTTTACCGATGCGTTCTGGCTGAAGGCCGCCGACATGTTCATCTACACCTCCCTTATATTGATTATCGGATGTTTCGCAGGCGTCGTTTTGAGCAGATTCCGGAACTGAACACCAGTTCCACAGCCGACATTTCGTTTATGTTGCTGATTTTCTTTCTCGTGACATCGTCGATGGACACGGACAAGGGCCTTTTGCGCCAGTTGCCGCCACCGCCTCAGGAGCAGCAGCCCCCTACCGATGTGCGCAAGGATCATGTGCTGCAAGTCACACTCGATGCCAACGACCATCTGGCTGTCGATGGCACACTACTCACACCTCAGCAGCTCAGGCAGCGCCTGATAGAGTTCGTCGCTGCCGATCGCACGGCTCATGTCATCAGCATCCAGACCGATCGTGCTACTACCTACGAGGCATATTTCCATATGCAGAATGCCATTGTGGCGGCCTATGCCCAGCTGCGCGAGCGTTATGCCCGTGAGCGATACGGAAAAGCCTATGGCGAACTCGTGGAGGAGCTGCGCGATGAGGTAAACCAGTATTATCCCCAACGCATCAGTGAGTCGAAGCCGTCGAAGGGAGGTGAGTTATGATTCGCATGCAGTCTCTCTTCCGTCGCAGTTCGCATGAGATGCCGGGGCTGAACCTGGCCTCGATGCCCGACCTCATCTTCACCGTGCTTTTCTTCTTTATGATTGTCACCCACATGCGTCACGACGATGTGAAGGTGCGTTATCAGGTGCCCGCTGGCACCGAGGTACAGAAACTGCAGCAGAAGTCGGCTGTCATCAATGTCTATGTCAGCGCTTCGCAGATTCAGGTGAACAACCAACTTACCGACATTGACCATCTGGCTGCCCTCATTGAGGTTGAGCGCAAGAAATTGTCTGAAGAGAATGCCGAACGCATGACCGTCAGCCTGAAAGCCGACAGACACACGCCCATGGGCGTCATCGCCGACGTAAAGGAAGCTCTCCAGCGATCCTTTGCCCTCCGCATCAACTACAGCGGCACCGAAGCTGCCCAATAATAACTCCCTAAAACTCACTGGACCGATTCCTTGATTTCCCACCCATCATTTATGCGGAATCATCCTTTTTACCATGTCAGTAATGATGGCAGAACTAAATTTTCCATAGGGTTTAACATTCTTGTTTTTGTAATCGCTTGATTTTTAGGGATTTCTGTATTTTGTACGTTTGCAACTTTTCCATAGGCAACTGATACAACTTTCGAAAATATATCGTAACTTTGCAACCGGGAACGAATGAAAAGTGATAACGATGTATATAAGATCATTGTACATATTCATTATAGGCGCTCTGATGTTTGCTTGCAATCAACAGCAGTCAGGCCCACAGACGGCAGCACGTTGTCTGGAGGAAGCTGAGGCTGCTTTGGCCAACGATAGCATCCGTCAGGGTGAGACTTTATTGCGAAAGACCATACAATTGGCGGAAGCCTCTGAGGATTGGCACACCAATTATATCGCGTACCAGCGATTGGCGGCAGCATTATCGCAGAGCAATCCTGAGGAAGCACTACGACTGATGAAGAAAGCCCTGACTATCTATGAACAGCATCCCGACGATGAGCGTAACAATGTCATACTGCTCGACTATGCAGGCACTTACGCTGCACAAGTGGCTTTCAACACTGAAAGCTCATACGACGAGGCACTTGGGTACATCAACCGTGCATACGATATCGCTGAGAACGGACAGATGACAGATCTGATGTGTCAGACGCTCACCAGTCTTGCAAACATTGCTTGGGCCAAGGAAGACTATCGCCAGGCACTCGACTATGCCCATCAGGCACTATCAACAGCGACCACCGACCTGAGACCTGGCACACTACAAGTGCTGGCTCGCAGTTACCTCAGCCTTAACATGCTCGATTCAGCAGAAACCATCTATCGCCAGATTGATCCAAGTGATGATGTCCATCTGGCATATATCGTGCAGAGTAACCTTGCAAAGATAGCACTCCGACGGATAGGCGCCACACAGATCGAGGATAGTTTGGATGAGGCCTTCGATCAGATAGAAGACATCTATTACAAGGCGCTTGAGCAGAAAGACCAATACTATCAGGAGACATTGAGGCAGGAAATGGAGAATCAGCAACTGGAATACCGCTCAAAGATGTATGGTCGTACCCTCCTTATTGTCATCATTGCTTCAGTTATCATCCTTTTTGCGGTTGTGCAGGCACTTCGCTATCGTATCCGTATGCAGGAACAGGAGAAACAGCGGCTCCAACAGGAGGCTGCGCATCAGAAGACCTTGCTGCATCAGGCGAACGAAGTGGTGGCTTTCCTGCAAGACTTCATCCTCGAGCGGACAGAAGTACTGAAGAAACTCAACAAAAGTGACGATTCACTCATCACCCTCAATCCGCACGAATGGAGCGAGATAGAACGCACGCTCAATGCCATCGACAACAACCGTTTTGCCCGTATTCGCGAACAATACCCCAACATGCAGGAAGACGACATCCGTCTGTGCATTCTCACGCGTCTTGGCCTCAGCAATCGCACCATCGGCAACATCTACTGCATCACCATCTCAGCCGTCCAGCATCGCAAGCTCAAACTGAAGAAGGACGTGTTCGGAGAGAGTAATCCAGACATCACACTGGAACAGATACTCAACAGCAAATAATAATAAAAAACAATAACAACAATGAAGAAACTATTTACTTTATTCATTTTGACGCTCTTGCCAATGCTGGCAAGTGCCCAGACAGCTTCGGACGTGCAGAACAGCGGCTGCCTGAGTGAGACACGAGGAGAGGAGCCCCAAAGGGAGCCAACGATGATCCTGACAAAAGAGGGAAGCACCTTATCTGTACAATTGCTAAACTATGAAAGTAACTGCGCCACGCAGGACTTTAATGTATCATCCTCCATAAACGGCGAAGGTGGAATCTATGGGGTCTCTGTCGATATATATCCCGTTCTTCCCGAATTAGTAACAAGTTGCCTATGTCCGTTCAACGTATCGTTCACAATACATGACTTGGAACCGAATAGTTTCTATTTTAATTGTTGGTGGTACAAAGGACAAGTGGAACTGACGGAAGGGGAGCCGATGGTAATGGCTCAGGATAATAATACCAATGGTTCCGACTACCTTCCCTTTGTAAAGGCTGGTAAGAAGTGGAACGTGATTCGTTCTGATTTCGATGGAGGCTATCATCATGAGTATTACAGGTTGATGAATGAAGAAATTGTAAAAGATGGAAAAACTTACATGAAGATGTATCGAAGTGAGGATGATTTGGATGTTGTCTATGATACTGGGCTTTTCCGAGAGGAAGACCGCAAAGTGTATTTCTTCGACGATGATACGCAAAAGGAATATCTAATGTTCGACTTTTCGCTGCAGGCGGGCGACACATACGAGACATACTCGTATAATGATCAGAAGATGGTATCATACAAAGTACTGTCTGTTGCCAATTACACAGAAGGGCCTGAGGCTATCCGCTACGACTATGATGAAAAAGGAGACAGTATGGTAACGCATCACCGCCTTTTACGGAAATGGACAGTACGCCGCATGGATAATAATCTCGAAAAAACATGGATAGAGGGTATCGGCTCTCTTGAAGGGCCTTTGGCAAACCTCTATGATGAACGTCCCATCTCTTCTATGGATTATCTTGCCTATGTGGAATCTAAAGGCGAACCGTATCTGCCATTCTCATTCTATGACACAATGAACAAGCAGATACATGGCTGCAACCTACCTACTGGTGCAGAAGATTATAAAGAAAACGATGAGCATCATAAGCTAACTTACGAATTAGAAGGCAACCGGCTGCATATCTATGGAAAAGTCTTTACCCAATGTGGACCTAACAACTACGCTTATTTTTATGAGAAGAAAACCGATGACCCGTTGGTCAACAAGATTGAATTCGTCATACAAGAAGTAGAACCGTTAGCTGATTGTATGGCCCTCCATGCTACTAACTTCTATGTTCCAGGCTTCGACCCAAATATGAACTACATCGTGATAGACAATCAAGGAGAGGAACATCCTGTCATCAACAAGACCCCACAGATGGATTATCGTCCGTTTGTCGAAGAGGGTAAGGTATGGAAGGTTGGAACCATCCCGACTGCCCTGGACAGTCCTGTGCAGGTGGTTGACTACTACTACTTCGATGGCGATACGATCATCGGCGAAAAGACCTGCAAGCAGATGATGTGCCAACGGTATGTCAGTCCAAATTACTCAAATGAATACTGGACACCAAGACCTTCCCTGACCAAAGTGGGAGCATGGTACGAAGAGGATAAGAAAGTGTACTCCTTTGATGAGAGGCAACAGACTATGACGCTGAAGTATGACTTCTCACTCGAAGCCAACGACACCCTGCACTTCTTGAATGAAGATGGTTTTCCTCCTTTTATCATAGGGCCGAAGCAGATAGGAGGATTAGAAGGCTTTAAGGGTGTTTACAGAGAAATCATGATAGGCAAAGACATGCACAATACCATCTGGCTGGAAGGCGTCGGAGTTCGTGATGCCCCGTTCAGAAATGCATACGATCCGAGAGCTGATCTTGTGCCAGAGTTCCTGATATCCTGTACCGTTGGCGATGAAGTTATCTACCTCAACGACAGATATGAGGATGGGGCTACACCTGAAAGCATGGGAGCCCGAAAGAACCGCTTCGACTTCACTCATACGATCAAGACAAAGCCTAAAGCACGGAAAAGAAGTGAAGAGGAACCGTTATTATATGGAGAATACAACGACCTGAAATTAGACATTAATTTGAACCCGCTCGACGATGCCTATCAGGTGCGCATAACTGACGACTCTGGCAAAGTCGTCTACGAGAAAGTCATCAACGCAGGCAACATCGTTGGCCTCAACATCGACATCTCTGCCTACGCAAAAGGCCGCTATACCGTCACCGTGGAGAATAGCAACGAGTCCTTCACTGGAGAATTCGAAGCACAAACGACAGGAATTGAAGCAATAATAAATAAGAAGGGTGAAATCAGACATGATATCTACAACCTTCACGGTCAGCGACTCAGTTCCTTGCAGAAGGGATTGAATATCGTTAATGGACAGAAGATTTATGTGAAGTAGCAATTATATTATTAAGGCAATATATAGGCGTATGAAAAAGAGTTTTATATTTTGGATGGGTGCTGTGCTGATGACATTGGCTGGTATGACGGCGTGTAGTAGTACAGACCTCCCCGTGTATGATGATAGCGTCCCCTCAACGGAATCGCTGTATGGCGAATGGTGGTTGGTAGGATGGAACGACGGGGGAACCTGGTTTGAAGTGGACACCAACTATGTCTGCCATCATTGTCTCAGCATCGAATTCAAGGAAGATGGCTATGTTTTTGCCTGGTCCTTGGTTAATGATATTACCGTCGGCATGTTAACCCTCAACGGGAAGGAAATGACCTGGGATACAACGTGGCGGGGATCGTCGATGGTCGGTTGTAGAATCATGGAAAATAATTTCTTCGAGAAGTACATCTACGGCATCAAGTCCTATCAGTTGAAGGGGAAAGAGTTGAGGCTTTATTATACTGACAACGACTACTTTGTATTCACTAAGGACTACGATGACAGCGAAGAGTATAAATATGCCTGGAAAAACGGACTGCCCGATCGCTACATCGGTGAGGTGACTGTTGTGAACGACGATGAGGTTGTAGTGAAAATCCTTGATTACCCGCAATACGTCGGCTATTATGCCCGCAGCTGTCCTCCATCCTCCAGTTATCATTTCTGTCATTTCGCGGCAGCTGATTTCTCAGGAGCTTCGATCGAAGTAGGTGACAAGATAGCATTCAAAATTGACAAGTTCAGGAGGCTGAAGGATAGCTCAAGGGAATATCAGTGCGTGGTCACACCCTATGAGAGTACAGAGCGAGTCGACGACGTGATGGGACTCGTATATAACGATCAATTATTCAGCAGAGGTTGGTGTATCATGATCCCGGGCAATAATGAAAAGAGAACCGCCACTTACTATTTCCCGATGAAGCCACTTCCCGAGGCATATCTGACAGAAAACCAGCCCGTTTTAATTTCCGGCACACTCTATCAGACATGGAATCATGTCAGTAATTATGCCCACCCTGAAGAAGCGCAGTATTATATGAATATCGACAAACTAGAAAAACGTACAGCAGAGGATGTCAGCTCCAAGTGGGCATTAAATACTGTTGAGTACGGGGAAGTTTATGCCAAGCTAAACGACTACTTTCAGAACAAATACCCGTTAGTGCCTTTGTCATATCAATTCTTCAAGAAAATGGAAGGAGACAAAACTGAGATGTATAACAGTTTTGACGAAATCCTTTTGGGTAAGAAAGCGGAATTCCCGGAAATCGACCTCAGCAAATACACACTGGTCGTTGGTCAGGCGGTGATGTCAAAGGGCTTCTATTCGGTCGAGCGGCAGGAAATGGTGCCTTGTGTAACAGGATGGCAGCTCAACCTGTATGTGAAAAAAGCGGAAGGAGACCAGTCATCGACTCAGTATCTCTTCTATTGGGGATTATATCCTAAAAAGGAATACTACAAAATCACAGCTAATATTGTTAAGTTGTAATAATAAAACGGAATTATAGATTATATAACAAAAGACCCGTCCCTGCGTTACAGACCCGACCCCTGACCTAAAAGATGATGAAAAAAAGAGAAAAAACTTGCATTTTTGTTTTTAATTTTGTATCTTTGCATTCAGGAAATAAACGTCCGCCAACTATAAGCGGACGATGAAAGACGTGGAGCACTATTAGCCAGTAAAAAAATAGCAGTTAACACACAATGTCTTGCAGCGGGCGCTGCAAAATATTCGCACGGGCGGTGCAGAAATTTGCTACGCCCGCTGCAAGTTGTTGCCACGCCCGCTGAAAAACAAAATGAATTAAGACTATTTACCTTTTGATGTACGCTCTCGCCCTTTTTCTAAGCCGCTCTTGTCCCTCGCGTTGTTCGCACTCGTTTCTCCCGATGTTCGCACTCGTTGTAACGGATGGCTCTCGATGATGCCTATCAGGTACGCATTATTATTGTTATTTACTGAGGTCGGCGTTGGTAATCACCAAGGGTAGCGAGACACTGCTTGAGCCCGATTTTAACAGATAGTTGCGGTTTATGCTCTCATCGAGGTAAAGGGCTGACATGATCATCTGCATCCGGAAGACGCGGCTCGTCCAGTCGAAGCTGCCGAAAGAGTAATTGTTATACCAAAAGGCCAGCGTGGCCTTGTGCGCAACGTCCTCTATCATGATGTCATAGTTGACGGCGATAGGGTAAATCATGAATGCAACGGGATTGGTATTATAAAATCCGAGATTGGCTTTCAGTGGTTCTGGAGTGGCCTTTGCCAACGCAGCTTTCAGTGTGCTGTCTTGGACTTGCTCTAAGAATGTGGCCTGTGGAAACTGGTTGATGACAATTAATGTGTCGGCGGTGACGCTCCAGGTGATGTCAAGTGTGTCGACATGGTTGTTAAGGTCGTTCGGATCCTGAATCTCAAACAGCAGTTTGCCAGTGTAGTTCCCTTTGAT
Organism: Prevotella sp.; assembly: GCA_017650905.1. Taxonomy (GTDB): domain Bacteria; phylum Bacteroidota; class Bacteroidia; order Bacteroidales; family Bacteroidaceae; genus Prevotella. The sequence goes on along the minus strand of JAGCDZ010000026.1, from coordinate 31,495 downwards.
AGTGTTAAAGCATTCGCTGATTTCTTGGCGGCTTAGACCCGTGTTTTCATCGTTGGCGTCATTAAGACATGAGGTAAGCCCCACGGCTGCCAGACAGCCGAGGGCGAAGAGATAGTTTTTCAGATGTTTCATTTTCTTATTGGTTATTGTTTGAGGAGTGTCAGGCGTTGCTGGGGTGCCAGTGCCTGACTGCACTTCTCGGTATATTCATTCAGCTTGAGGGAGGTAGTGGCGCGGATGTCGCGGCTGGAGGCACCGATGCGGAAGGTGTAGGTGCCGGCCTCGGTGAGCCACAGCGAGTTGGCCTCGTCGAACGAGGCAAGGTCGCGCACGGGGATGGTCATCGTGAGCGTCTGGCTCTCTCCGGGCTGGAGTTCGCGCGTCTTGGCGAAGGCCTTCAGCTCCTGGGCGGGCTTCTCCAGGCGGCCTTTCGGAGCCTGGACGTAGACTTGTGCTATTTCCTTACCAGCCACGGAACCGGTGTTCTTGACGGTGATGCTTACCTCGACGGCATCCTTGCCCTTGGCTTTGACCACGGGCTTGGCATATTCGAACGTGGTGTAGCTCAGGCCGAAGCCGAAGGGGTAGGCGACGTTACGCTGGAAGGTGTCGAAGAAACGGTAGCCCACGTAGATGTCCTCGTCGTGGTTGGTATAGTCGTAGCCCTGCACCTGGCCCGTGTAGCCTCTCGTCACCTCGTAGGTATAGAAGTCCATCGTGCCGGGATAGCCCTTGGTGGAGGGATGGTCGGTGGCGGCGAGGGGCCAGGTCATGGTGAGCTTGCCTGAAGGGTTGACCTTGCCTGTGAGCAGGTCGGCCACGGAGTTGCCGCCCTCCATGCCGGGCTGCCAGGCGCAGAGGATGGCATCGGGATAGCTGCTCCAGGAGGCTGTCTCGATGACGCTTCCGGAGTTGATGATGACGATGACGGGCTTGCCGGCCTGATGGAAGGCGTTGCAGACGTCCTTGATAAGCGACAACTCTTCGGGGATGAGGTTGAACTCGGTGGCGATGTCGCGGTCGATGCCTTCACCAGCCTGGCGGCCGATGGTGATGATGGCGGCGTCGGCGGTGCTGACTTCCTTTTCTATGGCAATCGGCGAGATGCTGATCTCAGGATATTTCTGCTGACCCATCATCTCGGTCTGGAACCACTTGGCGGGATGGCGCTCGGCCTGAAACTTCACGCGGGCATAGTCGATGTATTTGCGGTAAATGTCGGTGAGGACGGGCGACGACTTGATGCCGGCGTTCTCGAGGCCCTGGAGCATGTCGACTACGTAAGGGGGATGTACGCAGCCGGAACCGGTGCCGCCGGAGAGGAAGTCGTAGGAGTTTTCGCCGAAGAGGGCTACAGTTTTTGTTTTGCCGTCTTTCCAAGGCAAGGTGCCATTGTTCTTGAGGAGGACGATGCCTTCGGCGGCACTCTGGCGGGTGATGGCAGCGTGGGCTTTGAAGTCGGGATTGTTGCTGGCCGGATATTTCTGGAAACTCGGTGTCTTGACAATGTATTCGAGCATGCGGCGCACATTGCGGTCGACGTCGGCTATCGAAAGTTTGCCATCCTTTACGCCCTTGATGATCTCTTCGACCTGGGCGGGCTGTCCGGGCTCCATGAGGTCGTTGCCGGCCTGTACCTCGCGGGTGGTGGGCAGACCTTCGCGGATGCCGATCCAGTCGGTCATCACGATGCCCTTATAGCCCCAGTCATCACGCAGGATCTTGGTGAGCAGGTCGTGGTTGCCCATGGAGAACTCGCCGTTGATCTTATTGTACGAGGCCATGATGGTCCAGGGATTGCTCTCCCGCACGGCTATTTCAAAGCCACGGAGGTAGAGCTCGCGGGCAGCACGCTGCGAGACACGCTCATCGACAGAGGTGCGGTCGGTCTCCTGAGAGTTCACGGCGAAGTGCTTGGCAGAGACGCCTGCGCCCTGACTCTGCACGCCATTGATATAGGCGGCTGCAATCTTACCTGTGAGCAGGGGATCTTCGGAATAATATTCGAAGTTGCGGCCGCAGAGGGGATTGCGGTGGAGGTTCATGCCCGGGCCGAGGATGACGTCGCAGCGGTATTCCTTGGTCTCGTTGCCGATAGCCTCACCTACCTGACCGACGAGTTCGGTGTTCCAGGTAGAGGCGAGACATGAGCCGATGGGGAAGGCGGTGGCATAATAGGTCTTATCGGTGCCCTTGCGGGTAGGATCGATGCGCACGCCAGCAGGGCCGTCGGTAAGGACGGTGGCGGGGATGCCAAGACGCGGGATGGCAGGCGATGTGCCGGCAGCACCGGCCACGAGGTCGGCCTCGCCGCCAACGACGGCTCCTGTGCCGAAGAAGTTGTTTGCACCGCCAACGAGTAGTTTGGCTTTTTCTTCAAGGGTCATGGCCTTGAGCACCTCGTCGATGTTATCGGCGCGGAGCTGGGGCTGAGCATTTGTTGTCATAACGAATGTGGTTGCTAATAAGTAGGTTGCTAGTAATTTTTTCATATTGTTTATTTTGTTTTTTTAGGGGAATCTTAGGTTTTACTAGGCATTCCTAAGGGAAGATGCGGAAGGCATAGCCTTGGTCTTTGAGCCACTGGAGGGATTCGGGGAGGGCAGTACGAAGCTTTTCAATACTCTTCAGCGAGTCATGGAAGGTGATGATTGAGCCATTACGCGTGTACTTTTTAATATTGTCAACCACATCTTCTGCCATCAGCCATTTGGAATAGTCACGGGTAACGAGGTCCCACATCACGATTTTGTATTTCCGGCTCAGCCAGGCATACTGGCTCAGTCGCATCCAGCCGTGTGGGGGACGCACGTAATGGCTATGGATATAGGCATTGGCCTTCTCGACATTATAGCTGTATTCCTTGATGGTATGCCGCAGTCCGCCGATATGATTGTGCGTGTGGTTACCAATCTGGTGCCCCTCGCTGACGATTCGTTTATAGAGCTCCGGATACTTGCGCACATTATCACCTACCATGAAGAACGTGGCCTTCACCTCGAATGCCTTCAGGGTGTCGAGGATAAAGGGCGTCGCCTCCGGGATGGGACCGTCGTCGAAGGTCAGATAGACGGCCTTCTCGTGACGGTCCATCCTCCAATAGGCTCTGGGATAGAGCCAACGGAGATAGATGGCAGGTTGCTCGATAAACATATTATTATTCGAATCTGCCGCCCTTGGCGTGATAAAGTTGGACGATGGCGTCCAGTTGCTGGTTCTTTTGCTCGCCCTTCTTCTCGTCGATGGCGGTCTGGAGGTCTACCAGCTGGTTCATCACGTAGAGCTGGATCATGCAGTCGCGCTGCGAACCTTCGAAGCGATAGCCGTCGAGCGAGCAGTACCATGTCATGTATTGCTGTGACTTCTTCCAGAGCAGGTCTATCAGTTGCTGGGCCTTTTGCTCCTGGCCTGTGAGGCTATAGGCACGGGCCAGGTCGAGCGAGCCACTGGCATAGTCATGAGGCACGTTATAGCCCGGCAGTTCCTTCTCGCACTTGTCGAGCACAGCCTTCGCCTTGTCGTTCTCACCCTCGTCGATGAGGTTGATAGCCAGGGTGGAGAGCAGACGACGGTGGGTGTAGCACATGCGGGTGACTGTCTCGTCGAGGTAGATGCCTTCCTGACGAACGTTGCCGTACTTGTACTTGTTCATTACGTTGTCGTAGATCTTGTCCGTATCGAAATTGGCAACACTCTCTACAGGGACGAGGTTGCCACGACTGTCGGTATCGTGCGTGTGGAACGGCGTGATGCGGTTGGCGAGGCCTTCCTGTACGAAATTCTCACCCAGGTTCATGTAGTTCTCCTGACCCACAGTGGTTGCCACGTAGATGGGACGCTCCCAGTTGGAGTTGGCAATCAACTCGAGCATCATCAGGTCGCCCTTGTAGAGAGCACCCTTGCCTTTCAGCGAGATGACCATCTTATCAGGGATGGAGTCGCTGGCCATCAGCATACCACTACGCTTGACCGCCTCTTTGTCGATAGTGACATAGACGGTATCGGTAGGAATCACGTGGAAATCTTTTATGTTGGAGCGTACCCAGTTCTTGAGCACGTTCTTCAGTTCGAAGGGCTCGTCGCCGAACTGCTTCTTAGCCTCTTCAGGACTCTCGCGGTAGAGTTCGAGTACCTGCGACTTGAGCGACGGGTCGACCTGCACATATTCGTTGGTGCCGGCGCAGTACTCCAGACGGTTCCAGGTGATGGGCAGCGACGGGGAGTCGTAGGCCGGACGTACCATCTGGTCGATATACCAGTCGGTCTGCAAGTAGGAGAGGTTGCATACGCGGGCATCAGTGCGCACACCTTCCGTATCTTGGTTGTACCAGAGGGGGAAGGTATCGTTGTCACCGTTGGTGAAGATAATCGGGTTGCCCTTTTCCTGCAAGGTCATGAGGTAGTTCTGTCCGAAGTCGCGGCAGCAGTATCGGTCAGAGCGGTCGTGATCGTCCCAGGTCTGGGAAGCCATTTGGATGGGGACGAATAGCCCGGCTAATCCTACTAGTCCAGCAAGGACTAGAGACTCTTTCTTGAGCTTACGCTCGAGCCAGCTGATGATGGCTGCCACGCCCATGCCGCACCAGATGGCGAAGGCATAGAACGATCCGGCGTAGGCATAGTCGCGTTCACGGGGCTGCATCGGCGTCTGGTTCAAATAAATGACGATGGCTAGACCGGTCATAAAGAACAGGAAGAACACCACCCAGAACTGGCGAATGCCGATGGGGTCGTCGATGGTCTTCTCGCCCACCTTACGTTTGCGTGTGTACCAGGCCTGCCAGAACAATCCTAACAGACCGAGGATAAGGGGCAGACAGTAGAAGACATTGTGTCCTTTGTTCTCTTTCAAATCATCGGGCAGCAGGTTCTGGTCGCCCAGGCGGGCATTGTCGATGAAGGGGATACCTGTAATCCAGTTGCCGTGCTCCAGTTCGCCATTACCTTGAATGTCGTTCTGACGGCCGGCGAAATTCCACATGAAGTAGCGCCAGTACATAAAGTTACACTGGTAGGAGAGGAAGAACCGAATGTTCTCAAACTGGCTGGGCACCTTGATCATCATGGGTTCGCCACAACGGTCGTAAGGAACCTCGGTGCCGCTGACACCACCCATCCACGACTCGTAGGCACCAGCATGACCGGCATCGTACATACGTGGGAAGAGCATGTTCTGGGCATATTTGTATTCATCCTTCGTACGGACCACGAAGTAGGAGTCCTTCTCGTCGGCAGAAACCTTTTCCTTGCGCTGATAGACGGGCTTTCCCTTTGACATCACGGGCTTGCACATGTTACCCTCTACCTCAAGGGCCACTTGCGAGGTGTAGGCTTGTCCGTAGAACAACGGACGCTGGCCATATTGATCACGGCCCAGGTAGTCGCCCAGGGTGAAGATATCCTCAGGCGAGTTCTGGTCCATCGGGGGATTGGCCGAGGAACGGATTACGATGAGGGCGTAGGTGGAATAGCCGATCATGAGCATGAGCATGCAGAGCAGCGCGGTGTTCTTAGCACGGGCCGTGATGAGCGGGAGCTTGTCCTTGGAGAGCTTCAGCACGAACCAGAGGGCTGCCAATACGATGATGCCGATGATGAAGGCCGACCAGCCGTAGCCATAGAATGGAATGCCAAGCATGCCGACGGCGATCAGGAAGGCGATGTTCTGCACCATCAGGCTGTGCTTTTGCGTTTGTGTCTCGTAGACCGCCCAAATAACGCAGGCCACCAGGAGGATGATATAGATGATCTCACCCGTGTTGAAGGGCATGCCCAATGTATTGACGAAGAATAGCTCGAACCATCCACCGACGGTAATGATGCCCGGAACGACGCCGTAGAGCACGGCAGCCAGGATGACCACAGAGATGCCCAAGGCTATCAGAGAACCTTTGAGGTTGGCGTTGGGGAACTTGCGGTAGTAATACACCAGACCGATGGCAGGCAGACAGAGCAGGTTCAGCAGGTGAACACCGATGGATAGGCCCGTCATATACATGATTAATATCAGCCAGCGGTCGCTGTGGGGCTCGTCAGCATGGTCCTCCCATTTCAGGATGAGCCAGAAAACCACAGCCGTAAAGGCGGAGGAATAGGCATAGACCTCGCCCTCGACAGCTGAGAACCAGAACGTGTCGCTGAACGTGTAGATGAGTGCACCTACGAGTCCGGAAGCTTCGATGGCAATCAGCTTTGCCAGAGTGATATCCTCAATCCGGTCGACGAGGAGCCGCCGCACTAGGTGGGTGATACTCCAGAAGAGGAACAGGATACACGTGGCCGAAAGGAGGGCACTCATGATGTTGACCATCTTCGCCACCTGCGTGGGGTCGCTGGTAAACTGTGAGAACAGGTTGGCCGTCAGCATAAAGAACGGTGCCCCGGGCGGATGTCCGACTTCGAGGCGGTAGCCTGTGGTGATAAACTCCGGGCAGTCCCAGAACGACGCAGTGGGCTCAATGGTAGAGCAATAGACAAAGGCGGCTATTATGAATGCAAGCCACCCGAGGACATTGTCCACCAGTCTGAATTGTTTCATCTAAATAATATAGTTTTTAACGTTAAAAATCCAATTTGGATGCAAAGGTACTAAAAAGATGTGAAAAGTGAAAAGTGAAAAGTGAAGAATTTGCTGCCGCTCTACATAAATTAACGTTACATGAATAATCCAGCACCGTAGATTAAGATAATGTAACGAAAGATTTTACCAAGTGTGATGGCGATGAAAGTGATTATGATGTTCGAGCGCATCAGGCCCAGGGCAACGGTGATGGCGGTGCCTAATACTGGCAGGAAGGCGAAGAATCCCATCCAAGCGCCGTGTCCTGCGAGGAACCGATGGGCTCTGTCCAGGTCTTTTTTCTTCACGTGGAAGTACTTCTCAATCCATTCCATCTTGCCCATCCTCCCTACGCAATAGTTCAGAACGCTGCCCAGCACGTTGCCGGCTGTTCCATAAATCATCAGCACCCACGGATCAAGGCCGGAAGCCATCAGGGCAATGATCACAGCCTCGCTGGAGAAGGGAAAGAAGCTTCCGGCCAGAAACGCAGCCAGGAACATGCCTAGATAGCCGTACTGCGTTAGGAATTGAATGATATCCATAAGTTGAAACTTGTTAGCAGGAGGGCTGTGGTCAGGATGACGTAGAAGGCGATATTGGTTACTTGGGTATGCGTCAGGGCGATAAAATGGCCGATCAGTGCGCTCGTCAGGATAATGGCAGGACGGAACAGCAGATCGTATTGCTGCGGGCAAATGGGGAGCAGAACCAGAACCACGATGTCAAGAAACATGATGCTGTAATAAAACTGCCTCGTACGGATTTTGTCGTTGTAACTCGTGCGGAGGAAATGGATGATGCCAGTGACGCTCAGGCAAACTAGGAAGGCATAGGTAAGATAGTGGGAGAGGGGGATGCTCCCATAGTCGGCGAAGAAAACGGTCTCAGCGAGGGGCTGGAAATGACCGGTGAAGGGGCGGACGTCGCCTTGGTAGACCATCAGGATGATTGCAATGCTGATCCAGTAGGGTGTGAGGAGACCGAACAGTGATGCGATGAAGGTGCGCAGGCTCAGGCTGCTCAATAGCATCATGATAATCCAATAAAACGGGATGAAGACGAGCAGATGGACTTTTGCCAGACTGGCCAATCCGAGAATGAGGAACGTGTAGAAACTCCATCCTGCGGCATCACGGTCTTGATAGGTGACAAAGATTGTCAGCAGACTCGCGATGAGCCCTACGGTGACGAATCCGCCCTCCAGCGAGGGGAATAAAAAACACGCCGCGCATGACAGGATGATGAACGCAGAGGTGATAGAGCGGCTGTAGATGCGTATGAGTGAGTTAAAATTGTTCAGCAGCACCATCAGGTAGGTCGACAGGATGAAGCAGAACAGTTGAATCCACCACTGATGCTGGACCGTACCGCTGATGAACCAGATGGCCAAGCCGTAGAGGGCCGTCACTGGTAAGGTGAGACGGCTCCCCGCCACGATTTTCTGTAACTGACTGCCTTTCAAGGTCGTGATTTATAAGTCGGCTCCGATGTCGCGACGGAAATATTTGTCGGTGAACTGGATTTTCTGGGCTTCCTCAAACGATTTCTGGAGGGCCTCGGCCTTGTCTTTGCCATAACTGCTTACCGCAATGACACGCCCACCGTTGGTCACCGCCTCGCCGTCTTTCAGGGCCGTGCCGCTGTGGAAGACGATGCTACCGTCCACCTCCGCAATTCCCGTGATGGGATAGCCCTTTTTATAGGCCTGGGGATAGCCGCCGCTGACGAGCATGACGCAGACTGCTGCGCGGGAATCGAACTCAATCTCCCGCTCGTCGAGATTACCTTCTGCCACTCCCTGGAACAGATCGACGATGTCGCTTTTCAGTCGGAGCATTACACTCTCGGTCTCCGGGTCGCCCATGCGGCAGTTGTATTCAATGACATAGGGCTCGGGCTCGCCGCTGGGCGTGTTCGTGCGGTTGATGAGGCCGAAGAAGATGAATCCCTTATAGTCGATGCCGTCGGCAGCGAGTCCTTCCACCGTGGGGCGGATGATGCGGTCTTCCACCTTATGCATCCATGCCTGTGTAGCGAAAGGGACGGGTGTGACAGAGCCCATGCCGCCCGTGTTGAGACCGGTATCGTGCTCGCCGATGCGCTTGTAATCCTTAGCTTCGGGCAAGATCTTGTAGTGACGGCCGTCGGTGAGCACAAAGACGCTGCACTCGATGCCACTCATGAATTCCTCGATCACGACACGCGACGAGGCGTTGCCGAACATGCCACCCAGCATTTCCCTGAGCTCCTTCCTAGCCTCCTCGATGGTAGGCAGGATTAGGACGCCCTTGCCGGCACAGAGCCCGTCGGCCTTCAGCACGTAAGGCGCCTCCAGTTCCTCAAGAAAGGCCAGTCCTTCCTCGAGATGCTCGCCGTCGAACGTCTGATAGCGGGCCGTGGGGATACCGTGCCGTTGCATGAAGCCTTTTGCGAAGTCCTTCGAGCCTTCGAGCACTGCTCCGGCTTTCGACGGACCGATTACCGGGATGTCCTTCGTGCGGGTGTCGGCCTTCAGCTCGTCGTAGATGCCCTTGACCAGCGGGTCCTCCGGGCCCACAACAACCATATCGACGCCATTGGCCACGCAGAAGGCCTTTACAGCCTCGAAATCGTCGGCCTTCATCGCCACATTCTCACCACAGTTACTCGTTCCGGCATTGCCCGGGGCAATGTAGAGTTTCTCGCATTTATTACTCTGAGCTATTTTCCACGCGAGGGCGTGCTCGCGGCCTCCGCTACCTAACAATAAAATCTTCATAATGGCTGCAAAGATACGAATTACTGCGCAAAATGCCAAATAAAAATTGAAATTTTTCTTCTGGCGGGGCTTTTGATTTATTTCAAATAGTCTTCGAAGTATTGCGTGATGCGCTCATGCAGATGTACCGAGGCGTGGCCCCGCATGTTGTGCTCCTCGCCGGGGTAGGCGAAGAAGTCGGGTTGCGTGCCAGCCTTAACGCAGGCGTCGAGGAAGGAGAGGCAGTGCTGCGGGACGACGGTGTTGTCGTTGTAGCCGGTGATGATCTGGAGCTTTCCCTTCAGGCGTCCGGCTTTCGCGATGAGGCTCGTCTTGGCGTAGCCCTCGGGATTGTCCTGTGGTGTGCCCATATAGCGCTCGCCATACATCACCTCATACCATTTCCAGTCGATGACAGGGCCTCCCGCCACGCCTACCTTGAACACATCGGGATAGTTGGTCATCAGCGAGATGGTCATGAATCCGCCGAAGCTCCAGCCGTGCACACCTAAGCGATTCATGTCGACATAGGGCAGGGTGCGCAGGTAGTCGACGCCGCGCATCTGATCCTGCATCTCGATCTGGCCCAGCTGGTGGAAGGTGGCCTGCTCGAAGTCGCGGCCGCGATACTGGCTGCCACGGTTGTCGAGGATGAAGACGATATAGCCTTTCTGAGCCATGTAGGTCTCCCAGGTACGGGAAGCCCAATGCCAGGAGGCCTGTACGTTGTTGGCGTGCGGACCGCCATAGACATAGACCACGGTGGGGTATTTCTTAGCGGGGCTGAAGTCGTGGGGCTTCACAAAGCGGTAATAGAGGTCGGTCTGGTCGTCGGCGGCCTTGATGGTGCCGCTTTCGAATAGCGGTTGGCGGTAGCCCTGCCAAGGGTCTGGAGCTGTGAGTAGGTTTTGAGGGCCTATCTTTCTCTTGCTACTTTTGTAACTCGTCCAGAGAATATCGATTTTTCTTGGCGTAGTAGGATCACTCCACTTATCATAGAGCAGCGTTCCGCTTGAAGAGAGAACGCCCTGATGAACACCCGAAGCGCAAAGCGAAGTACGCGTGCCTGTATTTATATCGACAGCGTATAAATCGCGATTAAGCGGGTATTTCTCATTGGAGGCGATAATGACGGTCTTCTGCTTCTTGTTGAAGCCCAGTACTTCCATCACTACCCACTCACCTTTGGTGATTTGTTTCAGCTCTTTTCCACTGGTGTCGAAAAGGTAAAGGTGGTTATAACCATCCTTCTGGCTCTGCATGATGAACTTTGTATCATCCCAGGGCAAGAATTGAATCGGATGTAAAGGCTCAACGTATTTGTCGCTGGTCTCGCGATAGAGCTCTGCGATACGCTCACCTGTCGTGGCATTATAACTCACCAGGCGGCAGTCATTTTGCTTACGGTTTAGTTCAAACATATAGATAGTCTTGCTATCGGGACTCCAGGCGATATTGGTAAAGTAACATACAGAATCGGTTGGTGAATCTGATTTCAGTGGGAAATATACTGGTGAGATGGCATTCCCCCCTTTGATGATATTGGGCGTGTTGAGGAAAACAACTTCATTTGTGTTTATATCATAGACACCAATAGTAACAGTATGCGTAGTTTCGCCTGCCATGGGATATTTGTCTGGCTCGTACGTTGCTTCGCGGGGGAAAATATCGACCTGTGGATAGTCGGTCACCATGCTCTGGTCCATGCGGTAGAAGGCGAGGCGCTGTCCGTCGGGACTCCAGAACGTGCCTTTGTTGATGCCGAATTCATTACGGTGGACTGACTGCCCATAGACAATTTCGCGCGAGCCGTCGGTAGTGAGCTGGTGCTTATGCTCGTCGGCGTCGACCACGAAGAGCTGATTATTCTCCACATAGGCTGTCGCCCTCGATACAGCGTTCCAGTCGTTGGCTGTCTGTCCAGCCAAGCTGTCCTGCCAGACAATTTTCTTCTGCTCGAAGTCGACGAGGATAACGGCCTTCCTGTTGCCGACCTGTACGAGGGGTTTGTCGGGGTAGGGGAAAGTGGCGTTCATCAGATGGCGCACGTATTTCTCGTCGTTGCTCCCTGCCCACAGGTTGATCTCGTCGAGCGTGAACAGTTTGGTCTTCTTGCCGGTCAGCGCATCAATGGTGTTGCACTCTTCCACGTCTGTTTGTATCAGCCGATCGCCCCACCAAGTCAGAAACATGTTCTTGGGCTGCATGTTGGCGTAGTTCGTCCCTCCGAAATTCAGGTCTTCGAGGGTGAAAAGCTTGTCTTGGGCGGTCATGGGCGTTGGGATTGCGATTGTTGCTAAGATTGCCAGCCCGACCAGCCTTGCTAGCCGGACTGATAGGGAATTATTCTTCATCATCGTCGAATCTTTTTTTGCTGTTATAGTTTCTTCCGTCGCGTTTTTTGCGGAAGTCGCGGTCTTTGCGGCCTTTTTGGTTCTGGCGGCCCTTGCGGAATTCTCCGTCCTCGCGGTCCTCGCGGTTTTTGCGGATACTCCGCTCCCTGCGGTCGCTCTTTTCCAGATCGTGGTGGTGGAATGTGAAACTGCGGATGTCTCCTTCTTCATTTTGTTCGGTTTCCTCGAGGCGCTGCTTGAATTCGCGCTCCTTTTTGAAGCGGTGCTTCTGGGCCATCTGTTGTTTTTCCTCATCGGTTTGCACTACGCCTCCCTCGCGACGGAATACCTTCAACTTGCCATCGAACATTGGGTATCTGCGGAATTCACATTCCAGCGAACCATTGTAGAGCGGGATTTTGATGCTGGGTTTGAGGCCGATCTGTTCGAAACATTCCTCACGGTAGGAGAGAATCCACGCATCGTTACCCTTAAACTGGTGTTTCAGACGCTCGCCTATCATGCGATAGGTGCCCAGGAGGTCGGGCGTAGAAATGCGCTCGCCGTAGGGCGGGTTAGTAATCATGATGCTTTTGCCCGAAGGCTGCGCAAAATCCTTGAAGTCCTGCTGCGCAATGGTGATATCGGCCGTGAGCCCTGCCGCCTTCACGTTCATTCGTGCTGTGTTCACCGCTTTCATGTCGATGTCGTAGCCGTAGATGTGGTGCTTGAACTCGTGCTCCTGACTTTCGTCGTTATATATTTCATCGAAGAGCTCGGCATCGAAGTCGGGCCATTTTTCAAAAGCATATTCCTTACGGAAGAGTCCCGGTGCCATGTTCCGGGCAATCAGTGCCGCCTCAATCGGCAGTGTCCCCGAGCCGCACATGGGATCGATGAAATCCGTGTCGCCCTGCCAGCCGGAGAGGAGGATCATTCCTGCCGCCAGGACTTCATTCAGCGGCGCTTCAACACTCTCCTGTCGGTAGCCGCGACGGTGCAAGGATTCTCCGCTCGAGTCGAGGCTCAGCGTACAGTGGTCCTCAGCGATGTGCATATTGAGCCGGATGTCGGGATTGGCCACTGAGATATTCGGACGTTTGCCGGTTTTTTCGCGGAAATAGTCCACGATGGCATCTTTCACCTTGTATGATACGAATTTGGAGTGCCGGAACTCCTCCGAGAAGACCACTGAATCGACTGCGAACGTCTTCTCGGGCTCCAGATACATGCTCCAGTCGATTTTTTTGATTTCGTCGTAAACATCATCCGCACTCTTGGCCTTGAAATGGCGGATGGGCTTCAGAATACGGATGGCCGTGTGCAGTTGGAAATTGGCACGGTACATCATTTCCTTGTCACCGGTGAATGATACCATCCGTCTGCCGATCTGTACATTGTTTGCACCCAATTGGGTCAGTTCCTTCGCCAGAACAGGTTCCAGTCCCATGAACGTTTTGGCGATGAGCTCCTGCTCAGCTGTGTGAGCATTGCTCAAGTCTTTGTTTTGTTCCATTTGACTATGTAATAGTGGAAAATCATCTTATAAAAGTGGACATTTGTCGACTTTTCGAGTGCAAAGTTAATGCAAGTCGGGCGAAAAAACAAATAAAATGCAAAAAAATGTGCTTCTTATTTGTGTTATTCCGGATAATTTCTTAATTTTGCCACATCTTCTGATTTAAGAATGGAATCGATTCTGCTATATACCTCACGTTTCAGCTCCCTGACCGTCATGTTGATCTGGGTCGGCGGATTTATCTTGTTTCTGCTTCTCTGCTTCGGCATCTATTATCAGTTAAGGTCGGGGCGAAAGCTCAAGCATGAGCTTATCGAACTCGAAAAGGTGCGACAGAACAACATCGAATTTGAATTTATTCTCAAAGCCATGAAGATTGCCGTTTGGCGCTACGAGCCGCGGACAAAGACATTTGTCATCGAGAGCGATTACCGCGACGGGAGCGACAATTATGTCCCGGGCGGCGATGACATGCTCAACAATTTTTTTTCCGACATTTCCCCTGCCCACGTCGACCGGGTGAGTAAGAGCTTCAACGATATCTGCGAGGGTCGTTCTGATTTCTATCATCAGGAGTATCAGATAACAAATCCGATTTCCGGCAATTCTTTCTGGGAAGAGAGCTATGCCACTATTGTGGAGCGCGACATGGACGGTATTCCGACCAAGATCGTAGGAACTACCCAGCGCATCGATGAGCGTAAGACGATGGAGGCATCGTTGGTCGCAGCCCGAAACAAGGCTGAAGAGAGCGACCGCCTGAAAACAGCCTTTTTGGCCAACATGGGACATGAGATCCGTACGCCCCTCAACGCTATTGTCGGATTTGCGGACCTACTCCCGATGGTGCAGAGCGATGAAGACCGCAACCAGCTGATAGTCGAGATCCAGGAAAACAACCGGAAATTGCTTCGTGTCATCGATGGACTCGTCAGCATGTCGCAGATTGAAGCTGGGGCCAAGAGCTTGCTCATGGGTAAGGTCGATCTCAACCAACTGCTGCAGGATGTGGCCGATAAATATCAGCCAACTGCTAATCTGCCGATCAATGTTGAGTGCCCCTTGCCGCGGTTAATGATCCAGACCGACCGCGAGAGACTCGTTGAGATCCTAGACCATCTTGTACAGAATGCCGTCAAGTTCACCACCGAGGGCGAGATTACATTGCATTATGAGGTACAGGGTAATCAGGTGCGCGTCAGTGTGAAAGATACGGGTAAAGGTGTCGACAAGGCGGATCAGAAACGTATCTTTGAGCGTTTCGTCAAGGTCGATGAGTTCATCCCCGGTACCGGACTGGGTCTCTCCGTCGTTGCGTCGCACGTGAAGAATCTTGGTGGTACGGTTGGCGTCGAGTCATCACTGGGTGCTGGTTCCGACTTCTGGTTCATACTTCCCTTAGCGTAATCTGGTCATGCATCGCTCGGTTTTATCATTGCTTTTCTGTCTGTCATCTCTTGCGGGCTGGGCTCAGGAGTTCTCCATACAGACAATCCCCGACTCTGTTTTTCGCAGAATGCAGGGGCGTTCTTGGCCAGAAGGCTGCACGGTCCGCCGGGCCGATCTCCGTTATCTGCGCCTCTCGCACTTCGATGCCGAACAGAAGGAACACGTGGGTGAGATGATCTGTAACAAGGCCATTGCGAATGATATCGTGGAGATATTCCGTGAGCTCTATCGCCAGAAGTATCCCATCCAGCGGATCCGTCTGATGGATGACTACGAGGCTGACGACGAGCGGGCCATGCGTGATAATAATACCTCCAGTTTTTGCTATCGGAGGATATCGGGCTCTGCCAAGCTCTCCAAACACGCTACAGGCATGGCTGTCGATATCAACACGCTCTACAATCCGTATGTCCGAACGGGAAAGAACGGTCGGCGCATTGTCGAACCGGCTACCGCCGTCAAATACGTCGACCGTCGCAAGTCCTTTCCTTATAAAATCGTCAAAGGCGACCTTTTGCACCGCCTTTTCCTGCAGCACGGATTCAAATGGGGTGGCTCTTGGCGGACGGTGAAGGACTGGCAGCATTTCGAAAAATGATTTCGATTGCAACTTTTTTGCTGTCCGTTACGTCAAACAGGCAAATGATTAATTAAAAAGACAAGAAAATGAAAGCAAGACAGTATCTGATGTATAACGTCCTATTGATGATGGTCGCATTGGGAATGACTTCGTGTGTTGTGACGTGTGACAGGCCCCTTCCAGGTGATCAGATTGTGGATGTGAGAAAGCATCGCGGGTTTGAGCGCATCGAGATCAGCGGCTCTCCCAATGTCGTATATTCCCAGGCTGATACGTTTGGCGTGAGATTGGAAGGCCTGGAGAAAATGGTCGATAATATGGTGACCGAAGTGAAAGACCGTACGCTCTTTGTGTATAACAAGGGGAGGGTGGATTTGAAAGTAGGTGCCATCAACCTGAATTGGGGTGATAAGGATGATGTTACCGTCTATGTATCCTCTCCGGATCTGATTGGAGTGCGTGTGAATGGCTCAGGTGACTTTGTCAGCAGTAAGCTGCTCGATACAGATGTGATGAATATCGTTCTGCGCGGATCCGGTGACGTCAGATTTGAGGATATCATCTGTGATGCGTGTACTACGGAGTTGGTCGGTTCTGGCGACATCAGTATCAATCATCTCGATGCAAAGAAGTCAACGGCAGTATTGGTTGGCTCTGGCGACATCAGGATCATTGAGGCCAATGTTGAGGAAACGGATTTGTCCTTGAGGGGCTCCGGGGATATTTCCGTCAGTTTTGAAGAAGGATGTAAGTCTGCACAATGCCAGTTATCAGGCTCTGGCGACATTGAACTTAGTGGAACCCTGACACATTATGATTACAAGAAGAATGGATCGGGGGATATTCATGTCGGTAATCTGAGAATAAAATAAAAAAAGCCAAGAGTGTCATCACGACAGTCTTGGCTCTGTTCTAACTAACTTATTATCAACTATTCATTACTCATTCTGGATTTGCGATGCAAAGGTAAGGACTTTTTCCCTGTTTTTAAGCGATTTAGAGTGAAAAAACAACGTAAACGTTTGCGAGGTTCGGGGATTTTTTGTAATTTTGTCGCCGTATAGTCAGCATATGTGAAAATGGCAGCAAATAAACGTCGAACGTCATTGAAAGACTTGGCCCAGGAACTGGGTGTCAGCATCGCTACTGTCAGCCGTGCCCTTCGCAGTAGTCCGGAAATAGGACAAGACATGCAGATGAAGGTCAAGGAGCTGGCTAAGCGATTGAACTATCGTCCGAATCCCTTTGCACAGAGTCTCCGGAAGGAAGCTCCTCGGGTGATAGGCGTGGTGGTACCCAATCTTGTGACCCATTATTATGCCGCTGTCTTAGACGGCATCGAAGATGAGGCGCGCAAGGAGGGCTATTCGGTCATCAGTGCCAATACGCATGAAGATACCGAAACAGAGATACGGGCTATCGACAATTTCATCAGTCTGCATGTAGAGGGTATCATTGCCTGTCTGTCGCAGAATACCACAGACTATAGCCATTTTGAGGAAATTGCTAATATGGGTATTCCTCTTGTGTTTTTCGGACGTACCTGTCTGACCGACCGTTTCTCGAGCGTGACAGCTAATGGTGATGAGGCCGCCTTTCAGGCTACCCAACATCTGATAGATACCGGTAGCCGTCGCATTGCTTTTATTGGCGGTCCTAACCATCTTGATATGGTGAAGCGTCGGAAGCACGGTTATCTGGAAGCCTTGCGTGAGAATAGGATTCCTATCGACCGTGATTTGGTGGCCTGTGAGAAGATAGATTATCAGTGGGCTATGGATGCCACCACTAGGCTTCTGCAGCAAGAGAATCGGCCTGATGCGATTCTGGCCTTCAATGACATTATTACTTTTGCGGCTTTTACGGCTATCAAACAACATGGACTGCGTATTCCTGAAGACGTGGCACTGATTGGCTTTACCGATGATGTGCATGCCCAATACGTCACCCCACGTATGTCGGCCATTGAAGATCAGTCGCACCTGATGGGCCAGACCGCTTGTCAGCTGCTTTTGAAGAATATTGGTGGCGATTCTAAGATCTACCGCAAAATTGTTCCACAGAAGCTGGTGATTCGTGATACATCAGCCAGAAAGTAACTTTTCCTTAAAATAAAAAAGAGACGGACACGGATGCCAATCGATGGGATTCCGTGTCCGTCTTTTATTATCGGCATTTGGATTATTTCCTGTTGCGCCAGAGTTTGGTCATATCCTCAAGCGTCTTGCCCTTGGTCTCAGGAACGAGCTTCCAGACGAAGATGGCAGCGACGACACAGAGGATGCCATAGAGGCCGTAGGTGAACCAGTGACCGAAGTCGTCACCCTCAGTGAGGTGCATGTTGAACATCGGGACGAAAGTCGACGAAACGATGAAGTTTGAAATCCACTGGAAAGCCACAGCGATAGCCACTGCACCACCACGGATGGTATTGGGGAAGATCTCGGCGATGAGCACCCAGCAGATGGGACCCCATGAGAACATGAACGAAGCCGAGTAGATGAGCAGAGAGGCTGCGGTGACAAACTCCATACCGGCATGACCGAAGGTGATGGCTACACCGAAGGCACCAAGTGCCATACCCAGCGAACCGTAGATGAGCAGAGGTTTGCGGCCCCACTTCTCAACAGTAAAGATAGCCACGAGGGTAAAGAGAATATTGATGACACCCATGAAGACCGTAATCATCATCGGGTTGTCCATACCCATGTCGCCAAAGATACGCGGTGCGTAGTAGAGCACGGCGTTGATACCCACAGCCTGCTGGAATACGCTGAGCATGATACCGATGAAGATACACATGGCACCATAGGTTAACAGCTTCTCGGTCTTCACTACCATTGTATCCTTGATATCCTGCAGAATCTGGGCTGCTTTGCTCGAACCGTTAATCTTCGACAGGATGCCGAGGGCCTTCTGATCCTGACCAATCGATACAAGGTAACGTGGCGTCTCAGGTACGAAGCAGATCAATAGGGCGAAAAGTCCTGCGGGTACAGCCTCTGAACCGAACATATAACGCCAACCTGTAGTGACAGTCCACTGTGCAGCGGGATTGATGGCGGCAATGCCCTTACCCATCTCTTCTACCAAAGGCTGGATGTGGTCGCCCAGGATGAAGAAATTCACGAAGTAAACTACCAACTGACCGAAGATGATGGCGAACTGGTTCCATGACACGAGCATACCTCTGATATTAGAAGGTGCCACCTCACCGATATACATCGGGCAGATAGCCGAAGCCAGACCTACACCAATACCACCGATGACACGGTAGATGTTGAACATGATAAGCAGCGAATAAGTGGGCTGACCGTACTCGAAGAACATAAACTCAGGATCCATCGAGCCCAGTGCCGAGATGAAGAAGAGGATACCTGCGATGATGAGCGACTTTTTACGACCGAGGTTCGTAGCCAGGAAACCAGAGAGGGCCGAACCGATGATACAGCCGATGAGGGCAGAGGCCGAAGTGAAGCCGTGCCAGCCATCGGTATAGGCGAAGTCTTTGGCTTCCATGAAAAACGCCTGGAGACCTTTTTCGGCTCCAGAAATCACTGCGGTGTCATAACCGAATAGCAGACCGCCTAACACGGCCACCATCACAATACTGATGAGGTAGGACTTACTACCTTGTGCTGTTTGTTGATTCATTGTTACTAATTTATGTGTTGAAACTAATAGTTGATATTCACACGCCAGGTCTTAAGAAATTCTCTGCAAAAGTAGTTTTTTTCTGTGATATTACCAAATATTTTGCCATTTATGCGTGTTTTTTTGCAGAATGTTTGCACACCTCGCGTTTTTTTCTTACTTTTGTGACATAAAAAGACAACTAACTCGATAAAATGACTATCACGATGAAACGGCTATCTTTCCTGATGACAATATTGTGTTTGATAGCAGATGTAAGTGCAGGTGTGATACCTGATATGAAGTTCAAACGCTTGGACACCCGAGAAGGACTGTCGAATTCTACTGTGAACAGTATAGTCCGTGATTCCCGAGGATATGTCTGGCTTGGAACAGGCTATGGTCTGAACCGATATGATGGCTATCGTGTTCGAACCTTCTTCTCCTATGATCAGGATACTACCACCCTCCGCAATAACCGTATTGACGAGATACAGGAAGGTCATGGGGGTCGGCTCTGGCTGAAGCAGGGCATGAACTACTCTCTCTATGATCCCCAAACGGAGAGTGTGGACCGCACACCTGCCCGTTGGCTTAATTCGCAGGGCATTACCGGAAGCATTGAAAGTATTCATCTGGATAAGAACAAGAGCTATTGGGTAAAGACTTATGAAGACGGTTTCTACTATTTCGACCCCACCAAGAAACTTCTGAAGCACATTAACTTTGGCTATGGCCCCTATGAGTTCTCCAAGGAATTTGGTGTTTCGGCCTATGCGGAAAGCAAGGAAGGCATGATTCTCGTGTCTACTTTCGGCGAACTGATGTGTATAGACGGCCCTCGCGGAAAGGTGCTTTGGAAGGAAGACTATGTGAAACGGGCCCTTGATGCCTATAACGACTACTGGGTGACTGTGGATAAAGAGGAAAATATCTGGGTCATCACACACTCAACAGGTACTTATATTTTTAGTAAGAATGAGAAACGCTGGTACACCACGCTGACGGAGTTCATGCGGGCGAAAGGTTTTGAGAATGTGCCTGACGATATCCTGGTATGGGAGATCTGTTATGACAATAAAGGCTTCTTGTGGGTGGCTACCGACCACCTCGGTGTACTGGTGCTCGATTTCAAAAGCAAGGAATGGCGCCAGTTCACGAATGTAAAAGGCGACGACTCCTCCTTACCCGATATTACCTGTAAGCATCTCTATCTCGATCAACTGGGCAGGATGTGGGTAGCCACTTACAAGAATGGTGTGGCCATGTGTTCAGAATCCATGTCCAATTTCGTCAGTCTCAATATCGGTGATATCAATACTATCTGTGAGGACCAGCAAGGCTATTATTGGATTGGTCGTAACGATGGCGGTATCATCAAGATGGATCCTAAGACTTTGGAGCCGGTAGATACTTTCTCGAAACAAAGGCTTGGCGTGCCCAGCGACATTATTGTCGGCAGTTATGCAGCCAAAGATGGGAGCTTGTGGTTCGGTACGTATGAAGGTGGTCTCTTGAAATACAAGGATGGCAATTGGAAAAACTACCGTACGACAGACCCGGGCAGTGCCTTTGTGACGAATAACATCTGGGGCATTACGGAAGACCGATGGGGCAATATCTGGGTTGGTGTGCTTGGTGGCGGTGCGGTGCGCATCGATAAGCGTACAGGCGAACAACGCAATTTCATTGCGGACAATTCCGTCTTGAAAACCGTGTGGACCAATAGTATCTCCACCGCCTCCAATGGTTGGATACTTTTGGGTAATTCGGAATATTTTGCACTGATCCATCCGGGTAATTTCAGAGTTGTGAATGGCTGGCTGGCAGAAACGAAAGGTAATAAGTCCATCACGATATCAAGTGCCACCTCCCATGCCGTGATGGATAGCCGACGTCTGATTTGGCTTTGTTCGCCGGCAGGTGTCGCCGTCTTTGACAGGAAGAATAACCAGACCACTCTGTTGGATATGAAGTCGGGCCTTCATGGCTCGAATGCTGTATCTGTCACAGAGGATACGCGTCACACCATGTGGGTAGCAACTGATCATGGTGTATCGAATATCATTCCCCAGCAAGAGGAAGATGGTACTTGGACTTTTATTGTGCGCAGCTATAATGACCGTGACGGATTGCAGCCTGGGCCGTTTAACCAGCGTGCTATCTATTGTTCGCGTGACGGCTATCTGCTTGTTGGAGGACAGGAAGGACTGGACATTATCAGCACGCTTCGCCTGAATGATAATAATGGTAAGGAGCAGCCGGTGTTCAGCGGCCTTGAACTGTTCGGCCAATTGGTAGAGGTGGGCGCAGAAGTCAATGGTCGTATCATCTTGGACGAGGCACTTGATCAGCAACGGCACATCAAGTTGAAGTACAAAGAGAACCAGTTTACGATTCTGATGGCTTCCGACAATGGTGGTGTGAACAACAAGACGCGTTTCGCCTATAGACTGAAAGGCTTCAATGATATGTGGATCAAGACCTCGAGTGGTCAGGCCGACATTACTTATATGGGATTGCCCCCGGGCGATTATACCCTTTGTGTGCGTATCCTTCATGACGACGGAACAATGGATGATGAGGTCAGCGAACTCGATATTGTAATTCTTTCTCCCTGGTATCGTTCGTGGTGGGCTTGGATTCTGTATGCGCTGCTGATCGGTATCCTGATATTTGGTCAGGGAAAGATTGTCCATGCGGTGAAAGAGTTCGGTAAACGGAAACAATGGCGTCAGGAGAAATCTGATGACGAGCCGACTGCTGCTTCCGACCAAGAGAAAGAGGAAGAAATAGAAGAGGCAATCCTAATGGATGAATAAATAATGGTTAGATGATTATGAAGAAACTGATTATTCTTTGTTTGATGGCTCTCGGTTTGGTGGCCGAGGCTCAGACGTCTTTCATTCCTGATATGAAGTTCCGGCGACTTGACACCCCGCAGGGTTTGTCGAGTTCTCAGATAAACTGTATCTTCAAGGATTCTAAAGGATATGTATGGATTGGTACCCCCTACGGTCTGAACCGCTATGACGGCTATAGGGTGAAGACCTACTATTCTAATCTTCGTGATACCACTACGATGCGCGACAATTACACGGATCGTGTGTTTGAAGATT
The DNA here is from genome assembly GCA_017650905.1 of Prevotella sp. Classification (GTDB taxonomy): domain Bacteria; phylum Bacteroidota; class Bacteroidia; order Bacteroidales; family Bacteroidaceae; genus Prevotella. Next base: position 9,563 of record JAGCDZ010000026.1, on the reverse strand, counting down.
CAGAAGGCCAACTTTGGATGCGGCAGGGCATGAACTATTGTGTGTATGATCCCGTGAAAGAGACCTTCGAGCGCAAGGCCTCCAGGGCGCTAGCCAAACTGGGCTTGAACTGTAATGTGGAGTGGCTGCATATCGACTCGAAGAAGAATATCTGGGTGAAGGATTTTGAGAAAGCCATCTATTGCTATCATCCTCATGCCAAGAAAAACAAGATTACCACCATCAAGATGGGCTTCGGCATAAACGAGTTCTCGCCCAATTTCGGCATCTCTACAGTAGCGGAATACGGCGACAGATTGCTGGTCGTCACCAACAATGGTGAACTGGTCTGCCTGAATGGTGACAAAGGCGAGGTAGAGTGGATAGACCGTTGGATGTATGAAGCGAGTGGCATCGATAGTCAGGAGTACAGACTCTATGTCGACAAAGACATGAATATATGGTGTAACGTGTTGTCTTTTGTGTATGTCCATGAGTATAAGACCAAGAAATGGTATACGATGCTAGACTATCTGGCCACCAAAGGTGTTGAAAGCGTTCCTACTTCACTTCAGGTTTGGTGCCTCCTTGTCGACGAGAACGACTGGCTCTGGCTGGTGTGCGATCATGATGCTGTGGTGGTCATCGATATGAAGAACAAACAATGGAAGCAGTTCATGAACAATAAGTACGACGAGACTTCCATTAGCGATAACACCCTTCGTAACATCTATCAGGCCGACGACGGTAGTATTTGGATTGGTTCCTTTAAGAACGGCGTCAACCAGTATATCCGAGGCCTCGCCAGTTTGAAGAGCGTCGATCTGGGTGATGTCACAACCGCCTGCGAGGATAAGGCTGGCAACTATTGGTTGGGCACCAACGACCAGGGTATCCTGGTGTATAATCCTAAGACGGGCGAGGTGGTAAACCATTTCACGAAGGATAATAGCGGACTAGTGAGTAATATCGTTGTGGGCTCCTGGGCTGCGAGCGACGGCACCCTTTGGTTTGGTTCCTACAACGGTGGTCTGACCCATGCTATCCCTTCGGCTTCTGATCCCACACAGGCACATATCATCAACGTGCAGGCTTCGCCAGGCGGATTGGCCAACAACAGTGTCTGGGCGCTTACCGAGGACAAGTGGGGCCGTCTCTGGTTCAGTACTTTGGGTGGTGGTCTGCAGATGTGGGATCCGAAGACAAAGAAGTACACCACATGGGACACCCATAACACCAATGTGCCTTACGACTACCTGACATCCGTCGAATGGAACAAGAAGGGTTGGTTGATGGTTGGTTCGAACCACTTCTATTCCTTGGTGAATCCCGTGAGCCACAAACTGGTGAATCAGGAGATTCCTGAGAATCCCAATGTAAATGTCAGCGTAGGTAATACGAATTATGTTATTGAGGATAGTCGCGGATTGATTTGGCATGGTTCTAACGTAGGTGTGATTGCCTACGATCCACAGACCAAGTTCCAGAAACTCATTGATATGACGGACGGACTATCCAGTTCAGGTGTTAACTCCATTGTTGAAGACCGGCAGCACGCAGTCTGGGTAATCACCGATCACGGTGTCTCGAAGATTATCCCCCAGAAGCAAGACGACGGCACCTGGCTGTTCAATATTCGAAGTTTCAGTAGCCGCGATGGTCTGCAGAAGGCTACCTACAATCAGCGTTCCACCTGGCTCACACGCGATGGTAAGATACTTATTGGTGGACAAGCCGGTCTCGACATCATCAATCCGGCCTTGTTGGAAGATAACCAGAGCAAGGAGCGTCCTGTATTCAGTGGCTTGCAGATCTTCGATCAGGATGTGGAAGTCGGCAAGAAGTTCAATGGCCGCGTGATTCTCGATGAAGCACTCGATGTGTGCAGGGAGTTGACTTTGAAGTATAACGACCAGTTTACTATTCAATTGGCCACCAACGAGGCTCGTATCAACAACCACAAACGCTTTGCCTATAAGTTGGAAGGCTTCAACGAAAACTGGGTGAAGACCTCGGAGCTGAACCCGAATATCACTTACAACTCATTGCGTGCAGGCTCCTATACCCTTTGTGTGCGTATTCTCAACGATGACGGTTCATTAGGTGCAGAGGAGAGTCAGCTCGACATCACCATCCGCCCGCCGCTGTATCGCACGCGCTGGATGATTTTGCTCTACATGATTCTCATTGCCGCCGGCGCATGGCTGTTTATAAAGTGGTATCAGAAGAAACTGACGGAAAGGGCCCAACTGGAGCAGTTACAGCGCGACGTGGAGAAGCGCCAGTGGATGAGTGAGATGCGTGCTCAGATGCAGAAAGAAGGCATGCGTTTCCAGAAGAGTCCCACAGAAGAACCTGTAGAGGTCATCCATGAGTCGGATGCCATTGATCCGGAAATCCCGGCAACTCCGGAACTTCCGAAAATAGAGCTCCATCGCTCGGAGGGTGACATAGTGGCCTTCCTGAAGAATCTCTGTGAGAATTTCAAGGCATCTGAGGACAAGAAAATGAACATTACCTTCGGTTCTCCGCTCGAATCTATTCCTATGTCATTCGATGAAGAACAGATCCGCAAGGCATTAGATATCCTGTTGTCGAACTCAGTGAAGTTCACGTCGTCATATTGCAGGGTACAGGTGACGGCCTTGAAGCCTTCTGACGACAAGGTGGCTCTATTGATAGCCGATAATGGTATTGGTATCCCCGAGGAGTCAAAGCCTCACATGTTTGAACCCTATATCGGTGGTGACAGTGAGGATGAAGGCATCGGACTCGATGTGGTGAAACAGATTGTCGATGCCCATCATGGCACCATCAAGGCCGATGATAATCCTGGAGGCGGTACGGTGTTTACCATCACGCTGCCTGTGGAGGACCCAGAGATCGAAGAGGCGACGATTATTGAAGACGAATCCTAAAAACGAAATACAAAAATGAAGAGATTATTATGTATGATGTCTGCCCTGCTGGCAACAACAATGTTGATGGCAGATGATGTGCAGATGAGTGGAAACCATGTGACAATCCGTCCTGATGGCGGTCAGGCAAAGGTGATCCGTTTAGAGGTGATTAACGACAACATCATTCGCGTGCGAACAACGTCGAAGGAGGCATTGCCCGATAAACCCGCCAGTCTGATGATCGTGCCCCAGGCAGCACCCCCGAAAGATGTCGACATCGATGAGGACGACGACAAAGTGACGGTGAAGGCCAAGAATGTGAAGGCGGTGGTCGATACGGAAAATGGCGAAATCACTTTTTTCGATGCCGATGGTAATCAGCTTCTGAAAGAAGCCAAGGATGGTAAGCAGTTCTGGGACTTCACGGTGCCTGAGCGTGAGCTGGGCATCAAGACGGGCTATACGGTGCCCGAGGAACAGAAGCATGGCCTCACTTGGCAGATGAAGTTCGATAGCCCTGACGATGAGGCTTTCTATGGCTTAGGTCAGCATCAGAGTGAGGAGTTCAACATGAAGGGCAAGAATGAAGACCTCTTCCAGTATAATACGAAGGTCTCGATTCCTTTTGTGCTCTCGAACAAAAACTACGGTATCCTCTGGGATTCGTATTCGTTCTGCCGTTTTGGTAATCCCAACGACTATCTCCAGCTGAATCAAGCCTTCCGTCTCTACGATAAACAGGGCAAGAAAGGTCATCTTACTGGTACATACATAGACCGTATGGGCAAAAAGCTCGTGCGCGATGAGGACAGCATCTATTATGAATACGGTACGCCTGCAAAGTCGGAGATTGCCCTGAAGACCGATAATGGCGGCATCAAGAATCTGCCGAAGGGCTTCCAGTTGGCTGGTGCCAATGTCATTTACGAGGGTTTCATCGAGCCCAAGTGCTGTGATGGTGGCAAATGCGACTGTAAAGGTAAATGCGAGTGCAAAGGTCAGAAGGAGCTCTTCCAGTTCATCCTCTATTATGCCGGCTATATCAAGGTGTATATCGATGGCAAGGAGGTGGTGCCTGAGCGTTGGCGCACAGCCTGGAATCCTAATGCCTATAAGTTTGCCGTCGAACTGGAGAAGAAAAAGAGGGTCCAGTTGCGTATCGAGTGGCAACCCGATGGTGGCGAGTCCTACTGCGGTTTGCGCGTTGCCGAGCCTCGCAGTGATGAGGAGCGTGGAAAACTCTCCGTCTGGAGCGAGATGGCTAAGGATATGGACTATTATTTCATCGCTGGCGAGAATCTCGATCAGGTGATTTCCGGCTATCGCACCCTCACGGGTAAGGCCTCGCTCTATCCCAAATGGGTGCTGGGCTTCTGGCAGAGTCGTGAGCGTTACAAGACCTCTGAGGAAGTCGAGAGCACGCTGGCTGAGTTCCGCAAGCGTCATATCCCCATCGACAATATTGTACAGGACTGGAACTACTGGCCCGAGGATCAGTGGGGTAGTCATGAGTTCGAAGCCTCGCGCTATCCGAATCCGCAGCAGATGCTCGATAATGTCCATCAGATGCATGGCCGTTTCATGATTTCCGTATGGCCTAAGTTCTATTGCAATACGGATAACTACAAAGAGCTCGATGCTAAGGGCTGGATGTATATCCAGAGTCCGACGGATGATATTCACGACTGGGTAGGACCAGGCTACACGAATGGTTTCTACGATGCTTATGATACAGGTGCCCGCAAGATGTTCTGGCGCCAGATGGACGAAAAGCTCTATACCGGTCTCTCTGGCAAATCAACGTCAAAGGTCGACGCTTGGTGGATGGATGCTTCTGAGCCAAACGTGCGCGATTGCACGCCGATGTGGTATCGCAAGGCTCTTAGTGGCCCCACAGCCCTCGGCACCTCCACAGAGTATTTCAATGCTTACTCAACGGTGAATGCTGACGCTATCTATAATGGTCAGCGTAGTGTCTATAAGGGCAAGGCCAACGAGCCAAGAGTATTCCTGCTCACACGTAGCGGTTTTGCTGGCGAACAGCGCTTCTCTACGGCTACGTGGAGCGGCGATATCGGCACCCGCTGGGAGGATATGCGTGCCCAGATGACGGCCGGTTTGAACTATTCCATCTCCGGCATCCCCTTCTGGGGTATGGATCAGGGCGGCTTCTGTGTGGAGAACCGTTATGTGGCTGCTCAGCAGGCCTACGACCGCACGAAGGTGGAGAACGAGGATCTGAAAGAGTGGCGCGAGCTGCAGACCCGCTGGAACCAGTTCGGCACCTTCATCCCCCTGTTCCGCTCTCATGGCCAGTGGCCGTTGCGTGAGATCTGGAACATCGCACCAGATGATCACCCCGCCTACAAGTCGTTCGTCTATTACGACAAACTGCGTTATCGCCTGATGCCTTATCTCTATTCGATGGCCGGATGGGCACATTTCAAGGACTACACCCTGATGCGTGCTTTGGTGATGGACTTCAACGGTGATAAGGATGTGGAGAATATCGGCAACCAGTGGATGTTCGGCCCTGCGCTGATGGCTTGTCCTGTGGGCTACTACAAGGCCCGCAACCGCAGTGTCTACTTCCCCAAGCAGTGTGGTTGGTACAACCTCTACACCAATGAATATATCGAGGGAGGTCAGATACTCGTGGTCGATGCCCCTTACGAGCAGATTCCCGTCTTCGTACGCGAGGGTGCCATCATCCCCTTCGGTCCAGAGATGGAGTGGAGCGATGAAAAACCCGCAGAATTCATCAATCTCTATGTCTACGCAGGTCAGAACGGCTCCTTCCAGCTCTACGAGGACGAGGGCACCAATTATAACTACGAGAAGGGTAAGTATGCCACCATCGATATCACTTACAACGATGCTGCCAAGACGGTTAGCTTTTCTGCCCGCAAGGGTCAGTTCGCTGGTATGCTGAAGAACCGTCAGTTCAATGTGGTCCTGATTTCGAAGGATGCTCCCCAGCCCCTCAACCTCGACAATCCCGCTGGCAAGCTCGTGAATTATAATGGTAAGGCAATAACTATGCAATTGTAACGTATGAAGAGAATATTATTATTTGTGTGCGTCCTTTGTGGACTGACAACCGTTCAGGCCCGCGACCGCCAGTGTTTCGATAAGAACTGGCGCTTTAATCTGGGTGACTCCATCATCATGGCTAAGGCAGATTTTGACGATAGCCGATGGAGAAAACTTGATGTGCCCCACGACTGGGCCATCGAGGGCGACTTCTATGTCAGCAATCCCAGCGGTGCGGGTGGGGGAGCCCTTCCTGGCGGCATCGGCTGGTATCGCAAGCATTTTAAGATTGATGAACAACAATCTTCCAATCCTTCAAGTCTTCAATACTTTATAGAGTTCGATGGTGTCTATATGAATTCCACCGTCTATGTCAATGGCAAGGAAGTAGGTCATCGTCCTTACGGCTATTCGAGCTTCGAGTACGACATCACACCCTATGTGCATGAGGGCGACAATGTGGTGGCAGTCCGCGTCAACAACTCCGATCAGCCTAATTCGCGCTGGTACAGCGGTTGTGGCATCTATCGTCATGTGTGGCTCACTACCACCGCTCCTGTTCATGTCGCCCATTGGGGTGTCAATGCCAGCAGTAGCGTTGTCAAAGGTAAAGGCCGGCTCAATATCGAGGTGACGTTGAAAGGTCAGGGCACGGTTGAAAACACCCTCATCGACCCCAAAGGAAAGGTCGTCGGCAAGTCGAAGGGCCTGAAGTCTGTCATCACCGTTGCCAAACCGATGCTCTGGTCGTGTGAGACCCCTTATATATATAAGGTACGCACGCAAGTGAAAGTGGGTGGCAAGGTGGTCGATACTTACGAGACCACCACAGGCTTCCGCTCCTTCCGTTTCGATGCCGCTACGGGCTTCTGGCTCAACGGCAAGAACTTCAAACTCAACGGTGTCTGCGAGCATCACGACTTCGGTTGCCTGGGTGCAGCCCTCAACGAGGATGCCCTTCACCGCAAGCTCTCAAAGCTCAAGGCGATGGGAGTCAACTCCATCCGCAGTTCGCACAATCCCCCTGCACCTGAACTGCTGAACATGTGCGATACCATGGGTCTCATTGTCATGGACGAGAGTTTCGACATGTGGCGACGCAAAAAGACACAGAACGACTATGCCCGTTTCTTCGACGAGTGGCACGAGCGCGACCTGACCGACCTCGTTGTGCGCGACCGCAACCATCCCTGCATCCTTATGTGGTCTATCGGCAACGAGGTGCTCGAGCAGTGGGCAGGTAGTGGCAATGACCAGCTGACACTCGAGCAGGCCAACCTCTTGCTGAATGCTACTCGCGATGCTTCGACACTGGCGAAAGATGGCGAATTGAGTCCCAACTCGCTGTTGACCATCCATCTGGCTGACATTATCAAGCGTAACGACGGCGAAGGGCGCCCCATTCTCGCAGGCTGTAATGAGCCCTCGCCCAACAACCACCTCTTCAAGAGCGGTGCCATCGACATCATCGGCTTCAACTATCACCATCAGTGGGTGAAGGATGTGCCGAAGAACTTCCCTGGTAAGCCCTTCATCTTCTCTGAGAGTGTGTCGGCTTTGCAGACGCGTGGCTATTACAAGATGCCTTCCGACGAGATTACCTGGGCCCCGCAGGAGTGGTATCTGCCCTATACCGACCCCTCGTATATGTGTTCCTCTTACGATAACTTCCACGCCTCATGGAGTTCAACGCACGAAGAGACCTGGGATGTGGTGAAGCACAACGATTTCGTAGGTGGGCAGTATATCTGGACAGGTTGGGACTATATCGGCGAACCTACGCCCTATGGCTTCCCTGCTCGCTCCAGCTACTTCGGCATCATCGATCTGGCAGGCTTCCCCAAGGACAGTTATTACATGTACCAGAGCGAGTGGACTGCTACCCCCGTGCTGCACCTCTTCCCCCATTGGAACTGGGTGCCTGGCGACGAGATTGATATGTGGTGCTACTATAACAATGCCGATGAGGTGGAGCTCTTCATCAACGGCAAGAGCCAGGGTGTGCGTCGTAAGACAGCAGAGAATCCTGAACATCGCTACGATCGTCACAACACGAAGACAAGCCTGAATACAGAATACCACGTAGGTTGGCGCGTTGTCTTCGATCCCGGTGAGGTGAAGGTGGTGGCACGCAAGGATGGCAAGGTCACTGGCGAACAGACCATCAAGACTGCTGGCCCTCCAGCTAAGATCCGCCTCACGAAAGACTATCAGGGCAAGACTACGACCTTCATCACCGCCGAGGTGGTCGATAAGGACGGCAACCTCTGTCCTTGGGCTGAGGACCAGATCTACTTTGTAGGAGAGGGCGATAGCAGAATCTTAGGCACAGACAATGGTTGCCAGACTTCGATGGAACGTTTCACGGCTCCCCAGCGCAAAGCTTTCTTCGGCAAGTGCATGGTGGTGGTATCAGGCAAGGGCTCCATCACTGCTAAATCACCCACCCTTCAGTCTGACGTCATCAGATTCTGAATCATTCATAGTAAAGCTTATAGATTGTTTGGCCCTCATCTGAGGGCCTTTTTTTGTCAATAAGGTTTGCACTACCGCCTTACCACGACGGCGTTCTTATAGCGGTTCATGTCCAGCTTAAACCAGTTGTCGCTGCAGCCCTTCGTCACTTTCGTCACGGTTATCGTCACCTTGGCCCCACTCATTGATGTGGACATCTCGCGCAGGTAGTAGCTGTCTTTGGCTATTTTCACCGTCATTTTCTTGGGCGCCTTAGGATCTATAGGATTCGAGAAATCGATGACATAATAGAGTCCTTTCTCGCTCATCTTTGCTGTTTTGTACATTTTATCGTAATCAATATCAATGCCGAAATCGTTCTTCGAGGCAGCAGTGGTCTTGGTGATGATCAGCGAGTCCTTCTCTTTTTTGCTCTCTGCAGATGTGAAATTCCATTCCTGCTGGCCGTCGAACCCCAATTCCTCTCTGACCTCATGCCCCAGGACTTTCATGGTCGACACAGTGAAGCTCTTGTCACCCTTGGTGTACCATTTCATGGTGCCGTTTCCGGAAAACACGAGCAATTTCATTTTCATCGAGATGTCCATCACCAGCCCAGCGGGGTTGTCCATCTTCTCGTTGCACTTGTCCAGCACATCCTTCACGTTGGCGGGGAACTGCGCCATCGCGCTCATCGTAGCCATCATGACGACTACGGCCATTACCAGAACCCTTCTCATATATTTATTTTAATATTTGCCGACAAAGATAAAGAAAATAGCTGAAACCTCAAAACGTTACGTTACTTTTTCTTCAGGCGCTTTCAGAATAAGGCTCAAAAAGGCCGGCATCTTGGTTAGACGCCTACACACCACCGCTCTCAGTGAGCTCCACCTCTGAGCCGTTCAGCGTAGCCGTAGGCACCTGGTCCTCTGCAGGCGTGATACTGATCTCCACCTCATCGTCCTCGTTCAGGCTTGCGCCCAAGGTCACAGCATTACCATCGTGACTGATAGTTGCCGAACCGCTACCGCTGGTGCTGATCGTCAGTGCGAAGCTTCGGGTAGTACTTACCGTAAGCGGATGACTGATCATTCTGGTTCTGTTGATAAACAACAGGAAATGCAATTTTTCTTACTGCCATAATTTTGTCTAGTTTTTGTGTTGGCTTCTTCCAGTCGCGTGCCGCCTCTCTTT
>JAGCDZ010000025.1 GCA_017650905.1 Prevotella sp. | reverse complement strand
ATCCAAGGCATAAATTCTGCTGGATTGGATGGTGTATAAGCCCATGCGCCACCATTGCCGTAAGCCTGACCGGCATGGTGCATAATCACCAAGACGGTCAGGCAGACCTTCAGATTATCGAGATAATATAGACGTTTCATTGGTGCAAAATTACGAAGAATTTCGATTATTGCCAAATAATTATGCTATTTGATTACATTCTTGCCTTCTGCTTCTCTCCGGCACCAGAGCCACGATATTTAGAGCGGGCCTCGTTGAACTTCCAGGTAAGGTCAAGCACAAAGGTGCGACGGGCAGGATTGTGCGTAGTCAGCTCTCGATAACCGAAGACGATGGCATCGGTCTTGTTGGTATGGAAGATATCGCTGCAACGCAAGTCGAAAGTGAGTGTACCCATACGCTTCAAGTTGAAATCACGCTGCAGTCCTACGTTGGTGAAAAGGCGAGTGCTGGTCATGCGGAAGTTGTTGTAATCGCCCTTCGAATTCCACTGGAGTGAGGCGTTGAGCCGGAAACCGTATGGCAATTCGATGTCGTTCTGCCAACCAAGAATAAACCAAGGACGGTTCAACGTGATGGTAGAGCCATTGGCCGTAGGCGACTTGAAATCCTGCAACTGAGTGATGATAGTCCACATAGGATGCCAGCAGCCGATGGTAGGCCGTGCTGATAACTGGATGCTGAACTTGTTGTAATCCTCCCAGCTGTTGATGGGACGCACAAGGCTGACAAGGGGATCTTCTGAACCAGGGAAAGGCTCTGTCGACATAGTGAGGGCATCCTTCACGTGGCCATAGTTCAGCATCAGGTTCGCCCATTTATAGGCAGCATTGAGCACCAGGCTATGGGTATAAGTCGGCAACAGATATGGGTTACCGCTCTGGTAAGTATAGCGGTTGACGTAAACCGTCGAACTGGTCAGATTGGCATAGTTAGGACGCTCGATGTCACGACGGTAGGAGAGGGAGAGTTGTGCCTTGCCTACAGGGGCAGAGATGACCGCCGTAGGGAACCAGTCGCCATAGTCGCGGCAGACTTCATCCTCCTTCTTACCGAAGTTGAAGTAGTCGTTTGTCAGATGCTCATAGCGCAGTCCTACCTGTGCATAGACTTTGCCAAAAGAGCGACCATACTCCAGGAAGGCAGCTGATGATTTCTCATTAATCTCTGTGTCGGTGGTCTTCACAGGCACATAGTCGCTAGCCATAAACGAGTAGGCGTCGGTGCGATGATTATAGCTATATTCGCCACCCAGAGAGAGATTACCTTTCCATACAGGATAGGAGAGGATGAGTTTTGTGGCCCAGAAGTTGTTGCCGCTGAGGGTGTTGCTCTCGATGGTACGAGGAGCTGTAGTGTCTCCAGATGCAGGGGATGTCTGCTCCGTGGTACTACCAGGCGTCTTGGTGTCGTCAAAGAGTCCGTCGATATTGAGGTCGATACCCAGATTGCCCACCTTGCCATTATAGTAGGCATTGAAGATGTGTTTGCTGAAACTCTCATCCTGCCAAATGCGACTTTCTGAATGCTCCGTGTATTTGCCGTTCACGTAGTTGTCGGTATAAAACGTGCTGTTGAAGTCGCTGCTGGGGTGGCGGTCGTATTTATAAAAGGCACCGAAGCTGTGGTTCTCATCGACCATATAGTTTAGCTGCAATTGCGGTGAATAACCCTTCCAGATGCTCTTCGATTCCTGCGAGTTGTTGCTCTGGATGTAATCCGGGCCTACAAAGTAGGTGAGCTCATGCTCCTGCAACGATTTTGCATGACCGTAGCGCCCTGCCCACAGCGAGGCGGTAATGTCGAGACCGCCTGTGCGGTAGTTCACATCCAGGTTGTTCGTCAGCGTGTGACCATACTGGTATATGCCACTGAAATAGTCCTGAAACGAGAAACCTTCGCCCTGTGCCTTCTTTAGCGTGATGCGAACTACGGCTTTGGTCGATGCCTTATAGCGGGCACCAGGGTTCTGAACTACATCTACATGCTGGATTTGGTCAGAACGCAGGCGAGAGAGTTCATTCAGATCCTGTACCTTACGACCATTGATATATACCTCAGCATCGCCGCGTCCCAGCACCGTCACACTACCGCCGCGTTCAGTCTCAATCGATGGTATCTTTCCTAAGGCATCGCTTACGGTTCCGGCTTTCTCCAAGATGGTTCCAGCCACAGTGGTACGCATGGCATCACCTTTGGCATGTGTCTTGGGCAGCTGACCTTTTACTACAACTTCGCTGAGCAGTTGCGTGTCCTCCTTCATCTGGATAGTCAAGTCCTGACCTGCCTTTATATATAAGGTTTGATAGCCCACGCTAGTCACCTTAAACAGGCCCTCGTTAACATCCGTCACAATCTTAAACACACCGTCAATGTTCGTCATGCTTCCCTGAACAAAAGCAGAGTCAGGCAGCGACAGAAGTACCACGTTTACAAAGGGCATCGGCTCGCCCTTCTCGTCAATCACTCGTCCGCCAAAGTCTTGAGTCTTGGCGAAGCTCATCATTGTCATCATTATTGCAGCCATCAGAACTGCTAGTCTTACGTTAATTCTTTTCATCTTTTCAAATTTATATTTTTCTTATTTTTTATTCTTTATATCCCCGCCGCCCAAGAAACACCGAGTTTCGCGGTTTTCGACTGCAAAGATATGACATACTATTTGATTCTCCTAATTTCTGGGATATACGGTGTAAAAATGTGACGAATGGCTAATTGCTACTCATTCGCTGACGCTCTGCCTGTCCGGCACCAGTGCCCTTGTACTTGCTCTTCGAGGCGTTGAATGTGTAGCGCAGCGAGATGTTCAGACGGTGGTTGCTGCGCACCGCGTTTTCTGTCATCTGATAACCGCCACAGTCCATGTGTATGGTCTGAGTGCTACGCTGCAACACGTCGTTGATGCTGGCACGCAGACAGAGAGCGTCATTCTTCAGCCAATATTTCTGAACCACGAAGCCAAGATTATATGAGGCAGACTGCATCCGGAAGTTGATGACATCACCCTTGGTCATGATGTTCATGTTGGCCTCCAGTTGCCAACGGTGCGGCAGACGGAAGGTGTTGTTCAGGTCGATGAAGAAGATGGGCTTCGTGTAGGTCTCCTTTACCTTACCTGTTTCTGAGCGCGGATCGTCAAATTCCATCGTGTTCCAGAACTTCTGTCCACCAACAGTCCAGTTGGGACTCCAGATGCCGAAGGTGGGATTGGCAGAGAGGAAGACGGCCAGATTGCGCACTGGGTCTGCCAGATTCACGCGTTTAATCATAATCATCCCCTCGTTATTATATGCGCAAGGCAGTTGTGTCAGCGT
>JAGCDZ010000005.1 GCA_017650905.1 Prevotella sp. | reverse complement strand
TGTGTGCCAAGGGCATAGTTGTCCGCCTCGTACTTGAGCCCTTTTTCTGCAGGCTGAATCTCCAGCACGTCGGCCTCAATCTGACTGGTCAGTGTGTTTACTATCTCTCGGCTGTTGCCTGTGTAACTATAGTACACTACAAGTGTCTTTGCTGTTGCATCTGTGCTTAGCCATGTAAGCATGGTGCAAACGAAAAACAATATTTTTTTCATATACATCTGTTATTTGAATATTTGATTGGCATTCTGGTAGAGAATCATCTCTCGGAATGGTGCCAGGTCGGGCTCTTTCGAGAGATAGTCCTTCATCCTCGCCAAACTCTGCTTGAGCACCTGTGGAGCGACGTAGGGATAGTCGGAACCGTAGAGCAGATGGTCGGGCGTTGTGATGGTGAGTAGCATGCGGATGACCTCGGGAGAGTGTGCACCAGCGAGGTCGTAGTAGAGGGCACGGAGGTTGGCCTCGTAGTCAATCTCTCCCACCATCTTGTTGGCTTGCATCACGGGCGTCAGCGACTTCATGCGAGGGATGGCCAACGGCAGATAGGCACCGCAATGGGGCACCACCACCTTGATGTTATTATAGCGAGCCAACACGTTGCGACTGATCATGTTCGATACGGCACGGGTGGTCTCCGAGAGATATTCCTGCATGGCCAGCGGTGTCTGCTGCATCACCTGCTTATTTACTGGTTCTGGGCGATGCGGATGCAGAATCACCACAGCCTTGCGCTCGTTCAAGACCGAGAAAAGCGTGTCGAGTTCTGGTGCACCAAGATACTGTCCACCAACGTTTGTTGCCAACTTGATGCCATCGGCCTTCAGCACGTCGAGGGCATACTTCGCCTCCTCAATAGCCTTCGAGACATCGGACAAGGTTGCGATTGGGCGAGCGGAGTCGGAACTCGTTTCGACTACCGAGCGTGAGTAAGCTCGACCACCGGTCAAGGGTAGGGCAGCACAGAACAGGAATCTGCCTGGGTGCTCCTTCTTGATGCGAGCGGCAGCCTCGTTGGTCTGCCTTACGACCTCAGCCGACGAAGGTTGTGGGGCTGCTAATGTTAATACTGACGTCTCGACACCAGCCTCGTCCATCCACTTGAGATGATTCTCCACGTTGTACTTCGGCAGGGGGAATCCCTCGTCCATCAGTCTGCCCTCATTTTCGAGTGAAGACACAAACTCAGGAGTGATGATGTGCGAGTGTACATCAATCACGCCCTGAGCGAAACCGTTTGCTGCTATCATAAGACCCAGCATCAATGCTTTAGTTTTCACTTTTCAATTATTCTTAATGATTATCCTACAGTACTTGTACTACGGTTTTGGTACCGTATGGGTGCAAAGGTACGCACATTATTTTAAATAGGTATTACACAAATTGGCTGATGATATACCAATTTCGCAGAAAGTGCTAAAAAAGTATCAATTTCCTACCATTATTAGATTATTTTATGTATCTTTGCCACCGATATGAGGAATATTTTGAAACTTGATTCCCCCAACGACTATGCTCGTTTCGTGGATGCTCCGGTGCTGCACCCGTTAGTTAGCATCATCCATTATGACGAGTTGCCACCTTTCCGTCATAGCCTGAACAACTATGGCGTGTATGGCCTGTTCATCCAGCGACAGTTTCCCAATACGCTCTCTTACGGCATGAAGACGCTGCAGGTAAGTGATGCCTCCATCATAGCTGTAGAACCAGGACAGATAGGCGGACTGGAGGACAATGGCGAGCGCATCTCGTTGTGTGGTTGGGTATTGCTGTGGTCGCCCGAACTGTTGCACGGCACCGAGCTGGAACGCCAGATAGACCGCTATCAGTTCTTCTCGTATTTCTTTGATGGTTCGCTGCGTATGGAGCCCGACGAATGGCTCTGCATCACGCAACTGGTGGCTCAGATGCGACAAGAGTTGCAGACACACGAGGATTCACCGTCATTGAGAAATGTGCTGCTGGCTTATCTGCGCCTGATTCTGGAATACTGTAACCGCATCTATCAGCGCCAGCTTTTCGAAGAGGACAGGGGGGAGGCTGACCTGCTGAAGCGCTTCCACAATCTGCTTCAAACCTATTTTCGTGAGAACCGGCAGCTGATGCAGGGCTTGCCTACCGTCACTTGGTGTGCCTCGGAACTGGCTTATTCGCCTCGTTATTTTGGCGATATTGTCCACAAGGCAACTGGTGGCACTGCCATTGGCTACATCCACAACTACGTTATCAATCAGGCGAAAAGTCTGTTGATGCAGGGTCACAACATCAGCGAAACTTCCCGCTTGCTTGGTTTTGACTTCCCTCACCATTTCACGCGTCTCTTCAAGCGAATCACGGGGCTCACACCCAGCGAGTTTATAGGAAAATAAACAATAGTTTATAAACTTCTATAAGTTAGTCTTTGCTTCACTTCACTTGGAGATTTGGTTGTACGTACAAAGCACTTGACTGGGACACTTGGCAATAGGTCGAAATAGTTGTTGCTGAGCCAGTAGTCTTCTGTACCATCGATGGAAAGGGCAAGGGCGCGAACGAACTTGTCTGCCTTGAGGGTAATCAGACAACCGCCTTCTGATGCCTCAACACTCACCTCAGGCTTAACAGGCATCAACCGCAGGTCTTTCTGCAGACAGAGGAAACAATTAGCCTGATAGCTCACACCTGAAGATGCTGTAAGCTCCATGCTGATCACCACATCCTCACGATGCTGGTCTTTCAGCAATTCGGCAAGAGGTTGCTTATGAATTAAAGTGGATGTATTGGCAGGAATGGCAGTGGTCTTGGTCAGCGTGTTTACCGTCTGCCCGCTGAGGCTATAAACAGTCAGTTTCAGCTTACCCTGCTGTTTTCGTAATAGGTCGCTGACAGCATAGATGAGCAAGTTGTCACCTTTGGTGATGGCCGAGCAGATCATAGGTTCAAATGCGTGGCGCACCATATAGTGTGCAGCCTTCCAACGACCATAGTAGTCACGCGTGGCCCACGATGCTACGGGCCAACAGTCGTTATGCTGCCACAGTAACGACCCCATACAATGGGGCATGTTGCGGCGATGAGCTTCGATGGCTGTACGCATCGCATCACCCTGCAAGAGTTGCGAGGCATAGAGGAACTGGCGGAAATCCTTGGTTTCACCATATTCGCTGTTGACATACCACTCAATCACCTTATTGGCCTCTACACCGCCACGCTGATGCCACATCATCAGCGGACTGCTGATATCATGTGTCGTGGTGTCTGGTGCATAGCGTAGTACCGTGCCGTATTCAGGGAACGACTGCATGCCATATTCACTGAAGAAGTGGGCTTTCTCCTGGTTATAACTGCTCACAGGCATACGGCGATGTCCCACGCCGTAGAAATGGCGGTCGCCATTGATGCCGTCGCTGCCGCGACCTCTGACAGAGAAGGGTGAACCGACGGTGTAGATGTCGTCAGGAATCTGCTGGTTAGCAATCTCCTGCAGTACATCATAATAAAGATGCTCCTGTTGTTCACCAACCAATCGGGCTCCCTCGGGATTGCTCTTCTCCATCTTGGCCTTCCATCCCCAATTGTACCATGCATCCGTACACTCATTCCCGCCGCACCATATCACAATGCTTGGGTGGTTACGCAGACGACGCACATTGTCGATGGCTTCCTGGCGCACGCTCTCCAGCCATTCTCCCTCGGCAGGATAGGTGCTGCAGGCAAACATAAAGTCCTGCCACACCATCAGTCCCATCTCGTCGCAGAGGTCATAGAACAGGTCTTCCTCATAGATGCCTCCGCCCCAGACGCGAATCATGTTCATATTGGCCAATACGGCATCCTGTAGTGTCTGGCGATGGCGCTCAGGTGTGACGTTCGTCAGGAAATTATCCTGTGGGATATAATTGGTGCCTTTGGCAAACACGGGTACACCGTTGAGCACAAAAAAGAACTGACGATTGCCGTCAGCATCGGGATCCATCACTAATTTAACAGAGCGTAAACCTATGCGCTTATCCTGCTGAGAAATCAGTCTGCCCCCGGCAGTGACCTTTGTAGTGAACGTATATAACTCAGGCTTCCCTAAACCGTTGCACCACCAAAGCCTTGGGCTCTTGATGGAGAATTCCACAGGAATCGTATTGATGCCTTTGTGTAGCGAGCACTTTTTGGTAGCCACTGTGCTTCCATAATCCTTATCGATGATGGTAATCAACGCATGTTCAATATCCTCATCGGCTTCCACTTCCACGACATCAGTGAGTAGCGCCTTCTTGGCAGTCACTTCTCTCTGACGCAGGTGAATGTCGGTGATCCTCGCCTTACTCCATGATTCCAAATAGACATTACGCCAGATGCCGGAGGTGACCAGTCGTGGTCCCCAGTCCCAGCCATAATGATAGCCAGCCTTTCGTGCAAACACACTGAGCTTTCGATCCAACAGCCCACCATTCTCTGACTGGTCGTTGGCAGCCTGATACAGGTGAGGATGCTTTGCCCATTTTTGCAAATCGACCTTGACTGGAGAATGGAAATAGACACGCAGCACATTTTCGCCCGTCTTGACCAGTGGCTTGACGCTGATGCGCCAGCGGCGGAACATATTATCGGCTTCCAAAATCTTAGAGCCGTTCAAGAATACATCAGCATAAGTGTCCAGTCCGTCAAAACACAGATCGATATGATCATCGTCGAGAATAGCATTGTCTGCACTGAATGTCTTCTCATATACCCAGTCCTCCTTATCGACCCATTGCACCTCCCGTTCGTTCAACCCGATATAAGGGTCGTCGATGAGTCCCTGACGCAGCAAGTCGGAATGCACCACGCCAGGCACCTGGGCGGGATAGCGGTTAGGGAAACGCGCCTCGCCAAACGTCCATCCTTCATGCAGATACTGTCGTTTCTGAGCGGACAGTTGCATGGCTGATGCGAACAATAGTATGATGATAATAGCATAAAAGTTCTTTTTCTTCATAAGTTTTTATTATGGGGATTGAATCAATATTTCCTGTAACACGATGCCCGGATCAAGGAGATAGATACGTAATCGCTGATGACCAGCCACAGTGACGGGGAGACTACGCGAAGCATAGCCGCGAAGCACATTCCAACGCCATTCGGCAGTGAAGTCGTTAGCGTGGATAGAGAAGATGGTGGGAGCTGAATCGCCTAACTGGACGGCATAGCGGATATCCCTACCGTCATACACATGTAGCGTAGGCAGTGTGCGGATCTCTATGGTGGCATCATCAGCCTGCAAGTCGAGCTCATATTCTGTATATGGAGCTGCCTTAATATCATTAAGCTGATACGACGGTGTGTCGAATGGCTGAACAAGTACACCATCTGTATAGCCCAAGCCTTCTATGCACTGGATGCCTCCTTGTTTGTTCTGATAGTGCGAAGCAGGAATGCGCAGACGGGGTTCCTTGATGAAAGGCGGATAGAGTCCGAGGAAAATCTGGTCGATGCGAGCATCGGCCTTCAGGTCTAAGATGCGTAGATGATTCTCGCCTTTTTTGAGGTGTATCGTTCCTACACGGCTCCACATCGGCCCAACATAAGGCGCATGCCATACATTATTAATAGGTGTAGCTGAGGCCACAAAGCAGTCATTCTCAGTCTTTACCTGGCAGAACTCGTTGTCCTTGGCTTCCTTCGAGAAATTGCGGATGGGTGTCAGTGCCTCTATCCAGATAGGCATCCTGGCATCGACATCACTCATCACCAAAGCGCCCTCACTTGACAAAGTCTCGCTGACAGAAAGGAAACGTGCCTGAGGACTGTTTTTCGCCTGCGCTATCAGTTCGGGTGTAGCCAAAGGCTGCTCTATCTTCTCAGAGCGGAACCAATGGTAGGGTTGCCAGTTGAAGAATTGTTGCCATTTCCCATCAAGGATATCCTCATTGTAATGACGCGTCCATTCATTGAGACTATCAAACATCTGTCTGACTCGATCAGCGTCCGCCATCGCTCCGATGCTATCGCCCGCCGTAGCCCTTACCATACTGCGACGTGCCAAGAGCTGGTACTCGTTGATCATCGCTGCTCCACAGACAGGATAGCTGATGAGTTCGAAGTAGGCATTCTTTAGTGATTCTGGGATGCG
>JAGCDZ010000024.1 GCA_017650905.1 Prevotella sp. | reverse complement strand
TTTCTAACAAATCTTTATTACCACTGTAATACCTATTAAATCAACTTAAAACCAAAACTAATTACTAACTATTAACTACTAACTAACTCTAACTAACAATGAAACGAATCTTTTATTACCTTAACTAATTATTCTATTGAATATTATCTTTTTTCTTTTGACGATGCAAAGGTACGGCGATTTTTGCAATCCGCAATGGATTACCACCTCTTTTTGCATAAAAACCGCATTTCTTTTGATGTAAATCAACTTGTTGTGCGCGAACACACACTATTTGTGTGCGAAAACGGCCTAAAAGACAGCTGCAACCTTGTTTGTCAATTCCACAAACTCCGGAATCGACAATTGTTCTGGCCGGCGTGTCATCATCGAATCCTCGAAAAAACCTTCGGGAGCAGGATGGGCTGCATCGAAAATCTGTCGTAAGGAGACACGGAGCATTTTTCGGCGCTGGTTAAAGGTGGCCTTGACAACACGACGGAAAAGTTGTTCGTCGCAACCCAAGTCGGTAACAGCATTGCGAGTCATTCGGATAACAGCACTCTGCACTTTAGGAGGTGGATTGAAAACGGAAGGTTCAACCGTAAAGAGATATTCCACATTATACCAGGCCTGAATCAGAACGGAGAGAATGCCATACTGCTTATTACCCGGTTGCGATGCCATGCGGACAGCCACCTCATGCTGGATCATACCAGTGCAACAAGGAATGAGGTCCTTGTTATCGAGCATCTTGAAGAATATCTGTGAGGAGATATCGTAGGGATAATTGCCCGTCAAAATGAATTGCTGACCTTCGAACACCTCATGCAGATCCATGCGGAGGAAGTCGCCACCTATTATATTATTATTAAGACGAGGAAAGTTCTCGCGGAGATAAGCCACCGACTCGCGGTCGATCTCCACGACTTTCAACGGACGGGGTTTCTCCACCAGATACTGAGTCATCACGCCCATGCCAGGTCCCACCTCGAGTACAGGCAACTCAGCAAATGGCTCATCCACTGTGTCAGCGATTCGCTTGGCGATGCTCAGATCGGTCAGAAAATGCTGTCCAAGATTCTTTTTCGGTCTTACTTGTTTCATTTGGCTGCAAAGATAAATAATAAAAATGAAAAAATGAAGAAATGAAGAAATGAAAAGCATCCAAATTGCAATTATTAATGAAAAAGAACGCTATAGGTCAATTTCATTCTTTCATTTTTTCATTTTTTCATTTATAATTTGTACCTTTGCACCAATGGAACAGAAAAGCATACTCGGAAACATTGCCAAAATCGTCCTGCCTTTCCTGCTTGGCGGAGCGATTCTGTGGTGGATGTACCGTGGAGAAGATCTCTCGACCATCAGTCGTGTTCTGACGGAAGAGATGAACTGGACCTGGATGTTGTTGTCGTTTCCCTTCGGCATTCTGGCACAGATGTTCCGTGGCTGGCGATGGAAACAGACACTAGATCCCATCGACGACCTGTCGCCAAACACAGTCAAGCAACCGTCTTCCGGCAAGAAAATCCGAGCCCGCAATGCTACCTGCATACATGCCGTATTCATCTCTTATGCTGCCAGTCTGGTAATTCCGCGCATCGGCGAGTTCACCCGTTGTGCCATTTTGAAACGATACGACGGGGTGTCGTTCAGCAAAGCACTGGGCACGGTAGTGACAGAACGGGCCGTCGATACACTGATTGTGATGTTCTATTCAGGTATTATCCTGTTGATAGAAATGAGCGTCTTTGGCACATTCTTCAAGAAAACAGGCACGTCATTCGACCGCATCCTCGAAGGTTTCTCGCTGACGGGCTGGCTTGTAACCGCTATCTGTGGTATCGCTGTCCTGATTCTGCTGCATCTATTATTGAGGAAATTCTCTATATATAATAAGGTAAAGATGACATTGAGTGGCATCTGGGAGGGCGTACTCTCCCTGAAGGGGGTCAAAAACCTGCCACTCTACCTGTTTTTCTCCATCGGCATCTGGGTGATGTACTTCCTGCACTACTACCTGACATTCTTCTGCTTCGACTTCACAGAACATTTAGGTATCGGTTGTGCTCTGGTATCGTTTGTGGTGGCCAACTTCGCGGTCATCGTACCCACGCCCAATGGTGCAGGTCCCTGGCATTTCGCCATCAAGACCATGCTGATTCTCTATGGCGTGGCCGATGAACAGGCGCTTTGGTTCGTACTCATCGTACATTCCGTACAGACGCTCCTGGTGATTGTCCTCGGTATCTATGCTTGGGCAGCCCTCTTATTTACGAAACGTTTAAACCCTCAAACAACATAACTATGAGTGAAATCAAAAATCTGAACCCAGTGTGCATCTGGAAGAATTTTTATGCACTGACACAAGTTCCACGTCCAAGTGGACATCTCGAGAAAGTACAGAATTTCCTGCTCGACTTTGCCAAGCAGGCTGGTGTGGAAGCATTCAAGGATCCTGCAGACAACATTGTCATGCGCAAGCCAGCCTCTGCAGGCATGGAAAACAAGAAGGGCGTCATCCTTCAGGCCCACATGGATATGGTGCCACAGAAGACACCCGAGAGTACCCACAACTTCGAAACCGACCCCATCCAACCCTGGATCGACGGCGAATGGGTAAAGGCCAAGGGAACTACCCTTGGCGCTGACAACGGCTTAGGCGTGGCTTCCATCATGGCCATCATGGAGGACAAGACGCTGAAGCATGGTCCTATTGAAGCCCTGATTACAGCTGATGAAGAAACGGGTATGTTTGGTGCCAATGGTCTGCCTGCAGGAGAATTAAATGGAGATATCCTTCTGAATCTCGACTCTGAGCATTGGGGCAAGTTCGTCATCGGCTCTGCTGGAGGTATCAATATCACCGCAACGCTCGATTACAAAGAGGTGGAGACCGATCCCGAAGATGCTGCTGTCAAGGTGACCGTCAAAGGTCTACGTGGCGGACACTCTGGTCTGGAGATCCACGAAGGTCGTGGCAATGCCAACAAACTGCTCGTTCGTCTGGTACGTGAGGCTATCGAGGAGTGCGAGGCTCGTCTGGCTTCTTGGCAGGGTGGCAACATGCGTAACGCCATTCCTTTCAAAGCAGAGGCCGTGCTGACCTTACCGAAGGAGAACGTAGCAGCCCTGAAGGAACTCGCTGCAGACTGGCTTGAGGACTTCACCGACGAGTACAAAGGTATCGAAAGTGGTATCGAAGTAATCTGCGAGGATGTCGAGACACCAAAGATGGAAGTTCCCGAGGAAATCCAGGACAACCTCATCAATGCCATTTACGGCTGTCACGACGGTGTGGTACGTATGATCCCCTCCTACCCCAGTGTAGTAGAGACCTCCAGCAACCTCGCTATCATCAACATCGGTGAAGGTAAGTCTATGCTGAAGATCCTCGCCCGCAGTAGTCGTGAGGACATGAAGGACTATATCGTGAAGACCCTCGAAAGCTGCTTCAATATGGCAGGTATGAAAGTAGAGACAGCTGGTTCGTATGGCGGCTGGGATCCCAACCCTGAGTCAGAGATCCTGCACCTGTTGTTGAAGGAATATAAGGAACTTTTCAATGCCGATGGTATCATCCAGGTTGACCACGCAGGTCTGGAGTGCTCGATTATTCTGGGCAAGTATCCTCACCTCGATGTTGTATCGTTTGGTCCCACGATGAAGTCGCCTCACACCACCATGGAGCGCGCCCTCATCGCTACTGTCGAACCCTTCTGGCAGTTGCTTAAGAAAGCTCTCGAGGACATTCCTGAGAAATAAATTTGAAAAAAATCCGCAGTTTGCTTGTAACTGCGGATTTTTTTTCTTACCTTTGCAGGCGATAAATTTAAACATTAACAAAATTATGGACGATTACCCGGCGGAAAATTACTATTCGTAAAGGCGGGGGACGAGTGGCAAGGCTGCTAATCCCTTTGCCGCTAAAACCATTTCAAACGAAAAAAGGATTAGCACAATGAAGACTTTCTGGAACACCCAAGGCGGACTGGCCCAACTCACAGAGTGGCAGCCCAATTGCTGGATTCAGGTGACATGCCCCACTGAAGAAGACCAGCGCGAACTCGAAGAGAAGTTCAATATCCCCGACTATTTTATGTCGGACATCAGCGATACCGACGAGCGTGCCCGTTATGAGTACGACGACGGATGGATGCTCATTATCCTCCGTATCCCCTACGTGAAGGAGATACGGTCGAGGACACCATATACCACAGTGCCCTTAGGTATCATCCATAAACGCGACGTCACCATCACCGTCTGTTTCTATGAGACGAACATGATGATCGACTTTGTCTCGTTCCAACAGAAACGAGGCGAGGGTTTCACCGACCATGTTGACATGATCTTCCGTTTGTTCCTCAGTAGTGCCGTCTGGTACCTGAAACGTCTGAAGCAGATATCGATGCTCGTCGACAAGGCCAAGCGCAACCTCGATAAAGAAGTGAACAATGAGAGCCTGATTGGCCTTAGCCGTCTTCAGGACTCGCTCACCTACTTCCAGACTTCCATTCGAGGCAACGAGACGCTGTTGTCGAAACTGAAGTTCAAACTGCAGATTGACGAATTGGATGCAGACCTGATTGAGGACGTCAACATCGAGATGACGCAGGCCCGTGAAACCACGCTCATCTACTCCAACATCTTGGAATCGACGATGGATACCTACCAGAGTATCATCAACAATAATATGAATACCGTGATGCGTACCCTGACATCCGTCACCATCATTATGATGATTCCGACGCTGATTACTTCGATGTTTGGCATGAACCTCATCAATGGTATGGAGTCCAAACCCTGGGGATTCATCATCGCCATCATCCTCTCCATCTGCGTATCAGGCATTTGCTGGTGGGTCTTCCGTCATAAGAGACTCGTTTAAATTAAAAGTGAATAGTGAATAGTTAAAAAAACAAAACAAGTAACAACTATTCACTATTCGGTACTTACAATTCACAATTTTTTAGTACCTTTGACGCCAAATAGCGTTTGAACAAATCAAGTCAGTAACTAAAAAAGTTAAATGATGGACTCTCAAGACAACATCCTCAAGCAAGAGGTAAAAGAAGAAGTTATCCAGGAAACTGCTGTTCCTGAAGTAGAAACCCAAGAAGTGGCTCCCGTTGCAGAAGAGGAGGCACCTGTCATTGAAGAAGTGGCTCCTGCTACCGAAGAAGTGACTCCTGCTGCAGAAGAAGAGGCTCCCGCTGCAGAAGAAGAGCAGCCCCGTAAGGTCTATGAGACCAAGAAGGAGGTGCTCGACCGCATCAAGGAGATTGCCCATGGTGACGAGGCTCCCCAAAAGGATGAGATCGATTACCTGAAGACCTCTTTCTACAAGCTGCACATTGCAGAGCGCGAAGCCAGTCTGAAGGCCTATATCGATGGTGGCGGTGATCCGGATGCTTATCAGATCACACCCGATGAGGATGAAGAAGTGTTTAAGGCTGAAATGGGCATCATCAAGGAGAAACGTGCCAAACTCTTCAAGGAACAGGAAGCTGAAAAGCAGGTAAACCTGGAGAAGAAACTCGCAATTATCGAGAAAATCAAGAGTATGATTACCTCTCCGGAGGAAGCCAACAAAGCCTATCAGGAGTTCAAGGCCCTTCAGGCCGAATGGCGTGAGATCAAGAATGTCCCAGCCGAGAAGGCCAATGAGTTGTGGCGCAACTATCAGCTCTATGTTGAACAGTTCTACGATCTGCTCAAACTGAATAGCGAAGCCCGCGAATATGATTTCAAGAAGAATTACGGGTTGAAGACCAAGCTCTGTGAAGCTGCAGAGAAATTAGCCGACGAGCCCGATATCATCAGTGCCTTCCATCAGCTCCAGAAGTTGCATGCCGAATATCGTGAAATCGGTCCTGTGGCTAAAGAGCAGCGTGAGGAAATCTGGAACCGTTTCAAAGCGGCCTCAACCGTTATCAACAAACGTCATCAGCAACACTTTGAGGGCGTTAGAGCCAGGGAAGAGGAGAATCTGGCCCGCAAGACTGAACTCTGCGAGAAGGTAGAGGCCATCGCCGCTCAGGAAAACAAGGGCAGCGGTGACTGGGAGAAGCATACCAAGGAGATCATCGACATACAGTCGGAGTGGAAGACCATCGGTTTCGCTCCCCAGAAGATGAACGTGAAGATCTTCGAGCGTTTCCGCGCTGCCTGCGACGACTTCTTCGGCAGGAAGGCGACCTATTTCAAGACCTTGAAGGAAACTTTCAAAGATAATGCAGAAAAGAAACGTGCACTGATTGAGAAAGCCAAGGCTCTTCAGGACTCTACAGATTGGAAAGCTACCGGCGACAAACTCATTGCCCTCCAGAAGGAGTGGAAGACCATCGGCATGGTACCCAAGAAACTCGGTGACCAACTTTGGGAGGAATTCCTCGGTGCCTGCAACAAGTTCTTCGATGCCCGTAATGCCGCTGGAGCCGGACAACGTGGTGAAGAGCGAGAGAACCTTGAAAAGAAGCGCGAGATTGTTGAAAAGCTCAAGGCTGTGGCCGAGGAGGCAGGAGACAATATCCAGGAGACAGTCCAGAAACTCGTCGAGGAATATCAGGCCATTGGTCATGTGCCCTTCAAGGAGAAGGATAAGCTTTACGAAGAATACCATGCTGTGCTCGATAAACTCTATAAGGAACTGAACATCAGTGTCGCCAAGCGTCGTCTGAACAATTTCAAACAGAGTCTGAAACAAGTGGCTGAGCGTGGAGAGAATGCCCTCGATAATGAGCGTGCCCGTCTGTTCCGCCAGTATGAGGCTATCAAGCAGGAGGTACAGACCTATGAAAACAACCTCGGTTTCCTCAATGCTTCCTCGAAGAAGGGTAACAGCCTCATCGACGAGATGAACCGCAAGGTTCAGAAGCTGAAGGATGATATGAATCTCGTCCGTGAGAAGATCAAGGCTATCGATGCTGAGAATAAAGAAGAATAAGAATAGAGAAAAGAGATTTCCACATGGGAATCTCTTTTTTTGATGTCTATTTTAAATTTTTCTCCGAAAAGTTTTGGTAATTCCAGAAAAAGTAGTACCTTTGCACCCGCAAATGAAAATTGCAAGGACTCATTGGGGTATGGTGTAATGGTAACACTACAGATTCTGGTCCTGTCATTCTTGGTTCGAGTCCGAGTACCCCAACTGAAAGACAATAGAAAGAGGTTTCCACGGAGGAAGCCTCTTTCTTTTGCCCAAAATCAAAAATTATTCTAATTTATTTTGCATTTCGCCCAATTTGCACTATCTTTGCATCTAAATACATATTATATAATTAATGGAACAAACAAAACAGCTCGTTAAAACCATTACAGAAGGAATTCAAGAAAAAAAAGGCTCCGATATCGTCGTAGCCGACTTGACTAAAATTGAAGGCACCATCTGCAAATATTTCATTATTTGTCAGGGTAGCTCTCCTACTCAGGTAGAAGCCATTGCCGAGTCAGTGAGCGATTTCGCCCGTGAACGACTCAAGGAAAAGCCCACTCATGTCGTAGGATTGGAAAACGCTCAATGGGTAGCTATGGACTATACTGATGTGCTGGTCCATATCTTCCTGCCTGATGTGCGAGAATATTACGACCTCGAACATTTATGGGACGATGCCAAACTGACTTATATTCCGAACCTCGATTAACAGATTATCATGGACAATAAAAAGATGCCCAACAATAACGGCGGCGATCCGAAGATGAACATGCCGCGGTTTAATATGAACTGGATTTATGCCATTGCCATAGTGGCCTTGGCCTTGCTATATCTTTCCAGCGGAGGTCCCTCTAACAGTAGTGTAGCCAAACAAGCCACCTACTCAGAGTTTAAGGCAATGGTGAATCGCGGCTATGCCTCGAAGATCATTGTCAACAAGGGTCAGGGCACCCTGCGTATGTACGTCAAGCCGGAACATATCCGCGACGTCTTCCATCAGGGTACCCAACAGACAGGTAACGAGCCTTATATTGAGGTGGAGTTCGGTTCCGTAGATCAAGTTGAGAGTTTCATCGAAGAAGCTAAGACCGCCAAGACCTTCACAGGTCAGTACAGTTATGAGAATCGTCGCGAGAACGAGATGTTCAACATGCTATTGTATAATGTGCTGCCCTTTGTTTTCATCATCGGTCTGATGATGTTCCTCATGCGAAGGATGGGAGGCGGTGTCGGCGGTAATAGCGTTTTCAGTGTCGGCAAGTCAAAGGCCAAGATGTATGAGAAGGGTGGCGAATTAGGCATTACCTTCAAAGACGTCGCAGGTCAGGCTGGTGCCAAACAGGAGATACAGGAGATCGTAGAGTTCCTGAAGAACCCCCAGAAATATACCGATCTGGGCGGAAAGATTCCCAAGGGAGCCCTGCTCGTAGGACCTCCGGGAACAGGTAAGACCCTGCTCGCCAAGGCGGTAGCCGGTGAGGCTGGTGTACCGTTCTTCTCGATGTCAGGTTCCGACTTCGTGGAGATGTTCGTCGGTGTGGGCGCCAGCCGTGTCCGCGACCTCTTCCAGCAGGCCAAGGCAAAGTCGCCTTGCATCATCTTCATCGATGAGATTGATGCCGTGGGCCGTGCCCGTAGCCGGAACCCGGCGATGGGCGGCAACGATGAGCGTGAGAACACGTTGAATGCCCTGCTCACGGAGATGGACGGCTTCGGCACCAACAGTGGTGTCATCATTCTGGCTGCCACCAACCGTGCCGATATGCTCGACTCTGCCCTGCTCCGTGCAGGCCGTTTCGATCGTCAGATTCACGTAGACCTGCCCGACCTGAATGAGCGTAAAGAAGTCTTCATGGTGCATCTGAAACCGCTGAAGATTGACGAGACCGTGGATATCGACTTCCTGGCCCGTCAGACGCCAGGTTTCTCGGGTGCCGACATTGCCAATGTCTGTAATGAAGCAGCCCTGATTGCCGCCCGTCATAATAGTGTGAAAGTAGGCAAGCAGGACTTCCTCGATGCAGTAGACCGCATCATCGGCGGTTTGGAGAAGAAGACCAAGGTGATGACCGAGAAGGAGAAACGCAGCATCGCCATCCATGAGGCCGGTCACGCCACTATCTCCTGGTTCACGGAATTTGCCAACCCATTGGTCAAGGTGTCTATCGTACCTCGTGGTCAGGCTCTTGGTGCCGCCTGGTATCTGCCTGAGGAACGTGTGCTCCAGACCAAGGATGCCATGCTCGACGAGATGTGTGCTCTCCTGGGAGGCCGGGCTGCAGAGGAACTGTTTATCGGTACGATTTCCACGGGTGCCATGAACGATCTGGAGCGTACTACCAAACAGGCCTATGGTATGATTGCCTATGCCGGTATGAGTGAAAAACTGCCTAATATCTGCTATTACAGTAATCAGGAATACCAGTTCCAGAGACCCTACTCTGAGACTACGGCTAAGATCATGGACGATGAGGTGCTGCGTATGATCAATGAACAGTACGAGCGTGCTAAGCGCATCTTAACCGAACATAAGGACGGTCATGCTCAACTGGCTCAGTTACTCGTCGATCGAGAGGTTATCTTCGCTGAGGATGTCGAGAGAATCTTTGGCAAGCGTCCTTGGACGAGCCGTGCAGAAGAACTGCTTGAAGCCCAGATGAAAGCCGATGCCGAGCGCATGGCAGAAGAAAGGGCGAAGGAACTGGAGGCAAAGGCGGCAAATGACGAAAAAGAAGCCCCATCAGAACCTTCAGAATCATCAGAGTAATTAGAGTTTTCAGAAAAACCAAAGAGACCCATCATGAAGAATTTTATCATCAGAACGATAACTGGCGTGCTGTTTGTAGCAGCTATTGTGACGTGCTTCTTAAGGCCGGAGGCAATGATTTTACTTTTCGCTTTGGTGACAGGACTTACTGTCTGGGAGTTCACTGGGCTGGTGGATGACTACCAGAACATCACCGTCAATCGGATGATTTGCACCGTGGCAGGCGTCTATTTCTTCTTTGCTATGGCGGGTTATAACAGCGGACTCACCCCAGCCACCGTCTTTATTCCCTACCTCGTCAGTATCATCTATCTGCTGATTGCCGAACTCTATCTGAAACACCCCGACCCCATCGGCAATTGGGCCTATACGATGATGAGCCAACTCTACATTGCCCTGCCTTTCTCATTGCTCAATGTGCTGGCGTTCCGTTCCGTAGGCTTTGACATTCAGTATACCTACCTCATTCCGCTGAGCGTATTCGTATTCCTTTGGATAAATGATACAGGCGCCTACCTCTGTGGTTCCCTATTTGGAAAGCACAAACTCTTCCCTCGCATTTCGCCAGGAAAGAGTTGGGAAGGCAGTATAGGCGGCGGCATCCTCGTAATAGCTATTGCTGTACTGATATGGTACCTGACAGAACGCTATCAAGTCAATGAACTGAGCCTCAACGCTTTCGAGTGGGCAGGACTAGGATTGACTGTTGTCATCTTCGGTACCTGGGGAGATCTGATAGAATCACTCCTCAAACGCACCTTAGGCATTAAGGACAGCGGAACAATCCTCCCGGGCCACGGTGGGATGCTCGACCGTTTTGACTCCTCATTATTGGCAATTCCCGCTGCCGTCGTTTACCTCTACACACTGACATTAATCTAAATTCAGTGTGTTTGGTATGTAAATTCAGTGAATTTGCTCATCAAATTCACTGAATTTACTATTAACTACTTAGTCTGATACAACACATTAAGTGTCGGGGTATACGTATTCTTCAAGGTCACAGTGATAAAACCACCGTCGGTTTCGAACTTCGCAACCTTGTGGTCATCACCTAAGACAGGACAATTGGGCCAAGCGTCCAACTCTTTCTCCAAGCCATCACGAATCTGCTGCCAAAGATTACGCGTACTGTCATTGGTCGACAGTTCATAGGTCTCCTGAAGCATCTTCAACGTATCGTGCTGCTGAGCCAGTACCAGATGATACAATTCACCCGGATTCCTCATCACCACATTTGTCAGATCAGAGTCAGAACGGGCAGAGTCGATGGCAAAGCCACGGTTCGTCAAAGAATCAAAAAAAGCCTTGAACGGCATGCCCATGGACAAGCCACGATAATTCAGATACTGAGGCTCACTACTACAAGCACAGAGCATCACGAAAGCCACAACTGCTAAGAAAATCTTCTTCATATTTGTTACGATTTAATAATTCACGGGGCAAAGATACGGAATTTTTTTGAAGTTTCCAAAAAAAACCGCACCTTTGGCTATACCGAAGATACTCATGCTCGGAAAAACCCAAATATTTTTGGTTTTTCGCTCACTTATTCGTACCTTTGCACCCATGTTTACAGGAAGCATCCTACTTTTTGCCCTTCTGATGGCCCCTGACGACGCCGATACAATCCGCACGGAACGAATCGACGAAGTCATCGTCACGTCGAATTCTGCCCGTCAACGCCTGCAGAGTGTACAGGCCGGTGCCGAGCAGCTCCAGCTGAAGGAACTGACGACAGCTCCACAACTATTCGGCGAGACCGACATCATGCGAAGCATCCAGTTGCTGCCGGGTATCAAAGCGGAAAGCGATGCCTCGAGCAGTTTCCAGGTCCGAGGGGGAACATCTGCCCAGAACCTGGTACTCTTCGACAATAGCCCTGTCTATAATGTAGGTCATCTCGCAGGTCTCTTCTCTGCCTTCAATAACGACGCTTTAGCTGGCGCCACCCTTTATAAGGGCCTGTTACCTGCTCAATACGGCGGTGCCTCGTCAGCTGTTCTCGACATCAACGGACGGACGGGCGACAAACAGCAGTGGCATGGTGGCGCAACCATCGGACTATTGTCCGCCAAAGGTACCATTGAGGGACCGATCGTAAAGGACAAATTGTCTTTCCTCGTCACCGCTCGTCGCACCTACCTTGATGCCTTCCTTAAACTCAGCGATGACTTCAAGGACAATACACTCTATTTCTACGATATCAATACGAAGATAGACTGGACCATCACGCCACGTGACCAACTTTTCCTCAGTTTCTTCACGGGCTATGACCGTACGGCCTTGCAAGAAATGATTGATATCCGTTGGCGCAACCTGACAGGAAGCCTAAAGTGGCTCCATCACTTCCATGGTGGCTCCAACGCCCAAACAACCCTGCTCTATAGCAGTTACGAAAACAACGATGGTGTTGACTTCATGGGACTCAACCTCTGGTACAAGGGACATATCCGTCAAGCCAGTTTCAGGCAGGACTTCAATCTCTCCTTCGGACAACACGAGTTGAAGGCAGGTCTCCAGTCATCCTTGCTTAATGTAAAATCAGCAGAATGGCAGGTGCTCAGTACCTACGAGAAGGAACAACGCCGTGCCTGGGAGAATGCAGTCTGGCTCAATGCCACCCTCAAACCTTTCAAACGGCTGACAGCCACTGCAGGTCTGCGCCTCAGCACTTTCTCACCATTGGGTGGTTCGCTCTACTACGACATCAGCCCACAAGGCGAGATAGACTGGTACTATAATTATAAGGAGAATAAGATTGTCAAGACCCACATTGTATGGGAACCCCGTGTCAGTCTCAACTTCTCCCTTACCCCCACCCTCAACGTCAAAGCAGCCTATGCCCGGATGTCACAGAACATCCACGCCTTACGTAACCAAAGTACGTCGACACCCTTCGACCGCTACACTATCAGCAGTAATATCGTCAAACCTGAAATTGCAGACCAGATCAGTGCAGGTCTCTTTTATGTCACACCCGACGAGACCTACGATTTCTCCATTGAGGGCTATTACCGCAAGATTGACAATGTTCTGGATTACCGCGACGGCAAGACCTTCCGCAGTGAGATCGAGATTGAGCGTCTGATCCTGCCTGGTGATGGAAAGGCCTACGGTGTGGAATTCCTCGCCAGAAAGAATAGCGGTCGTTTCACCGGATGGCTGGGCTATACCCTGTCCTGGTCTAAGGCCCGTATCGACGGCATTAATGGAGGCCGTTGGTATGATGCCAACAACGACCGGCGTCACGACATCAACCTGGTGGCGATGTATCGTCTCACCCGTCGGTGGAACCTCAGTGCCGCCTGGGTATTCAACAGTGGTCAGGCTTTTACTGCCCCAAGTGGCAAATACCAGTTGATCGATAATTGGATCTACTATTATGCCGAGCGCAACGGTTATCGCGCCCCCGACTATCACCGTCTTGATGTCAGTGCTGTCTGGAGCAAGAAATATCATCGCACCACCCATGAGTGGGTCTTCGGCATCTACAATCTCTATAATCGCTACAACCCGTTCCTCATCAACTTCGAGGACGGCGAACAGGGAGCCGGCACACGTGCTGTGCAGTATTCGCTATTCGGTATCGTGCCGTCGGTTTCATTTAACATCAACTTCTGACCGCCAATGAAATTTTATGTTCTTTTGTTCTTCTGTCTAAATATCGTCCTTCTGTCTTCTTGCGAGAAAGACATCGATATCGATTACCATCAAGTGCCGTCACTCTACGTGGTCGAGGCCTCAGTCAGCAATACGAATATGGAAGCTCGCATCAGTCGGACACAAAACATGGACGATAACAGCAGCAAAAGCGACATCAATAATGCCGTAGTCGTCATTACAGGCGATGATGGCAGCAACAATCAACTCAAATACCTGTCCAATGGACGCTACTATTCCAGTAGCAGGGGAGTACCTGGCGTGACTTATACCATCACGGTTGATATTGATGGCGAACATTTCACCTCAACCTCAACCATGCAGAACAAGCCCACTATCAACTCTTTCAGAATAATACGTAAGAAGATTGCCACGGAATGGTTCCAGATAGGTGAACTGAAGTTCCAGGATCTGCCCAACGAAGATAACTGGTACTTCATGCACATCTACCGCAACGACTTGGGCTACCGCTGGGCGGTGCTGGATGACCGCAATGATCCGAATCAGGAACGACAGCAGCTCTTTACTTTCTTCCGTGAGGGCGAGGGCGGTAGTGATGTACTCCGTGACGGCGATGACCTGCGGATAGAACTCTACACCATCGACCAACGGGCCTATGACTATCTTTTCTCGATGCAGATGATGGAAAACACAGGCACCAACCCGATTCCTAATTTCTCGGGCGGATGCCTGGGCTATTTCTCTGCGCATTGGTTAGTGGCTCAACCCTTCATCTATCGCGCAGCTAATGTAGAAGAAGAGGAATAAAAAGAATCAGAAAGGATCCGGTGGTGTCGTCGGCGTTATGCTGAGTTTAAGCCGGACGGTCACAGGGACATCCAAATCCGTATTTTTATACTCTAACTTGATGGTCATGTCATCAAAAGACAAAACCCGTGCTTGAATCTTCTGTATCTGACTACCTTGCGGATACTCCAAGCGAAGGTTGTCGTTGTCGCACTTGTAGGTACCAGCGTAAATCGTATTGCCGTATATATCGTAAGCACAAAACGAACCGTCTCTTACCATACCGTTATAGGTACCGTCGCCGGAAAACGTGAAATAATGATAAAGAAAATCCTCAGGCGTGACATCCACATCGCCTATAATCTCGACATCTCCATCTTCCCAGCCGCGATACCATGTGCCGACAATCTGTTCTGCCAGCCGGCTACCGTCGTCATCGCCAGAACCGCAGCAAATGAACAACGGCAGAAACAGCAACAAGAAGAGCCTACTTGACATTGCCCACCTTCACCAGATACTCTGCAATCTGCACAGCATTCAGGGCCGCACCCTTACGGATCTGGTCACCACTGAGCCAGAAGGTCAGGCCGTTCTCATCACTGATATCCTTGCGGATACGGCCAACATAAACATCGTCCTTACCGGCTGTCTCCAGCGGCATTGGATAGGTCAATGTCGTGGGATCATCCTTCAACGTACAACCAGGGGCAGCGGCAATCGCCTTTTGGGCCTCCTCAACGCTGATGGGGCGCTCAGTCTCAATCCAAACAGACTCAGAGTGAGAACGTAAAGAGCTGACACGGACACACATGGCTGAGCATTTGGCATCGGTATGCATGATCTTACGCGTCTCGTTGTACATCTTCATCTCCTCCTTGGTATAGCCATTGGGCTGGAACACGTCAATCTGAGGAATGACATTATATGCCAGTTGGTGGGCGAACTTCTTCACA
This sequence comes from Prevotella sp., assembly GCA_017650905.1. GTDB lineage: Bacteria > Bacteroidota > Bacteroidia > Bacteroidales > Bacteroidaceae > Prevotella. The sequence goes on along the minus strand of JAGCDZ010000024.1, from coordinate 46,655 downwards.
GTCTTCACCTCACCCTCTTCTACCATCTCCTTATACTGCTGCTGCAGTTCGGCCATCGCAGCAGCACCTGCACCAGAGGCACTCTGATAAGAAGCTACGTGGATGCGCTTGATATGCGAGATATTCTCCAACGGCTGAAGCACTACCACCATCATAATCGTGGTACAGTTCGGATTGGCAATAATGCCACGAGGACGATTCAGTGCATCTTCAGCATTGCACTCAGGCACGACCAAGGGCACATCGTCATCCATACGGAAAGCTGAAGAATTATCAATCATCACAGCACCGTATTTCGTAATTGTCTCGGCAAATTCCTTCGATGTACCAGCACCGGCAGAAGTAAAGGCGATATCCACATCCTTGAAGTCATCGTTGTGCTGCAACAGCTTCACTTCGATTTCCTTACCCTTAAACGTGTACTTCCTGCCTGCACTGCGCTCTGAGCCAAACAATACCAGTTCATCCATCGGGAAATTTCTCTCTGCGAGAATGCGCAGGAACTCCTGTCCCACAGCGCCACTCGCGCCAACAATTGCTACTTTCATCTTGTTTAATTATTATTATGGTTACAATTTGGCTGCAAAGGTACGATTAAGTGAGCAAAAAACCAAATAATTTTATGTTTTTTCGAACGTGGGTACCCTCGAATTTGATTCAAAGGTACTACTTTTTTTGGAAACAAAAGAAAAAATTCGTATCTTTGCACACGAAATGGCTATAGTGGCTGCATATTTCCCAATAACCGACCCCACGATGATTTTCTTCGTCGTGCTGATGATTATTCTCTTTGCCCCTATCATTATGAGCAAGCTGCGCATCCCGCATATCATTGGTATGGTGCTGGCAGGTGTCGTCATTGGCAAATATGGTCTGAATATTCTGGAGCGCGACATCTCTTTCGAGATTTTCGGAAGTGTCGGTCTTTACTATATCATGTTCTTGGCAGGACTTGAGATGGACATGGAGAGTGTCAAGCGCAACTCCCGCCAATTCCTGATCTTCGGTCTGCTCACCTGTTTTGTGCCACTGATCCTCACCTACGTCATGTCACGGACGATGCTGGGCTACAGCCATCCAGCCTCTTTCCTCTTAGGCTGTATCATGGCTTCCAATACCCTCATCGCATATCCCATCGTCAGCAGATATGGTCTGCAACGGCATCCCTCCGTCCAGTTGTCCGTCGGTTCCTCGATGATCTCGCTTTTCCTGGCCTTGGTGATGATTGCAGCCCTCTCTACCCTCTTTACCGCCAGCCTCACCGACAACACCCATTCCTCCCTCTTCGTCTCTCTTGTCACTTTTCTCTTAAAGCTCACGGTTTTCATCGCAGGTTCCGTCTGGCTCATTCCCCGTCTGGCACGCTATTTCCTCCGCCACTATTCCGATGCGGTCATGCAGTATATCTTCGTACTGGCTGTGATGTTCCTCTCTGCGGCACTTTCGGTAGCCATCGGTTTGGAAGGCATTTTCGGCGCCTTTCTCTCAGGCCTGATCCTGAACAGATACATCCCAAAGGTCTCCCCTTTGATGAACCGCATCGAGTTTATCGGTAATGCGGTCTTCATTCCATATTTTCTGATAGGTGTCGGCATGCTAATCAATGTACGCACGGTCTTCACCTCGCTTCAGGTCTTATGGGTTGTCTGTCTTATCGCTTTCTTCGGCACCTTCGGCAAAGCCGTGGCAGCCTACCTTTCCAGCCTGATTTTCCGATTGCCCCAGCGTGACGGTAATATGATGTTCGGCATGACTTCTGCTCACGCAGCCGGTGCTATCGCCATGGTGATGGTTGGCATGCGTCTGGAGGTATCGCCAGGTGTCTATCTTGTCAACAGCGACATGTTGAACGGTGTTGTCATGATGATTCTCGTCACTTGTATCATCTCCACCTTGATGACAGAGCATGCCTCCCAGCAGATTGTGCTCACCCAGAGTCGCGATACCATTTCCTATCCAGGTGCTATGGTAAATGCCAATACCCCCGAAGATGACGAGAAAATCCTGCTTTGTGTCAAATACAAGGAGATTGCCCCACAACTACTGTCCTTGGCCCTACTGATGCGTAACCAACGGTTGAACAGAGGACTCGTGGCTCTGAATGTCGTCTATGACGATGAAAAGTCCGTCAGACATCGTGAAATGGGACTCCGTTTGTTGGAACAGCTGCAACAGCAGGCCTCTGCAGCTGAGGTACAGATGCAGACACAGGTACGCCTGGCATCAAACATCGCCAACGGCATCAAACACGCCTTCCGGGAGTTCAGCAGTTCTGAGATTATCATGGGCATGCACGTCCATACAGAACGCACCCCCAAGTTCTGGGGCGATTTCATCCAGAGTCTCTACAATGGCCTGAACCGTCAGATTATCCTCATCCGCTTTGTGCAGCCCCTCAATACCCTGCGACGCATTCAAGTGGCTGTGCCATCAAGGGCAGAGTTTGAGCCTGGTTTCCATCGCTGGCTGGAACGCCTGAGCCGTTTTGCTGGACAACTTGATTGTCGCATCCAGTTCCACGGCCGCGAGGAATCCCTCGAACTGATTGGCGAATACATCAACAACCGTCACCCCAACGTACGTGCCGAATATACGCCGATGGGCCATTGGAACGAACTGCCACAACTAGCAGCGAACATTCAGGAAGATCACATGTTCGTTGTTATCACCGCCCGTAAAGGCACCATCTCCTACAAAAATGCCTTGGAACGTCTACCTGACGAACTACAGAAATACTTCTCTGGTAAGAACCTCATGATTATCTTCCCGGATCAGTATGGTGATCCGAAGGATGACCGTATGAGCTTCACCGAGGCCCAGCACCATGAGGAGACGTCACTTTACACAACCATCTCGCAGTGGATTCATAAGAAAAGAAGTTGATTATGCTGAAATTAGGAGAGTATCATACACTAAGAATCAGAAAACGTACAGACTACGGACTATATCTGGACGGGGGTGATGAAGGCAATATCCTTTTGCCTAACCGATATGTGACAAAAGACATGCACATCGGCGATGAGATAGAGGTGTTTATCTATCTGGATCAGGACGAGCGTACCATTGCCACCACAGAGCATCCCATTGCCAAAGTCGGAGAATTCGCGTGGATGGAGTGTGCGTGGACTAATGAATATGGCGCTTTCTTGAAATGGGGACTGATGAAAGACCTGTTCTGCCCCTTCCGTGAACAGAAACAGCGCATGGAGCGTGGCAAGAAATACTATGTTTACGTGATGGAAGATGAGAAGACCCATCGGCTGATGGCGACAGCAAAGGTGGAACGCTATCAAAAGAAAACGGGCCATGAACTGGCCCTGGATTTCTCGGAAGAACTGTTACGCTACCTTTACGAACACGAAGGTCATTGTGACCTTGGCGACAAATCGCCAGCTGAAGAAATCGCCGCCCGTTTCGGAGTCTCGAAGAAGATCTTCAAACAGGCCGTCGGCGATTTATACAAGCGACAGATCATCACCATCAGTGACGACGATATCCACCTTGTTGTCTGATTCTTTCTCCTTACTGGATTCCCCGACAACAACACCATCCTTTAGATGAATTGTTCGATCGGTGATGGAAGCAAGACTTTCATCATGCGTCACGATGACAAACGTCTGCCCGAACTTGTCACGCAGATCAAAGAAGAGTTGATGGAGCTCTTGTTTGTTCTTGGAATCCAATGATCCTGAAGGTTCGTCAGCTAAGATAACGGCAGGGTTATTGATCAGCGCACGGGCAACGGCCACACGCTGCTTCTCACCACCGGAGAGTTCATTGGGTTTGTGCGAGGCACGCTCACCCAGTCCCATAAACGTCAACAAATCCTTTGCACGCTTCTTGGCCTCCTTCTGTGAGACACCGGCAATATAAGCAGGAATCATGATATTCTCTAATGCCGTAAACTCCGGCAGCAACTGGTGGAACTGAAAAACAAAGCCAAGGTGCTGGTTGCGGAAATCACTCAATTTCCTGGCCGATAATTGGCTGGTATCAATACCATCCACAATTACACGACCCGCATCCGGTTTGTCCAGCGTACCGATAATCTGCAACAGTGTCGTCTTACCGGCACCCGAAGGGCCGACGATACTCACCACCTCGCCCTTATCAATATGGAGATCGATACCCTTCAAGACTTCCAAGGTGCCAAAACTCTTATGGATATTCTCTATTGTAATCATATTGCTAAAAAGCCTCTGGATTTTTCTCCAGAGGCTTTTATTGATTAATAAGTAATGCTTATTCTGCGATACAAATAGATACACGGTTGAGGTCGTTCTCAGCGAACGGCTGCACACGTGAACCCTTAGAGTCATAAGAAATACGATCTGAAGAGATACCGTAGTCGTTAATGAGCGACTTCACAACAGCATCGGCACGGCCAGCGGCCAGACGATCGTTGATCTTATCGTTACCAGTACCAGCATCAGCATAACCAGTCACAACCACCTTCGACTTAGGATACTTCTTCATGTATTCAGCAATATCCTTCACCTTCTGAGCCTCAGTGAGGGTGATCTCTGTCTTGTTGATGACAAAGAACACATCACGACGAATAGGCTCAATCGTCTCCACTACGGGAGCAGGTGCAGGTGCAGGAACAGGCTCCGGCTCAACAACGGGCTGCGGAGCGGGTGCTGGTGCGGGAGGCGGAGGCAGAATCTTATTATAAGTCTTGCCAAGGTTGATACGCAGACCAACCAGTGCATTGAAGTACCAGTCTGGGTTGTCGGCCTTCTTTGAATTGTACTTGTCGCTAAGCAGGTTGGCATTTCCCTCAATGGTGAATGCAACAGCGTCAGAAATCTTGAATGCAGCCTCAAGACCAGCACGTCCGAAGGGGCGGATTTCTGTACCATCCCAAACATACTCCAACAAATAGTTTGACTTAGAAGAACCAAGCTCCTGAGCAATACCCTTAGCCTGGCCATTACCCCATGCAATGTTGGCACCACCGCCTAAGAAAGCTGTCAGGTTGAATACACGATTGGGGTTCCAACCGCAGAACAGGTTGCTGAGGTTAAACATCAGGTCAATGCCGGGAGCTACATAGTAGAAGCTGTAGTCTTTTGTGATAGGAGGATTGCCGTAGCCGTTCCATCCACCCTTCGACTGCCAGGCATTACCCTGCAAACGGGCAGCAAACACAGGACTGAACTGATAGCCCAATGCAACCTGAGCGTTGGGAGAGAGCAATTTATCAAACTTGGCCTCACCCAAGGTGTACTGACCACCAATGCCCAAGTTTACAAAGAAATGCTTCTGGAACTCGTATATCGTTCCATCAGCTGCCTCGTAAGTAGCCTGAGCAGATGTAGAAGCGCAGAGCATCAGCAGCGCGCCTACGAGTAAAGTCTTAATCTTCTTCATTTGTTTCTTGCTTAATTATTATCTGATGAATATTCCGCATTCTTCATGTCGTTGATCGTTGGATCGACCTTATCCTCAGGAACAGTCATATACCATGTTTCACCAAGGCGGAAGAAACCAATCAGACCCTTCATCGTATTGGGCAGATTATCAGCTCCTTCTGGTTTTGGCATGAACTCATAGACATAACGAAGTTCAGTATTGTCATCTGTAAACATCTTTATCTCCTCAATTGTATAACTGAGAACAGGATATTTCTTAAGACCATTGATCACCGTATTCTTGCGCTCATTACTTAATGGCTTCAGTTCAACAGAATCAACCTCATGAAGCATATCTACAGCCTCGGTAATCTTATTCTCCTTCAGAAGATCGAGATATTGGGTAGCCAACTGTACAATAGCAGCAGTATCGGCAGCTGAGCGTTCCATTGAGGAGCTGTAATAGGGGTCTTGCTCTACGGCTTCTTCATTCTTTGGATTCTTGTTACCACAAGATACCAATGAGAATCCGACAGCAACGATTATACACAGATAAAAAAATTTCTTCATTTTCTTTAATATTCCTATTTTTTGAAAAAAGAGTGCTCTAACCGTTTAGAGCACTCTTTAGTTATGTTAATCTACTGAATAACTCTATTGTATTCAATAAATGTCACGTTCAATTAGCGGTTGCGAACTGATCCGGGAACTTCACCACGAGGATAGAGCTTGAGCTGTACATACTTGGTAACAGTACCGAAGCCATATCTCATTGTAGCCGGGATGAATACCTTAACAACATCCTCAACGTTAGAACCACCATTGTTCTTGAAGCGCAGCCACTGAGTATCAGCAACGCCATCAGGATTGAACTGCTCAACAGAGAGAACCACGTTACCATTGGTGTACTGCTCAATCTGTGCAGAGGTCAGACCCTTAGATGTAACATTCTTGATGGTTACAGAGTTATCAACAACCACGTTGCCGTTCTCATACTTCATACCGTACTTAATCTTAGTCAGATCGAATACAGGCTCCTGGCACTCGTAGTAGTCATACAGCCTATCACGATACTTCGTAAACTCGTATTCAGTCTCACGCTGGCCATTGATGAAGACGTTATATCTCGGAGCCTGATCCTTCACCTCATAACCACGGAAGTCAACCATTGTGAATGCACCAGCGCAGTTCACGAACGAACCAGATACAAGACCTTCCTCGAAGAAGCCATCAAGGGCAGCATTGATATCCAGAGGAGCAACCAGACAGATGTCATAAGACTTAATGCACTCAACGTTGTAAGCATTCCAAGCGAGGAACATACCCATGGTCACCTTCTTATTGTCGGTGAATGTCGGTGCCTTACCGATACCGTTAGACTCGATTTCGTTAATCAGCGACTGGTTGCGGAGGTTGAAGTGGTCTGCGAACAGATATGGACGAGAAGCAGCATCGTTCACGTTCCAAGCCCATGAACCATCACCAGAAATAACTGTTCCGGGCTCAGCACCTGTAGTAGCCTTGTCGTCATTATACCAGTTCATCCAGATAGCATCACGATAGTTAGTTGCATCAGAACCGCGCTGTGTCAACAAGTTGTATGCACCAAATGCAGCACCATCCAGGTTGGTTGTACCACCGGTTGGCTTATACTGATTAGCCTGAGTATATGTACCAGCAACACCCTGAGTCAGCAGAGGCTCTGTAGCAGTAGGAGTCCAATACTGAGGACGTGCAGCAACACCACTTACATTCTGAACAAGACGGAACTGGAAGTCCCAATCAGCACAATTGTAGTTGTCAATTGTTGGAATAGGTGTATTGTAATACTTATTCTTAATCGTCTTCGCTGCATCGAGATATTCAGTCTGGTTGAATGTGAATGCATTGAACAGGTTGTTGTTGTATACACAGTATGCACCGGCATTACCCTCCTCGTCAGTGTATGCATTTGCAGGACGAATGTTAGCTGGATTATACTGACTGTTGTTTGCAGTAGCACCAATCAGCTGATCATAGTAAGCCTTCGTGTTATACTGAACAGGCAGTACATAATGTGCATTGTACTTATCATACCAGTAGTTCTGATAATACATCAACTCAGGAGCATCAGGCAACTTAATCTTGTTCTTCAGGGTCAACTCAATGTTACCATAGTCAGTCGGACGACTAGATACGAAGATAACCTTGGTGGTATAAGTCTTCTCACGAGCAGGGAGAATCTTATAAACATCAGTTGCATCCAAAGTCCAGTATAGTTCATTAGCATCGGCAGCAGGAGACTCCGTATTGTCATTACCTGACAACCAGTAGATAGTTACACTACCAAGTCTATCCTTATCACGGTTAGGCTGAGCAGTCCAATCACGGTTAGAGGAAATGTATACAACTGAACTGTTTCCACCATAAGTAACATTAAACTTCTGGCCATCGCGCTCAACATCAGCAGCAGGATATACAGCGCGGAACTCCTGCCAACTCAGACCTGTACCATAGGTACCTTCCATCTGTGCATAGACATCCTCAATAAACTGATCCCACTTAATTCTCATCTCGTTACCATAGCACTCTAATGTCTGCTCGGTTTCCTCAGTCACCTGGATAGCCGGCTTCTTAGGCGTATTGTCAACGAACTTAATCTTGAAGTAAGCCATATCAACGAGGTTGTTGTTATGGTTAACATCGATCAACTCAACGCGAACGATAGGCTCCTTACCGATAACGGCACGGTTACCAAGTGCAGAAGTACCACTAGGAAGTGTAGCAGAGATCTTGCTACCCTCAATCTTAGCAAATACCTGCTGATCAGTAAAGTTATAGTTGATAGACAAAGGATCTCCATAAGACTTTGTAGGCTTGTAGAAACGGAACTCAAGACCATACTTAGCCAATTGCTCCTTAGTGATTTCCTTATGTCCATTATTATCATAACAACCAGTTACAAGCTGCAGCAGATCGAATTCCTCATCATACTGTACTTCTTCCTTCACCCAAACATTCTGGTCAACCTGTGATCTCCAGATCTTTGCAGAGTCAATGAAGTGATACTGCATAGCGATGTTCGGATTATGTCTGGTAGCAGCTGTATTACCATTGAAGACATAAGTCTTATTATACTCAACCTTATTCAGGGCAGCAATGCGCGGAGAAATAGTAATCTCGTCAATCAGGTTGAACTCAGAATAAATCTCCTGCTCTTCAATCTGCTTTTCTGCATTAGCCTTGCGGGGAACCATCAAAGAAGCAATTACGTCATTCTTACCACCAGTCTCACCATCATAGCGAAGGCTTTCAGTTATGGTTTTGTTCAGCTTAACGGTCAGCACACCCTTATCAAGCGAAGCGAATGTAGGCTTAACTGGATTATCATCAGTAAGTACAGCAGCACGGGTAGTAGTTTCAGCTGTCGTGCAAACGAACTTGATCTTTTCGGTATCGATCTCGTCTTCCTTAACAACAGCAGGGCTCAGACGATAGTAAGCCTCAGTCTCACCATTGTCAACACGAACTGCAGGAGCAAAGGCCTTGTTTACCAACTGGTGGTCATTCAATGCTGCCCAAACAGGAGTTGTACCATTTGAAGTCCAATAGCCAGAATATTGTGTAGCATCACCATACTTGTCAGGTACGATAGTATAATCCTTTACCTGTGGAGTATACTCTACAGATACGAACTGGATAGCCTCAATACCATTAAGATAGAGCTGTGGAATCAAGGTAACGCTTGTCAGCATGTGCTGAACAAATACCATCAGGTTAGCGAGGTTCTCATCGATAGAGGTCTGAATCTTCTCGTCAATCTTATTGAAATCGCTCTTCAGCTTATCGATGTCACCAGTAGTACCAGCTTCAGCATCACCATAGAGCTGCTTCTGCAGATCAGAGATCTCAGTCTTAACACCAGTAATTGCATTAACGCGTGCAGTTTCCTCAGCAGCAACCTTAGCAGCAGCATCAGCACTCATGGCAGCCTTCAGTTCTTCCAATGTCTTTGCCAGAGTAGCGCCCTCCTGTAATTCACCGAGGAATTTATTGATAGCAGCGGTCTGTACATTCAGAGCCTCGATAGCAATACCATCAGCAGTAAACTTACCATCTACAACGCCCTTGAATGCAGCGAAATCACCACCCAATTGCGCTACGTCAGCAGCACCAGCCTTAGAAGCCAGCTCTGACTGGATGTTTGCGATAGTAGTGTTAATGCCAGCGATGTCACCAGTTACAGCAGCATACTTCTGCAGGATGTCAACGATATCATCCTTAGCCTTGTTCAGATCCTGAACAGCGGCCTCAAGGTCAGAGACATTAGCCTTTGTACCAAGAGCAGCATTGATTGTCTCAACAGCAGCTTTCAGATCATCAGCAGCAGCAGTCTTGTTGGCATCAACAGCCTCCTGAACCTTAGCGATAGCAGCCTGAAGTTCAGCTGTCTGCTCAGCGCCCTTTGCCTCAACCTCAGCCTTCAGAGTAGCGATAGCGCTCTCAAGCTGTGCGGGAGTAACGAGTGCATTAACCTGCTCCTTCAACTCCTTATAGAAGAGGTTCAACTGATCAACAGCACTCTGCTCAGCCTTGGCAGAAACAGCCTGGGTCAGAGAATTAACCGAATTCTGAAGAGCTGTAATGGTCTCCTTGAGACCTGAGATCTCAGACTGTGGAACAACAGTCTTCATAGTCTCCTCAAGGGCAGCGAGCTTAGCGTTGATATTCTCAACGGCATGATCGATATCCTTCTGATCAGCCTTGCTGTTGGCCAGAGTTGCCAAATTATTAAGATCATTCTGCAATTTAGCAACCTCATTCTTGAAAGCAGCGAAGTCGTCTTTAGCAACCTTACCCTCGATAGCGCTGTTCAGAATAGCGATAGCATTGTCAACATAGGTAATGTCGGCTTTCTTGTCGATGAGTGCCTGCAGAGAAGCCAGTGCAGACTCGATGGTTGCAATCTTAGCCTCGTAAGCAGCCTTCAGGGCAGCCAAGTTAGTCTCCAGAGTAGAAACTCTCAGAGCCAGAGCATCAACTGTAGACTGATCAGCCTTCTTTTCGATAGCTGCATTCAGCTCAGCCTTGGCATTAGCAATCTGAGTCTCAAGCTGAGACTTTGCTGTAGCCAGCTCTTTCTCCAATTCAGTCTTCTGGCTCTGCAACTGAGACTGCACAGAATTCAGATTGCTCGTCAGAGTAGCTAATTGCTCTTGTACGGCCTTGATGTCTGCCTTGTTGGCATTGATGTCGTCATCGTAGTCCTTACAAGATACGAACGCACTTACAGAAGCAATGAAGAATGCTCCCATAAGCAGTTTACTGAAAATCTTTCTTTTCATACGATTAAAAATTAAATTAATAAAAAATAAAGTTTAAATGTTATACTTCTTTTCTTTCTCTCAAATCCACCCCAAAAAGCTCCTAAAAGCCTACGTCAGGGCATTGTATCTCCTATACGGATTTACATTTTTGGTGCAAATATAGATATAATTCCGAAAACTTGCAAACAAAATCGAATATTTTTTTAAAAAAAAGCTAAAAAATTGCGTTTTTAAGCGATTTTCTTACAAAAAATAGCAATTTTTGTGCGAAATCCTCTTTATTTATCGGGGTTTGCACACATTCTTAATGTCATTGTTTCTGCTTCGTAGCGATTACAGGTCCTCCTATACCTTATTTATATTTATTTATATTGGTTGATTCATTCATTTCGCATGCAAAGTTACTGCTATTTTTTAAAAAAACAAGTTTTTTTTCGATTTTTTATCAAAATTCTGCAGACTTTGGTGTTCTCGGGAACGGAATAACGTCGCGAATATTCTGCATGCCGGTAACAAACAAGATGAGCCTTTCGAAGCCCAAACCGAAACCAGCATGAGGGCAGGAACCCCAGCGACGGGTATCGATATACCACCACAGATGGGTCTGGTCCATGCCTCGACGTTCAATCTCTGCCATCAGCTTATCATAACTTTCCTCACGTACCGAACCACCGATAATCTCACCAATCTGTGGGAAGAGCACATCGGTACCCTGCATCGTAGGTCCAGGAGCCACGGCTCCCTTGTAACCGACCGAACCCTCACCCTGTGTTTCATTCTGTTTCATATAGAATGATTTGAAGGCACGGGGATAGTCGGTCATGATAACCGGCTTCTTAAAATGTTCCTCTACGAGGTAGCGTTCATGCTCCGAAGCCAAGTCGTCGCCCCAGTTGCAGGGGAACTCAAATTTCTTGCCATTCTTGATAGCTTCCTGCAGAATGTTGATACCCTCAGTATAAGGCAGACGAACGAAGGTCTCTTTGAGCACACCCTCCAAACGGGCGAGGAGCGTCTTGTCGATCATCTGATTCAGGAAGGCAAGGTCGTCCTTGCAATTATCGAGTGCCCAGCGCACACAGTATTTTATAAAGTCCTCCTCAAGGTCCATCAGTTCCTCCTGGTCAAGGAAGGCTACTTCAGGCTCCACCATCCAGAACTCGGCCAAGTGACGGGGTGTGTTACTATTCTCTGCTCGGAAAGTGGGACCAAAGGTATAGATAGCACCTAAGGCTGTCGCACCAAGCTCACCTTCCAACTGTCCGCTCACGGTCAGTGAGGTCTGCTCACCGAAGAAATCATCGTCGTAGATGATCTTACCCTGCTCGTCCTTCTTCAGGTCATAGAGGTTCTTCGTAGTCACCTGGAACATATTACCAGCGCCCTCACAGTCACTCGCGGTAATCAGGGGTGTATGGAAATAGAAGAAACCATGCTCATGGAAATAGGTATGAATAGCCATTGCCATGTTATGACGGATGCGCATCACTGCACCAAAGGTATTAGTGCGGAGACGCATGTGGGCGTTCTTACGCATAGCCTCAAAGCTCTGACCTTTCTTCTGCATGGGATAGTCATTGCCACAAGGGCCATAGACCACTAACTTGGTAGCCTGAATTTCACTAGACTGTCCAGCCCCCTGACTCTCGACGAGAGTTCCCTCAGCACAGATACAGGAACCGGTAGTTATATCTTTTAATAATTGCTCGTCGAACTTTGTGGGGTCGACGACCACCTGAACATTCTTGATGGTAGAGCCATCATTGAGGGCAATAAAGTCTACGGCCTTCGAGCTGCGGTGCGTACGCACCCAGCCCTTCACGCAGACCTCCTTGCCGTATTCCGTGCTTTGCAGCACATCAATTATCTTTGTTCTATTCATAATTACGGTTATTCTAGTTTTTCCGGATATTCCAGGATTACTCGTAAGCGCCCATACGCAGACGGTCAACTTCCTCCTCAGTGAGGTAACGCCAGTCACCACGCTTCAGATTCTTCTTGGTCAGACCGGCAAACTGGACGCGATCCAGTTTCAGCACCTTATAGCCGAGGCTCTCGAAAATACGGCGAACGATACGGTTCTTGCCCGAATGGATTTCGATACCCACCTGCTTTTTGTCTGTAGGATGAGCGTACTGCACATCATCGGCCTTGATTTCACCATCCTCCAGCTGGATACCTGTAGCGATCTGCTCCAAGTCGTGAGCCGAGCAGGCCTTGTCGAGGAAAACATGATAGATCTTCTTCTTGAGATATTTAGGATGGGTCAGCTTAGAAGCCAAGTCGCCATCATTGGTCAGCAAGAGCACACCTGTGGTGTTACGGTCAAGACGACCAACGGGATAGATGCGCTCTGGACAAGCATTCTTCACAAGGTCCATCACCGTCTTTCGCTGCTGAGGATCGTCAGAAGTCGTTACATAGTCCTTAGGCTTATTGAGCAGGACATACACCTTCTTCTCGATATTAACCGGCTGGTCATGGAAACGAACCTCATCTGTACGAAGGACCTTGGTACCAAGCTCGGTAACCACCTCACCATTGACGGTGACAACACCAGCCTGAATGAACTCATCAGCCTCACGACGGCTGCAGACACCTGCATTGGCCAGAAACTTGTTCAGACGCAGCGGCTCGTTGGGATCGAAGTTAATCTCCTTATACTCGATACGCTTCTTCATGCTGTATTTGGCATTCGGATCGTAGTCGGCTGTATGCTGACGCTGTTTCTTATAGGGAGCAGCACCATATGGCTTACCACCCTTATTAAACTTATTATTATAGCCTCCATTGGGATTATAGCCACTACGCTGCTGATAACCACCACGGGGCTGATAGCCGCCCTCACCCTGAGGACGAGGCTGGTAACCGCCACGAGGCTGATAACCACCACGGGGCTGATAGCCACCATCACCTTGAGGACGAGGCTGGTAACCGCCACGAGGCTGATAACCACCACGGGGTTGATAACCACCCTCACCTTGAGGACGAGGCTGGTAACCGCCACGAGGCTGATAACCACCACGGGGCTGGTAGCCGCCCTCACGAGGTTGACGGGGTTGATAACCGCCAGTACGAGGAGCACTCGACTGCAGTCCTGCGCCAAAACCCTCGGGACGGAAGCCGCCCTCATCATTGCTGCGCTTAAAAGCAGGACGGTCTGAAACAGGATGCTGACCTGTATGTATACGGGGGCGCGGTGAACGGCCCGGACGGAACTCACGTTGTTCTCTCTGAAAACCCTCTTTCTTCTGCTCTTCCTGAGGCATGTTCTCTTGATTCATGTTCTCAATATCCATTTTTACTCGTTTTTTGTGTTATACCTTATTTATATATATATGTTATTCCAGATTGCTGGAGGTTGATAGTTAAATGCCTGTGTAGGTTGAGGGTGTGATAGCACGAAGTTCGTCTTTCACCACATCACTAACATCCAGCGTATCGATGAAACTTGCAATGGTCTCTGCAGTGATACCTTCGTTAGTACGGGTCAGTGCCTTCAGAGTCTCATAGGGATTGGGATAAGCCTCTCGGCGAAGGATGGTCTGAATACCCTCAGCCACTACGGCCCAAGTATGGTCAAGATCCTGCTGCAGCTTCTCCTCGTTGAGAATCAGTTTGCGGAGTCCTTTCAATGTGCTCTGGAAAGCAATAAGAGCATGACCCATGGGCACACCCACATTACGCAATACCGTCGAGTCTGTGAGATCACGCTGTAAACGACTTACCGGCAGCTTCGCTGCCAGGAACTGCAGGATGGCATTAGCAATGCCAAGGTTACCCTCGGAATTCTCATAATCGATGGGATTCACCTTGTGGGGCATGGCACTAGAACCCACCTCACCCTTCTTGATTTTCTGCTTGAAATATTCCATGGAGATATACATCCAGAAATCACGATCGAGGTCGATGACAATCGTATTGATACGACGCATAGCATCAAAGAGGGCACCAAGCCAGTCATAGTTGGAAATCTGTGTCGTAAACTGCTCACGCTCCAATCCCAGTTTCTCAGAGACGAAACGGTTGCCGAAATCACACCAGTCGTATTGGGGGTATGCCACATGATGGGCGTTGAAATTTCCCGTAGCACCACCGAACTTTGCAGTGATAGGTGTATCCTTCAAAGAACGGAGTTGCTCTTCCAAACGATAGACATACACCATGACCTCCTTACCCAGACGCGTCGGCGAGGCCGGCTGCCCGTGGGTCTTTGCAAGCATGGGTACATTCTTCCAGGCTTCAGCATAATCGTGCAATTGTTCGATGAGCTCCTCAAGCAGAGGGATATAGACTTGCGCCAGCGCTTCCTTGATTGACAAAGGCACAGACGTGTTATTGATATCCTGCGATGTCAGCCCGAAATGAATAAATTCCTTAAAGCCGGAAATACCGGCTTCTCCAGAAATTCCAGAAAGAGCATCAATGCGCTCCTTGATATAATATTCCACCGCCTTGACATCATGATTGGTAATAGTCTCAATCTCCTTCACCCGCTGGGCATCGGCAGGTGTAAACTCTCTGTAGATGTCACGTAAAGGCTCAAACAGGCTATGGTCGAAATCTGCCAATTGGGGCAAAGGGAGTTCGCAAAGCGTAATGAAATATTCTATCTCTACGCGAATGCGGTATCGGATAAGCGCATATTCAGAAAAGAATTCTGCCAGTGGCTCCGTCTTGCTCCGATAGCGGCCATCAATAGGCGAGATGGCTGTCAGCAATGATAAATCCATTTTTTAATTTAGTCCTAACGATCGATAATTATCTTTCTATTCTTTCTCTCAAATATTCAAGTGTGCCGAAAATTCGGGTGCAAAGGTACGTAGAAATTCAGAATCTGCAAAATTTTCTCCCGAAAAAATTGCAGATTCCGACAATTTATAACTGATAGAGGTCGTTGGCAGCCAGCAAATCGACCTTAATCTCAGCAAGGGCAGCCTCGCAGGCCTCCAGGTCTGAAGGACGGATGATGACATGTGCCACATTGCCATTAGCAAAAGAGTACATGTACTCGATGAAGATACCCTTCGATGAGAGGTGCTTAAGCACGACAGCCAATGAACCGCTAACATTGGGACATACAAAACCGATAACATCGGTAATCTTCACAGCAAAGTGCTGCTCTTTCAAAACCTGATAGGCTTTATCGGGCTCAGACACGATACAACGGAGAATGCCGAAGTCGGAGTTATCGGCTATCGACATGGCTGAAAGGTTAATACCAGCAGCACCGAGGGCTTCTGTCACTTCGGTCAGACGGCCGGATTTGTTCTCAAGGAACACGGATAGTTGTTTTGCTTTCATTTCTTATATTTTTAGTGATTGATGATTCGTTTATAGCTGACGCTTGTCGATGACACGCTTGGCCTTGCCTTCGGAACGCTCGATGCCCTTTGGCTCGACAAGCTTCACTTTGAAGCCAAGACCGATTACACTGCGCAACTCAGCTTCGAGTTTCTTCTGCAGACCCACCATCGTAGCCATATCGTCGGTAAAATAATCCTCCTTCACCTCAACCTTCAATTCGGAGGTGTCGGTATTGTTAACACGGTCGACAATAAGCAGGAAGTGAGGCTCGTACTCGGGCAACTTCAGGATGACATCTTCGATCTGTGACGGGAATACATTAACACCACGGATAATAAGCATATCGTCGCAACGACCTAAGATACGGTCCATACGCACGAGCGTGCGCCCGCACGTACATTTATCATAGTGTAAGGCGGTCAGGTCGTGGGTACGGTAGCGGAGCAACGGCATACCCTCCTTCGTCAGGTGCGTGAAGGTCAATTCACCAAAGGTTCCCTCCGGCAACGGTTCACCCGTATTCGGGTCAAGAATCTCCGGATAAAAGTAGTCTTCACTCAGGTGGGTACCATGCTGACACTCGCACTCATAACCGACACCAGGACCGGCAATCTCACTCAGACCGTAGATGTCATAGGCCTTAATGCCCAGCGACTCTTCAAGCTTCACACGCATCTTCTCTGTCCAAGGCTCAGCACCAAAGGCACCGATTTTCAATTTGAATTCCTCACGCGGCCACTCACACTCTTTCATAGCCTCGCCAAGGAACATGGCATACGAAGGTGTACAGCAGAGAACCGTAGCACCAAAATCGTGCATCAGCGTCATCTGCTTCTGGGTGTTACCCGACGACATCGGAATGACCGAAGCACCAATATTCGTGGCACCGTCGTGGGCACCCAGGCCACCAGTAAACAGGCCATAGCCGTAAGACACCTGGAAGATATCATCCTTCGAACAACCATAGGCTGTAAAGGCACGGGAAATTGACTCTGTCCACATGGCCAAATCCTTACGGGTATGAAGAACCACCACGGGTTTTCCCGTAGTACCCGAAGAAGCGTGGATACGGACAATCTGCGACATAGGCACTGCAGCCAAACCGAATGGATAATTGTCGCGCAGGTCGAGCTTGTTGGTAAACGGGAGCTTCACGATATCGTCGATGCTCTTGATATCACCAGGTTCCAATCCCATTTCCTGGAATTTTTTACGATAGAAAGGGGTGTTGTGGTAGACGTATTCTGCCATTTTTACGAGCCGACGGCTCTGAATCTCGCGAAGTTGTTCGCGATCCATGCATTCAATGCTTTGATTCCAAATCATAAGTCTTTGTCTTTGGTTTTATGGGTTTGTTGGGTTTATGCCGCAAAGGTACGCATTTTTTTGGATATAGAAAGGATTTAGAGGTTAAAAGGAGTTAAAGACTGAAACGAAAGTACTGATAGAGTACCGCAAGATTAGATCATGGCTAAATCAAGGTTAGTTCTCGGTTCATAAGCCATTAAAAAAGTATCATTATGTGTGAGGTAGACCATAACAAAAACGATGCATAAAAATAAAGAGAGCTTCTATTGAAACTCTCTCTTTGTGGGCGTTGACGGATTCGAACCGCCGACCCTCTGCTTGTAAGGCAGATGCTCTAAACCAGCTGAGCTAAACGCCCTGTTTTGTTTTGCGGGTGCAAAAGTACAAAGAAAAAATGAATTGCGAATAATGAATAGTGAAAAGTTGTCAGAAATTGACATCTTTTAACGTTTTAAATCAAATAATCCTTCAATATCCGCCTGCGGAAGAATCACTAATATAGGTTTCCCATCAGGCGTGTAGTTCACATTGGAGCACGAAAAGAGACTGTTCACAATATTCTCCATTTCTTCATTCGATAAGACCTGTCCGTATGGGATGGCAGCTGCACGTGCCAACGACAGATGCAACGATTGCAACACAGACATATCAATAGCCTGCGATGCTGCCCCACCCATGGCATCATGTTCTGCCACATCGGTAATAATCTGCTGGATAAGTGTTATCGGCTCCATTCCCTCCAACCCGGCAGGAATACCATTCACAGCAAAAGTGCCGCCTCCCAAAGAACTAAGATCGAAGCCAAGACTGGATAACTCCGGAAGAATTTGCTCCATGATGACTGTATCTGAGGGTGACAACTGCATGGTTTCCGGGAACAACAGACGCTGTGAAGAAACCCCACCTTCAGCAGAACCAGTCGACACATAGCGTTCAAAAAGAATACGAATATCTGCACGATGCTGATCGATAACCATCAGACCTGACTTGACGGCAGTCATGATATACTGGCCCTTATATTGATAATGTGCTGGCGACTTGTCAGACAAAACGCCAAAAAGTGACGTTTCGGATGTTTTCACCGAACTATCTGGTTTAGCGGACATTTCCGGCACAAGCCCCTCATAGAGCGACTCCCACGACGAAGGTGCACGACGCGAGGAAACAGACGCATGATCAAATGGATTGTATGAAGGGTTGTAATTAACTTTCGGTGCCTGAACGTTGTCACGTGAAGGGTCAAAAATCGGAATATCAGGCTTGTCGACCGTATCAAAGTCGATAGAAGGAATTTCACAGAATTTCCCTATAGCATCACGAACAACAGCCACTAAGAGTTGCCAAATGGCCTGTTCGTTCTCGAACTTGATCTCCGTCTTCGTAGGATGGATATTCACATCAATATCAGAAGGGTTAATCTCAAAATAAAGGAAATAAGGCGGCTGCATACCCTCCGGAATCAAACGCTCATAAGCTGTCAACACGGCCTTGTGGAAATACGGATGTTTCATATAACGACCGTTGACAAAAAAATAGTCATTGCCACCTTTCTTCCGAGCTGCCTCAGGCTTAGATACAAATCCCGTCACACGACACATTACCGTATCAGCCTCCACAGGCAACAGATCCTGTCCATACTGTTTACCAAACACGTCGGTGATACGCTGGCGCAGACTACCAGGCTTCAGATTCAGCAATTCTGCCCCATTATGATGGAAAGTAAAATGGATATCAGGATATACCAACGCGATGCGCTCATAGGCCATAAGGATATTGTTCAGTTCGGTGGCATTCGACTTGAGGAACTTCCTTCGAGCAGGTACATTATAAAAGAGGTTCTTCACACAGAAGTTACAACCCACAGGACAAGCCACAGGCTGTTGGTCAATGACCTTCGAGCCAGCGATGGAGAGAAATGTACCAATCTCATCATTTGCCATACGTGTCTGTAACTCCACTTGCGCCACGGCAGCGATGGATGCCAACGCCTCACCTCTGAAACCCATTGTATGGAGAGCAAAAAGGTCTTCGGCTTGTTTAATTTTCGACGTTGCATGCCTCTCAAAGGCCAGACGGGCATCTGTCGACGACATACCACACCCATCATCAATCACTTGGATAGAGGTGCGTCCTGCATCAATCACAATCACATTGATAGTATGAGCGCCGGCATCAACGGCATTCTCAACCAACTCCTTGATGACAGAGGCAGGACGCTGAATCACCTCACCTGCCGCAATCTGGTTGGCTACGCTATCAGGAAGAAGATGGATAATGTCGCTCATATCTTTTTCTTGGGACGCCAAATGAATATATCATAACGGTTGAGGGGACGGATATCATCATACCAGGCAAAACCTGCCAAACGTTTCTTTTCAGCAGGAATCTGGTTGGGCGGGTACATCGTACCTGAAGTCTTCGGAGTCCAAACACGCTCCAGTTTCCGGTCCTTCAGGAACATCCGCATTTCTGTGGTCTCTTGATAATTATAGATGATCGCCACTGAGTCGCCCTCTTCAAAATAATAACCAATCAACACATTGTCCTTAGCCTGCGTCTCATGGATTTTACCATCGATGAAGTAGGCAAACATCTCCTTTGACGACACCTGATTATAGAGAGTGGTATCACTCTTCAACTGCTGGATGGAAAAGGCATTGCCGATAACATGGGCACGATTGATGAGCGAATCTTTCATAAAAACATCAATCTGGTCGCCTAAAAGCTGTTGGTTGTAGTTCCAAACAACAGGATCGAAATACATTGTCATGCAGGAGTCAAGGGAGTTATAAACCAGTGAGTCACAGATAGCCTGCACATCGGTACGATAAGCCCGAACATGATGATAAGCATAGATTTTGCGATAGACAGAGTCGGTCTCAATATTATAGGTGATAACCTTCAAGGTATCAGCATGCATAAAGAGAGAGTCTCCCTGCGAATAGTCGATGGCCACAGCAGAGTCCGTACACAACGCATAACCTGTATTCTCCCAATATTCACCATAATTGCCTGTCATCTTATTCTTGTTAATAGAGTCCACATAGATGACATTTCGGAAAGCCTGGCTAAAACCTATCTTACTGTCGTAATAAACACTGTCTCCCACCATAGATTTGCCCTGATTGCGGAGCACGGAACGGTTCATGAGTGTAGCTTGGTCCTTCTTCGTATCATAATATCCTTGTTCGGAATAAATCTGACTGTTGCCTGATGTGATATTTGAAGGACCTACGATATGGGCAATGGAACGAGCGTTGTCATAATAAAGGGTATCGGTGGTGAGATAGAACTTCGGGCTCTTCATCTTTACATCGAAATTGAACACCGACATTTTGCTTTTCGTATTATATTCTCCCCAATCGGATGTCAGCGTGGTCTGTCCGTCCACCATCTTACCGCCCTCAAAGAAATAAGCATTGTCGTACAGGCGGTCAAAATCGAGGGAGTCGGTATAGAGTGTGGTCTTGCGGTTCTTGAGCACCACATTATAACGGGCTCTTGCCATTTGCTCATTACCATCGTAATAGGCATAGTCGGACGTCAGTGAGAGAGTATCACCCTGATACATCTTTACATGACCAAAGGCTTCAAATGAATTACTGGCCTCATAGAAATAGGCGCTATCACAATAAAGACGGGCACCAACATGGGTGAAGTGTACTTTCCCATTGAGAATCGTAGCATCGGGATTCTTGTATTGGTCAAAGTGGAGCACATCAGCATGCACAAGGTAGACACGCTTATCCTGAGTCTTACGGGTAGTCCTCGGCCGTTTCTTGCGCTGCTGTTTTTGGGCATAAAGTGATGGACTGGCAAAGTATGCCAACACACAAAACACACCTATGACCCAAAGGATCCTACTTAAACCAACCCTCATACTCAAACTTACAATCGCGGTAGTTATCGTTCAGACGGGTATAGACCGACTTAATCTTATCGACAACCCACTGATGGATTCGCTCTTCATTGCGTTTGGCGAGTACCACATCCTTCATCACCTGGAAATCCTCAGTGATAGAGGCTTTATGACCATCCACGCGGTTCTTCAGCTTGACGATGGCACAAACGGTCTTACCACGCTGGTTGATCATCTGAAAAGCACGTGATATCTGTCCTACTTGCATGGTATCAACCACTTTGGCCACTTCCTGAGGCAAATCCTGCATCTGGAATTTTGAAGAGATACGGCCTGTCTGCATATTGGTGTTCGACATTAGGCCTTTGTTATTACGGGTATCCTTATCGTCCGACAGCAGACTTGCAGCCTCTTCAAATGAGAACTGTCCTTCACGAATATCGACAGCAATGGAGTCCAAACGGCCGATGGCCTTCTCAATAGCCTCGTCGGAAACCACAGGTTTCTTCAAGATATGACGTACATTGACCTTGTCACCACGCTTCTCCACAAGCTGGATAATATGGTAGCCGAACTCTGACTCTACAATCTTTGAAATTTTCTTCGGATCAGTCAAGTTGAAAGCCACTGCCGCAAAAGCAGGATCGAGGGTAGCACGTCCTATCAGTCCCAGTTCACCACCCTGACGAGCAGAACCCGGGTCTTCGGAATAGAGTCGGGCAAGGGCCTGAAAAGAAGTTTCCCCCTTTGTCACACGCTCCGTATAGTCACGTAACTCATCCTTCACACGGTTGATCTCCTCGGGGTCGATACGTGGAGTCATCGTCACAATCTGCACTTCCACCTCTGTAGGTACATAGGGTAGACTGTCCTGAGGCATATTATTGAAATAACGGCGCACGTCAGCCGGTGTCACTGAGATATCCTCCACCAACTTACGCTTCATCTTCTGTATCTTTTGTCTATCGCGAAACTCCTGACGCATCTCTTGACGCATCTGGGCAATCGACTGATGTTTGTATTCCTCCAAGCGCTCACGAGAACCATCAACCATCTCCAGCCAATAACTAATCTGCTGCTCAACATCCTGAGCCACATCAGCCTCGGTCACCTCTATACTATCGATATCAGCCTGATGGAGGAAGAGCTTGTTAACAGCGATTTGCTCGGGAATCGTACAATCAGGATCCCCACTCCACTTTACACCTTCCATTGCAGCCTGCATACGCATAGCCTCTACGTCAGACTTCAACACTGCCTCATCGCCAACCACCCAAATCACTTCATCAATCACTGCATGCTGAGGTACTGACAATGCGGAGTCTGCAGGTATCTGACCTGACACTGCTTTCGGACCAAAAGGGACGGATGCAATACCCATAAAGGGCATGGCTAGGAAGAATGTGAATATAAGATTTCGTGTCGTCTTCATTAATGCTTATTTACAGTTTTCAATACTTCCTTATTCACGGAGAAGGCATACTTTTTCCGAAGGTCATAAACCCAAGCCTTCTCCAACATGTCCTGATAGTCAGATACCACCTGTCCTCGTACATCGGTATAGTCCTCCGGACGCTTCAATTTCTTACCATATACGGCAGAAAAAGGATAATCCTTCAACACAGCAGTCTGTTTTTCATTTGCTCCTTTCTTAGGTGTAGTCTTAAAAACTTCCGTATCAACGAGGGCATTATCGCCTGGCTTAAAGATACCAATCTCCACGCGGATACGCACCACAGAGTCGGGATTAAACGTTGAGCGCAACTTATCGGCCCACTGGTCAAAGGGCAGTTTCTTCACACACTTCTTCACAGCCTTGATGTCGGCCTTATCCTTCACATGATAAGCAATACCTTTGTAATGGGGCTCCGACCAGGCATAGTCCTTCTGATGGTCCTTAAAATAAGCCTGCAATCCGGCCTCATCCGAACTTCCCTTATCCCAGACCACCTGTTTGCTGATTTCATAAAGCAACAGGCCGTCGTGGTATTCTTTCATTAGATATTTCATCTCAGGATCAACAGCCGCCAATGAGTCGGCGCGAAGGTCCATTACCTTCTCAGATGTAAGTGCACCAGAAGAGGCATCCACCTCACTCATGATACGCTGTTTGGCGATATGATCACGGACACCTTGCTGTTCGATATTCTTCACAATTTGGGCCTTTAACGAGTCAAAGGGCTCCAGTTGTTTACGATCCTTCATTAAAATCACATGCCAGCCAACAGGTGACAAAACGGGCTGACTCATCTCATCCTTCTGTAAAGCATAAGCAGCATCTTCAAACTCCTTGATGGATTGATTTGGACCAATCCAATAGGGCAATTGTCCACCATTTACGGCCGTTTGTTTATCGTCAGACACCTTCTTTGCCAATTCGGCAAAGTCTGCACCACCGCGGAGGGCATTGTACACAGAGTCAATACGCAACTTGGCTTTGTCCTGCTCTGCCTGGGTGGCTTTCGTCGAGACTCTTATCAGGATATGGGCTGGCAATATCAGACCACGCGGTCCAATCTGTTCCTTTGCTCGGTCATAGACCTTTTTAGCCTCCATAAGCACATCGGCATCGGTCGCCATGGTCGGTCGCACCTGCTGGTCACGATACATGGTATACTCCTGCTTAAACGACGACAACGTGTCATAATGGGCATCAAGGGCCGCAGCCACTTTCAGTTTATAGTTGATGAACAGGTCCACATATTCATCCACCGACTTTTTGTCAATCACATCGGCACCGTTATTCTTGTTATAGGAGTATTCAAACTCAGAACGGGGCACAGGAACACCATTAATGGTCATAATCACGGGGTCAGAAGCCTGTCCGAAAGCCATTATGCTCGATATGAGCGCCAAAAAGAGAACAACTTTTCTCATATCATAGGGATTATTAATCATTGGGGCGTGAATAGTTTGGTGCCTCACTGGTGATGGTGATATCATGCGGATGGCTTTCGTTCACTCCAGCATTAGTGATACGGGTGAACTTGGCCTCATGCAGCTTTTCAATGGTAGCAGCACCGCAATAACCCATACCCGAGCGCAGACCACCTACCATTTGATAAATTACCTCCTGAACAGTTCCTTTATAAGGCACGCGACCTGCGATACCCTCAGGCACTAATTTCTTCACCTCCTTAGTATCGCCCTGGAAATAGCGGTCCTTTGAGCCGTGTTTCTGCTCCATAGCCTCTAATGAGCCCATGCCACGATAGCTCTTAAACTTACGACCATTGTAGATGATGGTGTCACCTGGACTTTCCTCTGTTCCAGCCACCAGCGAACCTATCATCACGCAGGAGCCGCCTGCAGCCAGAGCCTTCACGATATCTCCCGAATAGCGCAGGCCACCATCTGCAATCAAAGGCACATCGGTACCTTTCAGAGCACTATAAACATCGTAGACTGCACTCAGTTGAGGCACACCCACACCAGCGACGACACGCGTGGTACAAATAGAACCCGGACCGATACCCACCTTCACGGCATCGGCACCATTTTCTACCAACATCTTAGCAGCCTCACCCGTAGCTACATTACCCACCACGATATCGATATTGGGGAAACATTTCTTAGCCTCCACCAATTTCTCAATAACCGACTTTGAATGGCCGTGAGCCGTATCGATTACGATGGCATCGGCACCTGCATCCACAAGGGCCTGCATACGGTCAAGAGTATCATTGGTAACACCCACACCAGCTGCCACACGCAGACGGCCTTTTTCATCTTTGCAGGCCATCGGCTTATCCTTGGCTTTCGTGATGTCTTTATAAGTAATCAAGCCCACCAAATGATTATCCTTATCAACAACAGGCAGTTTTTCAATTTTATTTTTCTGTAGGATTTCCGCAGCCGAAATCAAGTCTGTCTGCTGATGGGTGGTCACGAGATGATCCTTCGACATGATTTCCTCCACGGGACGATCCAACTGACGTTCAAAACGCAGGTCACGGTTGGTCACAATACCCACCAGCCGTTTCTCGTCATCCACCACGGGAATACCACCAATATGATATTCTGCCATAATATCCAGTGCCTGAGCCACAGTAGAACCCAACGGAATCGTCACGGGATCATAGATCATACCGTTCTCAGCTCGCTTGACGATAGCCACCTGACGAGCCTGTTCCTCGATCGACATATTCTTGTGGATTACACCAATACCTCCCTCACGGGCAATAGCAATCGCCATCTGCGACTCTGTCACGGTATCCATAGCTGCCGTCACAAAAGGTACGTTCAGCTGAATATGCCGAGAGAAGCGGGTTTTCAACTCTACCGTCTTAGGTAACACTTCCGAATAAGCGGGAATCAGGAGGACATCGTCGAAGGTCAGTCCGTCCATTACGATTTTGTCTGCAATAAATGAAGCCATAAAATCTACCTTTGTTTTAAATATTGCGTGCAAAGGTACAAAAAAAGAAGTGAATAGTGAATAGTGAATAGTGAAAAGTTACGATACCTTGTTATTTTTTAACTCTTTCTGCCTTACTATTCACTATTCGCTATTCTTAGTTAGCCATTTCCGATAGGAACTTGATACGAACAAGGCGTATTTCGTCCTCCGAATAGTCGCCACCCAACTCATCCTGAGCCACACTCAGACGATCAGTATCCGACTCTGCGAAATAGTCATAGATATCATCGATGTGATCCTCGTCCATCACCTCATCAAGGAAATAATCGATATTCAGTTTAGTACCACTATAAACAATAGCCTCTATCTCTGATAACAATTCATCAAAGTCAATGCCTTGGGCATTAGCAATGTCATCGAGAGCAATCTGACGGTCGATGCTCTGAATAATCTTCACCTTCAACATCGATTTTTTGGCCACGGTACGCACACGCAAATCTGCCTGACGCTCAATCTCATTCTCATCGCAGTATTTTTTGATGAGCTCCACGAACTCTTTCGCATAGGGTTGCTTTACTTTTCCCTCACCAACACCCTGAATATTCTTTAGTTCCTCGAGCGTCACAGGATAGTCGGTAGCCATTTGATCGATACTCACATCTTGGAAAATCACATATGGCGGACGCTCCATCCGTTTCGACACCTTCTTACGCAGATCACGCAACATCGCGGCCAACGTGGGGTCAAGAGCACCAGCCGCACCTTCGTGCTCACTGCCACTATCAATCTCATCGCTAAACTCAGCATCCTTCACAATCATAAAGGACTGTGGAGTCTTGAGGAACTTCTTGCCGGCAGATGTAATTTTCAATAGACCGTAATTCTCCACTTCTTTCTTCAAGTAGCCCATAAGCAGCGCCTGACGGATTACGGGGTTCCAAATCTTCGGGTCCTCATCCTCGCCAATACCGAATTCATCAAGTTCATGATGTTTGTGAGCAATTATTTCCTCGGTTTCCTTGCCAATGATGAAGTCTATAACATAATCTGAGCGGAAATTCTCCTTTATGCGCTGAATCACCTGCAGTACTGTTACCAATTGGTTCATAGCCTCAATCTTCGTTTTCGGATGCAGACAATTGTCGCAGTTACCGCAGTTCTCACGATCATAGGTTTCACCAAAATAGTGTAACAGCATCTTCCTTCGACAAACACTTGTCTCAGCGTATGCCGCCGTTTCAACGAGCAATTGTCGCCCGATATCCTGCTCGGCAACTGGTTTGCCTTCCATGAATTTCTCAAGTTTGTCGAGGTCTTTACTCGAATAGAAAGCCAGACATATACCCTCTCCGCCATCGCGACCAGCACGACCAGTCTCCTGATAATAGCCTTCGAGCGACTTAGGTATATCATAGTGGATGACGAAACGCACATCAGGTTTGTCGATACCCATGCCAAAAGCAATAGTTGCCACAATCACATCAATATTCTCCATTAGGAAATCATCCTGTGTCTGAGTACGTGTAGGAGAGTCGAGTCCAGCATGATAGGCCGCCGCTTTGATATCGTTGGCCCTAAGAATTGCTGCCAGTTCTTCCACCTTCTTGCGCGAGAGACAATAAATGATACCACTCTTGCCTGGATGCTGCTTGATAAAACGAATAATATCCTTGTCGACATCCTTCGTTTTCGATCGCACTTCATAATAGAGATTCGGGCGGTTAAACGAACTCTTAAATTCTTTCGCATCTATGATGCCTAAATTCTTCTTGATATCCGAACGAACCTTGTCTGTAGCCGTAGCCGTCAGTGCAATGATTGGTGCCAAACCAATCTCATTTACAATTGGACGGATGCGACGGTATTCCGGACGGAAATCATGGCCCCACTCTGAGATACAATGGGCCTCATCAACAGCATAAAATGAAATCTTTACCGACTTAAGGAACTCCACATTCTCTTCCTTTGTCAACGACTCAGGCGCTACATATAGCAGTTTGGTGATGCCTGCCTGAATATCCGACTTCACCTGATCTATAGCAGCCTTGTTCAGTGACGAATTCAAATAATGGGCTGTGCCTTCATGCTCACTCAACTGTGAGATAAAATCAACCTGATTTTTCATCAGGGCGATCAATGGCGATATTACAATGGCAACGCCATCCATCAATAGCGAGGGTAACTGATAGCATAGCGACTTGCCACCGCCTGTAGGCATCAGCACAAAAGTATCCTTTCCATCCAGAAGATTCTGGATAATTTTCTCCTGGTCACCTTTGAACTTGTCAAAGCCGAAATACTTCTTTAGTGCTACATGCAGATTGGCTTTTTTCGTCATATCATTTTTCCTTCTTTCGTTAATGTAATAGGCTTGTAGATGTCTGTTATTTAAGAGGCCAACCGCTGCAAATGCGACTTTTCAAGTTGTTGCAGCACATACTTAGCCGTTACTTCAAATTTCTTTACTCTCTTCGACGGAAACTCGAACATTGTATCCATCATTACACTCTCCACGATAGAGCGCAGACCACGTGCACCGAGTTTATACTCTACAGCCTTGTCGACAATTACCTCTAGCGCTTCTGGGGCAAACGTAAGTTTAATACCATCCATCTCAAACAACTTCTCATATTGTTTAACGATAGAGTTCTTTGGCTCAGTGAGGATCTTAGACAAGGCTTCGCGGTCGAGCGGATTCAGGTAGGTCAACACGGGCAGACGACCAATAATCTCGGGTATCAGTCCGAACGCCTTCAAATCCTGAGGCACGACATACTGCATCAGGTTCTCTTTGTCAATTTTTGCAACATTCTGCACAGAATTATAACCCACAACATGGGTGTTCATTCTTTGGGCAATCTTCCGCTCAATGCCATCGAAAGCACCACCACAGATAAAGAGGATATTGCGGGTATCAACAGAAATGTAGTCCTGATCAGGATGCTTGCGCCCACCCTTAGGTGGCACGTTCACATTGGTGCCCTCCAACAGTTTGAGCAGACCTTGCTGCACTCCCTCGCCACTCACGTCGCGCGTGATGGAAGGGTTATCACTCTTACGGGCAATCTTATCAATCTCATCGATGAAAACAATACCCCGCTGGGCTGCCGCCACATCATAGTCGGCCACTTGTAACAATCGTGTGAGAATACTCTCCACATCTTCACCCACATAGCCAGCCTCAGTAAATACGGTAGCATCAACGATGGAAAATGGCACATCAAGCATCTTGGCGATAGTACGCGCCATCAAGGTCTTGCCCGTACCAGTAGAACCCACCATAATGATATTGCTCTTCTCAATCTCTACACCGTCCTTGTCCTCCGGTTGCTGCAACCGCTTATAATGGTTGTAGACGGCCACCGAGAGGAAACGTTTCGCCATGTCTTGACCGATAACATACTGGTCCAGATATTTCTTGATATCTACGGGTTTTGGCACTGCTTTCATCTTGAAGCGTCCGTTGTCGCGGGTCTGAGAGGCGTCGGTGAGATTCTCCTGAACGATACGGTAGGCTTGCTCGGTACAGTTCTCGCAAATAAAACCGTTAACACCTGTGATGAGCAATCGGCACTCATTCTCCGTCCTTCCACAGAAACTACATGCTTTCTTTGCCATTATTATTTTTTCCTTGTGAGAACATTATCAATCATACCGTAAGCCTTAGCCTCTTCAGCCGTCATCCAGTAATTACGGTCGGAGTCGGCATACACCTTCTCATAAGGAGTATGTGAATGCTCTGAGATGATGGTGTAGAGTTCTTTTTTGAACTTCAAAATCTCCTTGGCTTCAATCTCGATATCCGAGGCCTGTCCCTGCACACCGCCAAGGGGCTGATGAATCATCACACGACTATGTGGTAATGCAGAGCGCTTACCTTCAGTACCAGCAACAAGCAATACGGCGCCCATCGAGGCTGCCATACCTGTACAGATGGTGGCCACGTCGCTGGAGATAAACTGCATGGTATCGTAAATACCGAGACCAGCTGTCACACTACCACCGGGCGAATTGATATAAATACTGATATCTTTGCCTGAGTCCACAGAGTCAAGATACAACAGCTGAGCCTGCAGTGTATTGGCGGTATAGTCGTCAATCTGGGTTCCCAAAAAGATAATGCGGTCCATCATCAAACGTGAGAAGACGTCCATTTGCGTCACGTTCAATTGACGTTCCTCGAGAATATACGGATTCAGATACTGAGCCTGTGCCTGCATCACCTCGTCAAATGTCAAGCCATCCATTCCTAAATGCCCTACGGCATATTTTCTAAAATCATTCTTCATAAGCTTCACTTTTTCACTATTCATTTTTCACTCATCATTATTCACTAAAAAAGGGTTCTCGACCTTTTTATCTCGTGATTGGGACACAAAGATAAGAAAAAAAGTCGATAACCCTTCAAAAAAAGGAGTTATTTTTTCGTAAAAATACTTATTTTCCTTCCATCATCTTGTTAAACTCGTCTAAAGTGACCGATTTTTCATCCAGTTTGACCACAGTCTTGAGTTTTTCAGTCAGTTTCAAATCCACGGCACGGTCCACAAAGTTGTCAATGTTCTCGCGCTTTTTCAACTGTTCTTCAGCATAATTCTCGACCACATCGTCAGGCACATTGGCCATGCCATACTGGGCAAACTGTGCACGAATGGCCTCACGGGCTACACGCTTCACATCCTCATCTTCGACCTTGATCTCCTGAGCGGTTACAATCTGTTCCTTGATCAGATGCCAGGCCAATTCCTTGATGCTGCCCTCAAAGTTCTGTTCTACATAGTCAGCACCCTTGTCCTTGTTGTTCTGAAGCATCACACGCTTCAACAGAGTTTCAGGGAACTCGAGCTTGCCCACTTTCTTCTCCAAATGGGCGCGCACATCCAGCATAAACTTATAGTCGCTACTACCAACAAACTGAGCCTTCAACTGTTCGGCGATTTTCTCACGGAAGGCTTTCTCATCCTTCACTGTACCCTCGCCGAAAACACGGTCGAACAAAGCCTGGTTCACCTCAGCAGGCTCAAAGTGACGAATCTCTGTAACCTGAAACGAAAAATCACTGTTCATGTCAGCAATATCTTCCTTCTTCACCTTCAACAGGGCAGCCACTTCAGCATCATTATCGGGATACGCCTTCTTGGGATTGAAAGTGATTATATCACCTGGCTTACAGCCGTCAAAGAGCTTTTTCTGCTTGTCTTCCTTGATATAGGCAGGCATAATCATACCGCTCTCAGTAGTGATACCGCCCTCGAGAGTACTACCTTTCTCATCGAGCTGGCGCAAGTCACCGGTAATGGTGTCATTACCACTGAATACCTCAGCCTTCACAAACTCACCACCCTGTGAGGCATACATCTGAACCTGCTGGTCAATGAGTTTGTCATCAACGGTGATAGTATAATAGGCAATCTTATCCTTTCCGCTCAAGGCCACCGTAAATTCAGGGGCAACGGCAATGTCGAACACGAAGGTCATATCTCCCTCCTTCTCGAAATCCTGCGGTTGCTGCTTATCGCTGGGCAGAGGCTCTCCAAGCATCTGAATTTTATTCTCACGCACATATTCATAGAGTTTCTCACCCATCAGGCGATTCACCTCGTCAACCTTAATGGCAGTACCATATTGGCGTTTTACCAGTCCCATAGGAACCTGTCCAGGACGGAAACCAGGAACCTGGGCTTTCTTGCGATAATCTTTCAGTGTCTTCTCAACCTTTTCCTGATAGTCAGCGGGCTCAATGGTCATGGTCAGTACACCATTGATCTTATCAGGGCAATCAAATGTAATTTTCATCTTTCTTTATACCTTATTATATAATACGTGCAAATTTTGGGGTGCAAAAGTACAAAAAAAAGGGAAAAGTAAAGAGTGAATAGTGAATAAAATGACACTCTCTTGTTATTTTTTAACGTTTCAAGCCTTCTTACCTCATCACATTCGTCCCTTTAACTCCCCTATAATTACTCTTTTATTTCACTCTTCTTCCTCTTTTGCTTTTCGCTCCTCTTCCATCAACTGGAAGTCCTTCTTTCTCAGCACGAATGAGTTTGTCAGATACTTCTCCCTCACAATTTTGTTCTCTGCCAATTCTTCAGGCGAACCTTGGAAAAGGATACGACCCTCGAACAACAAATACGCACGGTCGGTGATGGTAAGCGTCTCATCCACATTATGGTCGGTTATCAGAATACCTATATTTCTATATTTCAGTTTCCACACAATCTGTTGAATATCCTCTACAGCGATGGGGTCGACACCCGCAAAAGGCTCGTCAAGCATAATAAACTTCGGTTCGATGGCCAAACAACGGGCAATCTCCGTTCTTCTACGCTCACCGCCTGAGAGTTGATCACCTTTGTTCTTGCGCACCTTACCCAAACGGAACTCCTTGATCAATTCCTCCAATTTCTGCAACTGGTAGTCGCGGGGTTTGCCCGTCATCTCCAATACCGAAAGGATATTGTCCTCGACACTCATCTTACGGAACACGCTCGCCTCCTGGGCCAGATAACCGATACCAGCCCTCGCACGCCTGAACACAGGGTATTTCGTCACATCCTCATCACCTAGGTAAATATGTCCCCCATTAGGCACAATCAGACCTGTAGTCATATAAAACGAGGTGGTCTTACCAGCGCCATTGGGCCCCAGCAGACCCACAATCTCGCCCTGCTTCACATTGAAACTCACATCGTTCACCACAGTACGCTTACCATACCGTTTCACAAGACCTTCCGTGCGTAATACTAATCCTTCTGTCTCCATAATCGCCCGCAAAAATACTATATTTTTCTTAGAATTGGCGGGTTGCCAACAAAAAATGTGCCGTTGTTTGGTATTATTAACGATTATCCTTGGCAGTTTGGGAAATTATGTCTACCTTTGTCGACGATAAAGACAGTAGAGTGAGATGATGATCATCAGATATCTGACCATATTCGGGCGCTACCTGCAACTGATGGGGCGGACCTTTTCCGTCCCGGAACGTATGCGTATGTTTTTTAAATCATATGTAAAAGAGATGGCGCAATTGGGCGTGAACTCCATTGGCATTGTGTTGCTTATCTCATTCTTTATCGGCGCTGTAATCTGCATTCAGATGAAATTGAACATCCAGAGCCCGTGGATGCCCCGTTGGGTGAGTGGCTATACGACACGTGAGATTCTGCTGTTGGAATTTTCGAGCTCCATCATGTGTCTGATCCTGGCCGGCAAGGTAGGTTCAAACATCGCCTCGGAGTTAGGTACGATGCGCGTGACCCAGCAAATCGACGCCTTAGAAATCATGGGTGTAAATTCAGCCAGCTACCTAATACTACCGAAGATAATGGGCATGCTCACCATCATGCCTTTCCTAGTTATATTCTCATCAGCCACAGGTATATTAGGCGCCTATGCCACTGCCTACGTGGGTCATGTGCTACCTCCCGACGACCTGACACTGGGTCTGCAACACTCGTTTAAGTCGTGGTTTGTGTGGATGTCAATCATCAAAAGTGAGTTTTTTGCCTTTATCATTTCGAGTGTACCGGCATTTTGCGGCTATACAGTAGAGGGTGGTAGTGTAAACGTGGGTAAGTCGTCAACCGATGCAGTAGTGTCGTCGAGCGTACTTATCCTGTTCAGTGATGTATTCCTAACCCAGTTGCTGTCATGATAGAGGTTAAGAATCTATATAAGTCGTTTGAAGACAAAGAAGTGCTTTCGGATGTCAGTACAATGTTCGAAGATGGCAAGACGAACCTGATTATCGGTCAGAGCGGATCGGGAAAGACAGTGCTAATGAAAAACCTTGTGGGACTCCTAGACCCCACAAGTGGACAAGTTCTTTATGACGGTCGCGATTTCGTGGCGATGTCGAAAAAGGAAAAGGTTTATATGCGGCGTGAGATGGGCATGATTTTCCAAAGTGCAGCCCTATTTGACTCGCTGACGGTGTTGGAGAACGTGATGTTCCCGTTGGATATGTTTTCATCGATGAACCTACGAGAGCGCAAAAAGCGAGCTATGGACTGTCTGGAGCGTGTAAACCTGGTGGGTGCCGAGGAGAAATTCCCAGGCGAATTGTCAGGTGGTATGCAGAAGCGCGTAGCCATCGCCCGTGCCATCGCTCTAAACCCCAAATATCTGTTCTGTGACGAGCCGAACTCTGGCCTCGACCCAAAGACCTCGCTTGTAATCGACGACTTATTGCATAGCATTACGAAGGAATTCAATATGACAACTATCATTAATACCCACGATATGAACTCGGTAATGGGTATTGGCGAGAATATCATTTTCATCTATGAAGGCCACAAGGAATGGCAGGGTGTCAGTAACCAGATTATGCACTCCGACAACACCCGTCTCATCGACTTCATCTTCGCCAGTGACTTATTGAAGAATATGCGCAATCTGGTTTTGGAGAAAGAGACTGTGTCACCTGCCACAAAAAACCGCTGAGTTAACTCATTTCATCAATCGAGTTAACTCAGTGTTTTTAGGGAATTAATTAGAAATTCCATTTGACTGCAAGCGTGGGATTAACGAAGAAGGTCTTATCGTTGACCGTATTATATATGAAGTTGTTACTGATTTCCACCTCAGAACCTAAGCTAAGGTGGTCGGTAAAGTTATACCATAACTGGGGTTCAGAAAGAACGACGAGTTGACCATGGCCGTCGGCTTTCTGCCCTCGCCAGAAATCAATAAAGCCCGAGAATGACATTTTGCGATTGAAAAAATGGACACCCCATACACCCGTCAGTTGCATACTATTATAAGCAGTATTGAAATCATAACTCTTGAAGAAACGTTTGTAGAGCAGCTGGAGCGACCAAGTAGCAGTATAGTTGGGGGTATTACCATTGTAGGCAACACCCGCGAGGGCAGCCTGCTGGTAACTGCCATTTCGGGAGCCTAGACCACCATCGTACTCAACATGGGCGGCGAGAGGAAGTTTCTTGAAAAGGTTGATTTCACGCGAAATCTCCGTATAAGCGCCAAGAGTCTCTTTTCGACTGAGGTCGACGTCAACGAAATAGTACCAAGAGCCCCAGTTGTCAGCCTTGAACTGTTCGAGGGTGACGGTGACTTTTTGACGAGTAGCTTCCTCATCGGTGTAAAGATTACGACCGAAGTCATAATGGAGCTGAATGTTCTGAGAATTGGCCGTAAAAGCAGAGAAGGCCAGAATGATAAGGATAATGAATTTTTTCATATTTTTAATCTTTCTATAATTAAACTTGCAGCATTGTCGGGAGCAATTTGGTCACCGAGGCGGCGACTGACCTCATCGTAACCTTTAAGCATAGTATCACGCAAAGGGCCTTTTAAAATCTTATCTAGCTCACCACGAATATGATCGACAGTAAAAGTACGACCTAAGAGTTCGGTGACAACCTCGCGGTCGACAATAAGATTGACTAATGAGATGTATTTCACCTTGAGCAGGTGACGGCGTACGTAGTCGGCAATCACAGGCAGGGGGAGTTTGTAGCAAACTACCTGCGGTACGCGGAATAGACAAGTCTCGAGGGTGGCAGTGCCACTAGTGACGAGGGCGACATGCGCCTTAGAGAGCAAAGCGTAGGTCTGGTTATAGACCACCTGTACTTTTCGATCTTGAATAAAAGGTGTATAATAGTCACGTTCGATGCCTGGGGCACCTGCAAGGATTATATGATAGTCAGTCTCATAAGGTTTCACAGCATCAAGCATTGCAGGAAGATTATCTTTGATTTCTTGCTGGCGGGAGCCAGCCAACAAAGCGATTACAGGCATGGTCAGATTGTCCGAATGTTCCAGTTTCTCCGAATGTTCTTTGGCCAAAAACTGGTGAACTTCATAGGCTGTAGGGTTACCAACATAGTGGATAGGATAATGGTGTTTTCCCTCAAAGAAATCGACCTCAAAGGGTAGGATGGAAAAGAGTTCATCAACATCATGCTTAATATTTTTGATGCGATACTCTTTCCATGCCCAAATCTTCGGAGAAATATAATAATAGACAGGTATTTCTGTCTTTGATTTTACAAACCTAGCTATCTTTAGATTAAAACCTGGATAATCAACAAGAATGACACAATCGGGCTGCCAAGAGAGAATATCATTCTTACACATCCGCATATTAGAAAGTATCGTAGGCAAATGTAATAGCACTGGAATAAAACCCATATAGGCAAGGTCTCTGTAATGGCGTACACAGGTACCACCGACAGCCGCCATCAGGTCACCGCCAAAGAATCGGAACTGCGCATCAGTGTCAAATTTCTTTAACGATTGCATCAAGTGTGAAGCATGGAGGTCACCTGAAGCTTCGCCTACTATCAGATAATATTTCATAACGGCCAGGCTTTGAGTTGTTCGAAAGCTTGATAGGCAGTGAGATCTATTTGAGTGGGGGTAATGGCAACATAGCCGTTGTCAAGGGCCCAACGGTCAGTATCCTCGGCCTCAGGCTCGTCATTTCGGTAACGGCCAACCATCCACCAGTAGTCGTAGCCACGGGGGTGATGGCATTTCGTCACTTCGTTAAACCAAGTACCGGGAGTCATGCGACACACCCTGACACCTTGAAACATCGGCACAAGGGGGAAGTTAACATTAAGACAGACACCACGGGGCAAGCCTTCTCTGAGGACTTGGGCCGTAATGGTACGGATGAAAGGGCGAAGGGGGGCAAAGTCTGCATTTTCACGGTAATCGCAAAGCGAGAAGGCCACCGATGGAATGTATTTCATACAACCTTCGAGGGTAACACCCATCGTACCACTATAATGGGCATTGACAGAGGCATTGTCGCCGTGGTTAATTCCGCCGATGACCATATCGGGCCGACGCGGACATATCTCGGAGAGTGCCAGCTTTACGCAGTCGACAGGCGTGCCGTTGCAGGACCAAATTTCAACGCCCTCATACTGTTCGTGTTTTTGGAGACGCAGAGGAATGGTGGCTGAAAAAGCACAGGAATAGCCACTACGGGCATCGTCGGGAGCACAAACAATAATGTCGGCGACATCCGATAGCATCTCGACAAGGCTTCTGATACCCTTTGACTGATAGCCGTCATCATTAGAAATGAGCAATAGTGGTCGTTTATTATTCATAAAATATCAATGATTTGAGTGCAAAATTACAAAAAAATATGAATTATGAATTATGAATTATGACTTATTTCGTAACTTTGTACCCAAATTTGCAATTAAGAATAATGTAAAACAAAATTATAATGGGTAAAATTATAGCATTAGCGAACCAAAAAGGCGGTGTCGGAAAGACCACCACCACCATGAATCTTGGCGCTTCATTGGCCACCCTAGAAAAGAGCGTACTTATTGTCGACGCAGACCCTCAGGCCAATGCCTCCAGTGGTCTAGGCGTAGATATCAAGGAAGTGGAATGCTCCCTATATGAGTGTATTGTCAACAAGGCCGACATAAGAGACGCCATTTACACTACAGACATCGACAATTTGGACATTATCCCTAGTCATATCGACCTCGTGGGCGCAGAGATAGAGATGCTGAATATGGACAACCGTGAGAAGATTCTCCGTCAACTTCTAGAGCCAATACGCGCAGAATACGACTATATTCTCATCGACTGCTCTCCCTCGTTGGGCCTCATCACCGTGAATGCCCTATCTGCCGCCAACTCAGTAATCATTCCCGTGCAGTGTGAGTACTTTGCATTGGAGGGAATCAGCAAACTACTTAACACTATCAAAATTATCAAGAACAAGCTGAATCCAACTTTGGAAATTGAGGGTTTCTTGTTGACGATGTATGACAGTCGCCTCAGATTGGCTAACCAGATTTATGACGAGGTGAAGCGCCACTTCCAAGAACTGGTATTCAAGACCGTAATCCAAAGAAATGTAAAATTGTCGGAGAGCCCAAGTCATGGTTTGCCCGTCATCCTCTACGATGCAGACTCCACTGGCAGCAAGAATCACTTAGCACTTGCCAAGGAGATTATAAGCAAAAACAGTTATAAATAACAGAAACGACACTCATAAACATGGCTGTACATAAAAAATACGACCGCAATGTACTAGGCAGAGGCTTAGAGAATATTGGAAATGGCAAAGGCAGAGGTCTAGACGCCCTGATCAATACGAAGGACGTCGAGACAGAAGGAAGTTCGAACCTCTGCGAAATTGCTATCGAGAAGATTATATCGAATCCCAACCAACCCCGTAGGGAATTTGATCAGGATGCACTGACAGAACTGGCTAACAGCATTCGTGAAATTGGCATCATTACCCCCATCACTTTGCGGCAGACAACTGAAGGTAAATATCAGATCATCGCTGGTGAACGCCGATGGCGAGCAGCAAAGACCGCCGGGTTAACTACTATCCCTGCTTATATCCGCACGGTAGAAGACGAGGGTGTGATGGAGATGGCATTGGTGGAGAACATCCAACGCGAAGACCTGAACGCCATTGAAATTGCTCTTGCCTACCAGCACATGGCCGACGCTATCGGCATGACACAAGAGAGAATCTCGGAGCGTGTAGGTAAAAGTCGTACCTCCGTTACCAATTTTATGCGTCTGCTGAAGCTGCCTGCACAAATACAAATGGCGCTAAAGAATCACGAGATTGACATGGGTCACGCCCGCGCCCTGCTAGCCATTGATAGTCCATCGGCACAGATTAAACTATTTAAGGATATCCAGAAGAACAACTATTCCGTACGTAAAGTGGAGGAATTAGTGAAAATCATCAAAGACGGTGCCGACTTGCAAACCGCCAAGAAGTCTGCCGATCAGAAGGCCCGTCTACCAGAGGAGTTCAATGTCCTGCGTAAAAAGCTAGCGAATCTGTTCCAGGCAAAGATACAAATGTCCTGTACCCCTAAAGGTAAAGGAAAGATTACTATCGGTTTTGATAATTCTGATGAGTTGGAGCATATCATGAACACTTTTGATAAGATATCAAATTGACTCGTAATATACAGATAATGAAAAAACGGTCCGTGGCTGTCACACTACTGTTGTTGACGGCTGTCATCGGTTTCGCTCAGAATGTCAATGACGTGCCCGAGGACAGCATCTTTGTCATCAGCAGTGATACGGAGCCTATGATTGAGAGCCATGCTACAGATAGTCTCTTCGCCGATAGTTTGCAAAAACAACTTAGCATGATAACCGATGCCTATCCACATAGGAAAATGGAGAAAGACTGGGGCAAGTGGCAACCTGACCCCAAACGGGCCCTCTGGCTAGCACTTGTTTTTCCTGGCGGCGGACAGATTTACAACCGCAAATATTGGAAGTTGCCACTAATCTATGGTGGTTTTATGGGATGCTTATACGCCATAAACTGGAACAATAATATGTATAAAGACTATTCTCAGGCCTATCTCGACATCATGGACAACG
This sequence comes from Prevotella sp., assembly GCA_017650905.1. Classification (GTDB taxonomy): domain Bacteria; phylum Bacteroidota; class Bacteroidia; order Bacteroidales; family Bacteroidaceae; genus Prevotella. The sequence goes on along the minus strand of JAGCDZ010000024.1, from coordinate 7,787 downwards.
ACCCGAATACCGCCAGTTTTAACAGCTACCTTCACTTAGGTGCAAAGATTACCAGCGCTAATGAAGATCGATACAAGCAGATTTTTAAGAGCAGAAAAGACAAGTACCGCCGTTGGCGCGATCTAAGTTTCTTCGTAATGGTAGGTGTCTATGCTCTCTCCGTGATTGATGCTTATGTAGATGCGGAACTTTCCGTATTTGACATCTCGAAGGACCTGAGTCTGAAAGTGGAACCCACTATTATGAATAACAGTTCGTCGAACAACCCCATCCATGCGGGTACATTAGGCCTTAACTGTAGTTTAAACTTTTAAAGTGACAATAATTGAATATGAAGAAAAAAATAATATGGATTATAATCGCCTTGTTCCTGATTGGTTCAGGAGGCATGGCCGAGGCACAAGTGGTGAAAAAGACTATTAAGGATACTCCAGTAGTGATTGAAGAGGCAGACGAGGAGGAGGAGGAAGAGGATTATGATGACGAGGAGGACGACGGCGACTTCGAGGAAGAGGACGATGTGCCTAACATACTCGGAGAAGACGAAATCACCGTCACCGACAAGCAGGGTAACGAAGAACTCATCGAATTCCCCGAGGCCATGACCTACGACCTCGATAGTCTGCTGAACCTCTATATGTCGAAGACCTATCTCACGGGTACCAACGACTGTGAGATGAAGGATGTCAACCCTATCTATCCCCGTGAGGTTTATATTGAACGCCTCAGCAGGATACCCTCCGTAATGGAATTGGCCTACAATGATGTAGTACAGAAGTTCATCGACCGCTATACAGGCCGTCTTCGCTACTCCGTCAGCTACATGCTAGGCGCCATGAACTTCTATATGCCAGTCTTTGAAGAGGCTTTAGAGGCCTATCAGTTGCCATTGGAGTTGAAATATCTTCCTATCATTGAGTCTGCGCTAAACCCAAAGGCAGTATCAAGAGTTGGAGCTACGGGGTTGTGGCAATTTATGCCCGCAACTGGTAAACAATATGGTCTGGAACTGAACTCCCTCGTTGATGAGCGTCGCGACCCAGTGAAATCATCGTATGCTGCTGCCCGGTACTTGAAAGCCCTATACAAGATCTTCGGTGATTGGAACCTGGTGATTGCAGCCTACAACTGTGGCCCTGAGAATATCAACAAGGCCATCCGTAGAGCTCGTGCCGCCAAAGGCAAGACCCAAGAGGGTGATGTGCTCACCCCTGCCGACAAGGACTACTGGCATATTTACCCCTATTTGCCAGCAGAGACACGTGGCTATGTGCCTGCATTTATCGCAGCTAACTATATCATGACCTATTATTGCGACCACAATATCTGCCCAATGACCACCCGTCTGCCCGCGCAGACAGATACCATCGTTGTCAGGCGTAATGTCCATCTGGAGCAGGTAGCTGCTGTGCTGGGGCTCGACATCGACATGCTGCGCTCGCTCAATCCCGAATACCGTCGTGATGTCGTGCCTGGCCTCACTAAGCCCTCGGTTATTCGTCTACCACTGGCTGATACAGGGCGTTTTATCGACAACGAGGACTCTATCTATAACTATCGGGCCGATGAACTACTCAACAAACGCCTGGAGGTGACTATCAATGATGATGTACCCACTTATACCCGCAAGACCACCAAGAAGGTAACCCGCAAGAACAGTCGTGCAAGGCGCAACAGCCGTGTGACCAGGAACAAGCGTACCACAGCCCGCAAGACAACTGTTAAGAAGAAAACTGCTGTCAGGAAAAAGGCGACACCCAAAAAGAAGGCACCTGCCAAGAAAAAGACCACAGCCAAGAAATCACGTAGAAGGAGGTAAACAAGTATGGACGAAGACAAGATTCCTCAAGAAGAGCTCGATGAAAAATTGGTAAACGATGCGTTTCAGGAGTTGCTCGACAGCTACCTGTCATCCCGCCATCGCAAGAAAGTGGACCTCGTCACCAAAGCCTTTAACTTTGCACGACAAGCACATAAAGGGGTTCGACGCTTATCGGGCGAACCCTATATCATGCACCCCATTGCCGTTGCACTCATTGCCTGCAAAGAAGTGGGCCTCGGCTCCACGAGTATCTGTTCGGCACTGTTGCATGATGTCGTCGAGGATACCGACTACACCGTAGAGGACATCGATAATATCTTCGGTCCGAAAATCGCACAGATTGTCGATGGTCTGACAAAAATCAGTGGTGGTATCTTCGGAGAGCAGGCCTCAGCACAAGCCGAGAACTTCAAGAAATTATTGCTCACGATGAGCGATGATATCCGTGTAATCTTGATTAAAATATGTGACCGTCTGCATAATATGCGAACATTGGAGTCACAGCCCGCGAACAAACAATATAAGATTGCAGGAGAGACCCTCTACATTTATGCCCCACTCGCCAACCGTTTGGGTCTTAACAAGGTAAAGTCGGAACTCGAGAACCTGAGTTTCAAATTCGAGCACCCTAATGAGTATGCCAACATCTCTAAGAAACTGGAGACCACGCAAAAACAGCGTGAAAAGTTGTTTGACGAGTTTACCAAGCCGATTCGTGCAGCCCTCGACGGCATGCACATCCAATACGAACTCAAGCAACGTGTAAAAACTCCTTACTCCATCTGGAACAAGATGCAAAACAAGCATGTCACATTTGAGGAAATCTATGACATCCTTGCCCTGCGCATTATTTTCACGCCACGTGTTAGAGAAGAGGAGGTCAATGAATGTTTCAATATCTACGTGGCTATCTCCAGAATTTACAAATCACATCCTGATCGTATGCGTGACTGGCTCAGTCATCCGAAGGCCAACGGTTATCAGGCACTGCATGTCACCTTAATGTCAAAGACGGGCCAGTGGATAGAGGTGCAGATACGCTCCGACCGCATGGACGAGGTCGCTGAGCAGGGATTTGCTGCCCACTGGAAATACAAAGACGGATTGGAAGACGAGGAATACACGGAGGACGAGGCCGAACTGAACGACTGGCTGCGTACCATCAAAGAGATACTTGACGACCCCCAGCCCGATGCAATGGACTTCCTTGATACAATCAAACTGAACCTCTTTGCCAGCGAGATTTTCGTCTTCACCCCAAAGGGAGAGATCAAAACGATGCCCACTGGCTGTACTGCCCTAGACTTTGCCTTCTCCATCCACACTTTTTTGGGTAGTCATTGTATTGGCGCCAAAGTCAACCATAAGTTGGTGCCACTATCACATAAGCTACAAAGCGGTGATCAAGTGGAGATCCTCACTTCGAAATCGCAGCATGTCAGTCCTGCTTGGATCAACTTTGTATCCACAGCAAAAGCCAAGGCCAAGATTCAGGCCATCTTACGTCGTGATAACCGTGAGGTGCAGAAGAAGGGCGAGGAGATCTTAATGGAATTTTTGCAGAAGAACCAACAGGAATACACGCCAACTGTGGTCGACCGTCTGGCAGAGTTCCACGATATCAGGAAACGCAATGATTTTTTCATCGCCTTAGGTGAGAAAAAAGTGTTGCTAGGCGAAAAAGATCTGGATGAACTGGCTGGTAGGAACAAGAAAGAAGAAAAAGGCGGTTGGAGAAAATATGTCCCCTTTATCGGTAGTGGCACAAAGAAAAAAGAAGAAGAGAATCGTCAAGAATTGTTCGTGGTGCCAGATAAATTCAACCGAAAGAAGCCCATTTTCATCTCAGAGGAGAACATCAGCCAATATAAGTTCCCAGGCTGCTGTCACCCAATCCCTGGTGATGATGCTCTCGGCTATATCGACAATAAGAACCAGATAGAGATTCACAAACGCAACTGTCCTGTGGCCGCCAAATTGAAGACCAGCTTCGGCAACCGTATTCTTGACATCAAGTGGGACATGCATAAGACGCTCTATTTCGATGCAACCATCCGTTTAGGAGGAATCGACCGCGTAGGCCTACTTAATGAAGTAACGCAAATTATCTCTGCACAAATGAACGTGAATATCCATACGGTAAACATTACCTGCGAGGAAGGCATCTTTGATGGCAGCATCGAACTGCGTGTGCATGACCGTGATGACGTGAAAGCCATCATCAACAACCTCAAAGGCGTGCCCGACCTGAAGGAAATCTCACAAATCATGTAACTCGGATATGAAAAAACTACTATTACTAATCGCCCTGAGCCTGTCAGTCGCTACACAGGCAGCTAAGAGTTATGATAACCCCGACACCATCGTTGTGGCCCGCGACGGCACTGGAGAGTTTCGTACCATAGACGAGGCCATCGAAGTATGCCGTGCCTTTATGGACTACCACAAGGTTATATATATAAAGAAAGGTACGTACAAGGAGAAACTCATCATCCCTCAGTGGCTCCAGAACATTGAGCTCTGTGGCGAGGATATGAACGAAACAATCATCACCTACGATGATCACGCTAATGTAAAGATCGTTTTAGGGACAACTTCGCCCAGAGAACAAGCCATGGGCACTTTCCGTACCTATACCCTCAAGATTGAGGCCAACGACATCACTTTGAAGAATCTAACCATCGAGAATAACTCCGCCCGTCTCGGACAGGCTGTTGCCCTCCATACAGAAGGCGATCGTCTTGTGTTCATTAACTGCCGGTTTATTGGTCATCAAGATACCATCTATACAGGTATGCCTTATACGAGACTTTACTTTAAAGGCTGTTATATCTGCGGTACCACCGACTTTATCTTCGGCCCTTCAACTGTCTGGTTTGAGGATTGTACCATCGAGAGTCTCGTCAATAGTTACATTACCGCAGCCTCTACGCCAGCCGATGCGGCTTATGGCTATATCTTTAATAACTGTCGGCTCGTCGCAAAAGCTGGAGTTGACAAGGTGTTTCTAGGCCGCCCGTGGCGCGATTATGGCTATACACTTTTTATGAATTGTGACTTAGGCGCACATATCCGTCCCGAAGGTTGGCACCATTGGGAGAAACATCGCGAAAATACAGCTCGTTATCTGGAATATAACAATCGCGGAGCAGGTTCCCAGCCCCAACAGCGCGTAGTCTGGAGCCATCAGTTAACCAAGAAAGAGGCTCAGCAGATAACGCCTGCTAAGGTCTTCGTCCATCAAGACAATTGGAATCCGATGCCCTAATAAAAAAGCAGCTGGACTACTGAAGATAGTCTAGCTGCTTTTTTAATGCCTGCAATTCAGTGCGTATACCGATAAGAGCCTCAAGCACGTCAGCCTTCTTATCAGCCCCCTTGCGATTCTGATTCAGGATTTTCTTAGCTGCGGCTAACTTAAAACCACGCACTTTCACCAGATTGTGAATCACACGAATCTGCTCAATATCCTTTTCTTGATACTGGCGTACTTTGGCTGGACCGCTCACTTTCGGCCTCAACGACGGGAACTCCTGTTCCCAATAACGAAGCGTACTCTCATTCAGCCCGAACATTTGCGCTACTTCGCTGATGGAGTAATACAATTTGAGATTTTTGTTCAGATTCAGTGCCATAAGCTTATTTTTTGATTGTTTCTTCCCTTAAAGATTTGCCAATTCCACCACCTTATCAACAGCAGCAGAGAGTCCATCAGCATTCTTTCCACCAGCCTGGGCAAAATGGGGCTGTCCGCCTCCGCCACCTTGAATGAGTTTGGCAGCCTCACGTACCATTTGTCCGGCATTCAGGCCATGTTCACTGACCATATCGTCACTCATCATTATAGAGAGCTGGGGTTTATTGTTATCATTAGTACCTAAAACACAGAGTAGAGAGCCTTCTACGGCAGCACGGATCTTAAAGGCCAAGTCTTTGGCTGCAGCCGGATTCATGGGCAGCACAGCGGTAACAACCTTCACACCATTCACCTCACGAGCTTTCTCAACGAGTTGTTTGGCAGCACGTTCCACAGCCTGAGCTTGGAATGACTCTATCTCCTTCTTCATAGCGTCATGTTCGTCAACATATTTTTTTATCACGCCTTGCAGATCCTTAGCGTTGTTGAAAAAGGCCTTCACTGCACGCAACATATCCTCTGTCTGATAGAGTAATTCCTCACATTCCTTACCTGTTTTGGCCTCGATACGACGGATACCAGCGGCCACACTACTCTCAGAGAGAATTTTAAAGAAACCAATACGACCTGTCGATGAAGCATGAATACCACCACAGAACTCACATGAAGGACCAAAACGAACCACACGCACCTTATCACCATATTTCTCACCAAAAAGGGCAATAGCACCGAGTTTCTTAGCCTCCTCGAAAGGCACATCACGATGCTCGTCAATGTGGATGTCCTGACGAATCATATCGTTCACCATACGCTCCACCTCACGGATCTGCTCGTCACTGACCTTCTCGAAATGAGAGAAGTCAAAACGCAGGGTATCTGAAGAAACAAACGAACCTTTCTGCTCCACATGGTCGCCAAGCATCTGCTTCAGGGCATAGTCAAGCAAATGAGTAGCTGTATGGTTTGCAGCAGAAGCGTCACGTTTATCAGTATCCACACAGGCCATGAACTGAACAGTAGGATCTTTCGGTAACTGCTTCACGATATGTACCGTCTGATTATTCTCACGCTTCGAATCAATAATATCGATGGTCTCTGTTTCATTGCAAATGACGCCACAGTCACCGACTTGTCCACCCATTTCACCATAGAACGGGGTGTAATCGAGCACGAGTTCATAGAACTCGTTTTTCTTCTGCGTCACCTTACGATAGCGAAGAATGTGGCACTCATATTCTGTATAATCGTAACCTACGAACTGCTGTTCGCCTGCGGCTAACTCTACCCAGTCGGAATTCTCAACGGCAGCAGCATTGCGAGCACGCTCTTTTTGTTTCTGCATTTCGACATTGAACTGCTCCTCATTAACGGTGAAGCCATTCTCACGACAGATAAGTTCTGTAAGGTCAAGGGGGAAACCATAAGTATCGAAAAGACGGAAAGCCTGAACACCATCGAGTTCGGTCTTAGCCTCTGTCTTCAATTGCTCCATAGCCTTGTCAAGCAAAGAAATTCCCTTGTCCAATGTACGTAGGAAGGCATCTTCCTCTTCCTTCATCACCTTCGAGATCAGCTGTTGCTGGGCCTTCAGTTCAGGGAAAGCATCGCCCATCTCATGCACAAGTGTAGGCACAAGCTTATAAAGGAAACCGTCCTTTTGACCTAGGAAAGTATATGCGTAGCGTACGGCACGGCGCAAGATACGACGGATGACATAGCCAGCCTTCGCATTCGAGGGCAACTGACCATCAGCAATCGAGAACGACACAGCGCGGAGGTGGTCAGCGCAGACACGCATGGCTACGTTGATATCATCCTGCTGTTTCGTAATAGAAGCCTCTTGTTCTTCCTCAAAAGTTACATATTTCAGACCCGTCAATTGCTGCTCAGCCTTGATGATAGGCTGAAACACGTCTGTATCATAATTAGAGTGTTTGCCCTGAAGCATACGGACAAGGCGTTCGAAACCCATACCCGTATCTATCACATTCATGGAGAGTTTTTCCAAAGAGCCATCAGCCTTGCGGTTGAACTGCATGAACACAAGATTCCAGATCTCAATCACCTGAGGATCATCCTGGTTCACCAGCTCACGTCCACTCTTACCCGAAGCCTGACGCTGCTCAGGAGTACGGGAGTCAACGTGAATCTCATAGCAGGGACCACAGGGACCTGTGTCGCCCATCTCCCAAAGGTTGTCATGCTTATTTCCATTGATAATATGATCCTCAGGCACATGTTTGGCCCAATATTTAGCAGCTTCGTCATCGCGAGGGATATTCTCTTCTGGCGACCCCTCAAAAACTGTCACATAAAGGTCCTCTGGAT
>JAGCDZ010000023.1 GCA_017650905.1 Prevotella sp. | reverse complement strand
TATGAGTCTGTTGCTCTAACCAACTGAGCTACAAGTCCGGTGAAATCGGCATTTCTGTCGTTTTCGGGTGCAAAGTTACATTAAAAACGTCAAATCTCCAAATATTTTTGTAACTTTGCACCCAATAATGATGATTTTATCGCCAGAGACACATCTTTCCATACCCTCTGCAACGACGATTGGCTGCTTCGACGGGGTTCATCGCGGGCATCAAATGCTTGTACGGATGATGGTGTGCCAAGCCCGACAAAGGGGACTGAAACCAATTGCTGTTACGTTTGACCGTCTGCCGCGTCAGCTTTTCGATCCAACCTTCCATCCGCAGGTACTCTCCACGCTTGAAGAGAAGACCGCTTGTCTGAAGCAACTCGGAGTAGAAGAAGTAATTGTTATACCGTTTACACATCAATTGGCGGCTCTCTCAGCGGAAGCCTTTATGAGAGAGATTCTGCGTGACCAGTTGTCTGTGAAGCTATTGGTGACGGGTTATGACAATCGTTTTGGCCATGATAGGAGCAAGGGTTTCGATGATTATGTGCGTTATGGTCAGCGTCTTGGCATTGATGTGGTCAAAGGTGATGTGGCAATGATGGATGAACAGATGGCTGTCAGTTCTACGGTGATTCGTCACCTATTGACGGATGAGGGCAAGGTGGAGGCAATGCCCGATGTACTGACACGTCGTTATACACTTTCAGGACGTGTGGTCTCTGGAGAACATATCGGTCATTCGTTGGGCTTCCCTACGGCAAATCTGGAGCCGGACAGTCAAGAAAAGCTGATTCCCGCCAGCGGAGCCTATGCCGTATGGGCAATCACGGATGGTTATCGGATGCCTGCGATGATGAATATCGGTACGCGTCCAACCTTCAAAGGTAAGCAGCAGACATTGGAGGTGCATATTTTGAAAGATGTTGGTGACCTCTACGGAAAGTCGATAACGGTAGAATTTGTGAGTCGTTTGCGGGCTGAACAACGGTTTGACACCCGTGAGGCGCTGATTGCTCAACTTGAACGTGACAGACAGGCAACGGAAGATATATTGTTAAATGACAAATAAGAATCATATATGAAGAATGCTATTATTTACTGGATTGTTTTTTTAGCGATTCAACTTGTGGCAGGTGGGATTGTTCAAGGCATCTATTTGCTGTGGAAGGGTCCTGGGGCTGTATTGGATGCAACGGGTACTATTCTAACGATGACGCTTTTCAGTGTGGTAACAATGGCACTATTCCTATGGCAGAAATGGGCTGTTGTATCTCGTCATTGGATACAAACGCGTCCTTGGGTAGTGTTGGTATGGTGTGTGTTAGCAGCTCTGGGAACTATTATTCCCTCCGCATGGTTTCAAGAACAGATACCGGAATTACCGAATATTGTAGAAGAGGAGTTCGATATGATTTTGCGTAATCGCTATGGCTATTTTGTCATCGGTTTATTAGCTCCGTTAGCAGAAGAGCTCGTGTTCCGTGGGGCTATCTTGCGTTCATTGCTCAAGTGGAACAGCCGACCATGGGTGGCTATTGTTATTTCGGCAATCTTATTCAGTGCTGCTCATATGAATCCTGCTCAGATGCCCCATACATTGCTGGTGGGTCTATTGCTTGGTTGGCTTTATTACCGTACGGATAGTATCGTTCCAGGAGTGGTGTTTCACTGGGTGAACAATACTGTAGCTTATGTCCTCTATAATTTATATCCGAATCCTGACATGACAACCTCCGATTTCTTTGGAAGTCAGCAGCATGTGCTAATGGCAGTGGCTTTCTCATTATGTATACTGATACCATCGCTTTTGCAACTGAACTTACGGATGCAGAAATAGAAAGGCAAAAAAATGAGAGGAGGGTTGCTTTTTGGCAACCCTCTCTACGTTAGTATGTTATGAAAATTTGAGAGAATGGAAACTTCACAGTTTCCTTGTTTTAATAAATGTGTTTAGATTATTATAGAGAAAGCATAGAATAATTATTCAATATAAGAGGATTCTTCAGGCTTTGGATTTATCACAGAGTCTATGATATTTTCTGCCTGAACAGGACTTAGGATATTGATAGTGTCAACCTGCTGTTGACGATATCTTGCGTATTCGTCTTCTGGATTGTCCCATCCGTAGTTCCAAGGTGCCTGTGCTGCATTGCCTATCGTTAGAATGATGGCCACGATTGCCACGGCTTTAAAGAGAGGCTTCAGGCGTGAGGCTATTGTAATGATCTTGGCCTTTTTCGGTTCTTCTTGACCAATACAGCTAAGGATACGGGCATCGAAATCGTCGCCTAAGGTCTCCTTCTGCAATCCGCAGTCGAAGAGCGACTTGTATTTCATCAGGCAGGCGGGGACATCTTCCTGATTGAAAAAAGCCCGAAGAATGGCCTCTTCCTGCAGGGTCGACTCACCCTCCCAATAACGCTCTAAGAGCTGTTCGATGTATTTATAATCCATAATCCTCTGTTTCTATGAATTTTTGCTTGATGGTCTGGCGGGCTCGGAAGATATTAACTTTAACTTGTTCCTCGCTGATGCCTAACACCTGTGCTATCTCTTTATAACTCTTGCCTTCGAAGTCACGCAACTGCATACAACTGCGCTGTTTCTCTGGTAGATGATCGATGAGGTGGCGTATCAGTTGGATGCGATCGCGCTGCATAGCCTGCTCCTCAGGATTGGATGTATAGCTGGAATCAGGTACATCATGACTTTCCGTTCCCGAGCTAAGCTCACCTACCCGTAGTCTTTCCAAGCTTTGGTTCTGGTTTTCCGCCTTCTTCATCTTGTCGAGTGAGATGTTGCGGCAGATGGTAAGGCAGAAGGCTTCGATACTCTCAATCTCATTCCAACGGTCCCGCCTATTCCAGACCTTTATCATTGTTTCCTGTACGACATCCTCTGCCTCCGCTCGGTTGAGAGTGATACGGAGGGCGAGCCGGAAGAGTTCGTTCTTCAGTGGCAACACATCGTTCCGGAAACTGATTTTTTTCATCCTCTCTAATAATAATGACGATTGAGAAATGCGAAAGTTACAAAAAAAGGCGAAATTATTATTCGCCTTATTGTTGAATGATAGTACCGCTTTGTCCGTCAAGGGCAGTGGCAAGGGTGATGATAACGCGTGAGACACCACTATCAATAGCACCTAAAGCATTTTCTATCTTAGGGAGCATGCCGCCGCTGATGGTACCGTCTTCTTTATATTTAATAAAGTCCGCGCGCGTAATAGTAGGGATAACCGAGTTATCATCATCGGGATTGCGCAAGACACCTTTTTTCTCAAAACTGAATATTAGCGTAACGTCATAATAGGGGGCAAGTGCCTTGGCTGTCTCGCTGGCAATCGTATCGGCATTGGTATTGAGGATATTGCCCTGCCCGTCATGTGTCAATGGCGCCATTACAGGGGTAATGCCTTCCTCAATGAGTTTGCTGAGCATCTGACCGTTGGTCTTGTCAACATCTCCTACAAAGCCGAAATCGATACCGTCCTTGATGGGGCGCTTATGTGAGCGGATGACATCCATATCAGCACCAGTGAGACCCAAGGCATTCACACCATTGGCTTGGAGACGGGCTACGAGATTCTTGTTGACCAAGCCGCCATAGACCATTGTAACCACACTGAGCATATCTGCATCGGTGATACGACGACCACCTACCATCTTCGATTCGATGCCGAGAACTTCTGCCACCTTGGTAGCCTTACGGCCTCCACCGTGAACGAGTACCTTCCGGCCTTTAATCGCGCTGAAGTCCTTGAGTAATTGTAAGAGTTGGGACTCGTCTTCGACAACGGCTCCTCCTACTTTTACGATTGTCAGTTTCTCTTTCATATTTTTCCAGCCATTCTAGATAATCATGTTATTCTAGATATGTATAGCCATAAAGTCCGCTGCGATAGTTCGAGAGGAATTCCTTACCCTCATCGAGGGATATCTTACCCTGTTTCACACTCTTGGCCACCCATACTTCAAGCTGGCGGACAAGTTTCTTGGGATTATACTGTACGTATTCGAGCACCTCTTCCACTGTCTCGCCATCGATGATTTGGTCAATATGATAAGTACCATCCTTCTCAGAGATATGTACAGCATTGGTGTCGCCAAAAAGGTTGTGCATGTCACCTAAGATTTCCTGATAGGCACCAACGAGGAACACACCAAGGTAATAGGGCTCGTTCTTCTTCAGTGAATGAACGGGCAGCGAATGGGTGTTGTGACGATTGGTGGTGAAATTGGCAATCTTGCCATCGCTGTCACAGGTGATATCTTGAATGGTTGCGTTGCGTGTGGGACGCTCATCAAGACGCTGAATGGGCATGATGGGGAATACCTGATCGATAGCCCATGAGTCGCTGAGACTCTGGAAGAGCGAGAAGTTACAGAAGTACTTGTCGGCCAAAAGCTTGTCGATCTTCATTAGCTCCTCAGGAATATGCTTCAGACTCTTGGCGAGGGCGTGGATCTCATGGCATACGCTCCAATACATGGCCTCTACTTCAGCACGGGTCTTCAAATCTACGATACCGTGCGAGAACAAGTCAAGCACCTCTTCTCGGATCTGCTCGGCATCATGCCAGTCTTCGAGCACATTACGGGGTGAGAGGTTATCCCAGATCTCATAGAGATCCTTCACCAGCTGGTGAGAGTTCTCATCGGGCTCAAACTCCTCAGGCATCTCCGGTAGTGAAGCCGTTTCCAGCACATCAATGACGAGCACAGAGTGGTGAGCAGCCAGTGAACGTCCACTCTCCGTAATGATATTAGGATGGGGCAGGTCGTTCTTGTTGGCAGCATCCACAAAGGTATAGATACAGTCATTGACATACTCCTGGATGGAGTAGTTCACAGAGCTCTCGCTCGAAGGTGAACGTGTGCCGTCGTAGTCAACACCAAGGCCACCACCACAATCAACGAAGTCGACATTGTAGCCCATCTTATGCAGTTGGATATAGAATTGTGAGGCTTCGCGAAGGGCCGTCTGGATACGGCGGATCTTGGTAATCTGCGAGCCGATATGGAAATGAATCAATCGCAGACAGTCACGCATACCTTTTTTATCCAGCATCTCCAAAGCCTCCAAGAGCTCTGCACTGGTCAGTCCGAATTTCGAAGCATCGCCACCACTCTCTTCCCATTTGCCTGAGCCTGAAGATGCCAATTTGATGCGGATACCGATATTGGGACGGATATTCATCTTCTTGGCCTCGCGAGCGATGATCTCCAGTTCGTTCATCTTTTCCACCACAATGAATATTTGCTTACCCATCTTCTGTGCCAGCAGGGCCAGTTCGATATAGCTCTGATCCTTATAGCCGTTGCAGACAATGATAGAGTCACTCTGACACTGCATGGCGATGACGGCGTGCAATTCCGGCTTCGAACCTGCCTCCAGACCGAGGTTGAACTTGCGGCCATGGGAGATAATCTCTTCAACCACAGGCTGCATCTGGTTTACCTTAATGGGGTAGACCACGTAGTTCTCACCTTTGTATTCGTATTCTTTAGAGGCTTTCTTAAAGCAGCTCCAGGTCTTCTCGATACGGTTATCGAGAATATCTGGGAAACGGAGCAGTACAGGTGGTGTGACATCACGCAGTGCCAACTCATCCATCACTTCACGCAGGTCGATTTGCGTATCATTTTTACAGGGAGTGACGTAGACATCACCTTTTTCGTTGATGCCAAAATAGGAAGTTCCCCAACCGTTGATGTTGTAGAGTTCCTTGGAGTCGTCAATAGTCCATTTCTTCATAAGCAAATAGTCTTGTGCTCAGATTAAATATTTAATAGTTCGCGGATTTTTGCAACGCTGATCTTGATTTTCTCGTAGTCATCCATGAGGGTGACATCGAGGGTATAGCGGGCCTTTGTATAAAAGGGTTCTCTCAGTTCCAACTGCTCACGGATAAACGTAATCAGTTCTTCCTGCGACTTGCCTCTCAGCAGCGGGCGGTCGTTCTTACTCATCTTCAAGTGCATGTAAAGCGTCTCAGGTTCAACTTTCAGATAGACAACCGGTGCCTGCTGGTTCATATAGTCAATGTTGTCATAGAAACATGGTGTACCTCCACCACAGCTGATGATGACATCCTCAAACTCAGCTACCTCATGGAGCATGTTCCTTTCTATCTCCCGAAAGCCTTCTTCACCACGTTCCTCGAAGATTTGTGCAACGGTTTTGCGCATGCGGCTGGTAATGTACCAGTCAAGGTCATAGAACGGAACATTAAGTTCCTTTGCCAGAGCCTTGCCAATGGTGGTCTTGCCGGCTCCCATATATCCTATGAGGATAATGCGTATCATCAGCTTTTCTTCGCAGATGTGGCTTCAATCACCTTCATGCACTCCTCGTAGGTCAGCTTGGTTGCTTTCTCGTGCATGCTCTTGGGTAAACGGTAGTTCTTACCATCGTAGGAGAGATAGGGACCATAACGTCCGTTGAGGACCTCGAGTTTGGGATCTTCAGTAAAGATGCGCAGGTGTTTCTGTGTTTCCTCCTTACGCTTTTCTTGGATGAGTTCAATGGCTGTCTCGAGTGTGATGGTCATCGGGTCTTCTTCCTTGGGTAAGGAAGTGTAGACTCTATTGTGCAGAACATATGGTCCGAAACGTCCTGCGCCAATTGTAACGGGGGAGCCTTCATATTCACCTAAAATGCGAGGCAGTTTGAACAACTCCAAGGCTTCCTCTAAAGTAATTGTCTCCATGCTCTGGTCTTTGCGGAGCTGGGCAAACTGAGGCTTGATCTTGTCTTCGGCAATACCGATCTGGACAACTGGTCCAAAACGACCGATTTTCACAAACACAGGACGTCCGCTTTTGGGGTCTAAACCCAATTCACGCTCTCCGGCCTTATGTTCCTGACGGCTGTTCATTGTTTTTTCTACAACGGGTTCAAACCCTTTATAGAAAGCACTCATCATATCTGTCCACTCTTCTTCACCCTCTGCAATCTTATCAAAGTCTTGCTCAACCTTGGCCGTGAAGTTGTAATCCATAATCTCCTGGAAGTGCTCCATCAGGAAGTCGTTGACCACCATACCAATGTCAGTGGGCAGCAATTTTCCCTTTTCAGAGCCAACCATCTCCTTACGTTTTTTCTCAGTAATCTGTTTGCCTTTCAGGATATCAACGGTATACTGACGCTCTTCGCCTTTCTTGTCACCCTTTTGCACGTATTCGCGCTGTTGGATGGTTGAGATGGTGGGAGCATAGGTTGAAGGACGGCCGATGCCAAGTTCCTCCAATTTATGTACGAGGCTGGCCTCGGTATAACGCTGGGGGCCTTGAGTGAATCTTTCCGTAGCCGAAATCTCGCGGCGAGTCAGTTCCTGGCCTTCGTTCAGTGGCGGGAGGATGTGTGAGAACTCGTCCTGCACCTCCTCTTCATCGACAGACTCACGATAGACTTTGATAAAACCATCGAACTTTACCACTTCACCTTGAGCAACGAAAAGTTCATCGGTTCCACTGACGGTGATATTTACTGTTGTCTTCTCAATTTCTGCGTCTGCCATCTGACTGGCGGCAGTGCGCTTCCAGATAAGGTCATAGAGGCGCTTCTCCTGTGGTGTTCCATCAACATCCGTCTGATCCATATAAGTGGGACGGATAGCCTCGTGGGCCTCTTGAGCACCCTTCGAACTGGTATGATACTGACGGACCTTACTGTATTCCGGACCATAGAGCTTTGTGATTTCCTCCTTGCTGGCACCCAGACAGAGTGTCGACAGGTTGACAGAGTCAGTACGCATATAAGTGATACGACCGTTCTCATAAAGATGCTGAGCCAACATCATTGTCTGACTCACAGTGAAGCCCAGTTTACGTGCAGCCTCTTGCTGAAGTGTTGAGGTAGTAAAGGGAGGTGCTGGCGTACGCTTCAATGGCTTCTTGCTGATGCTCTCCACCGTGAAGGTGGCATCTTTACATTTTTCAAGGAATGCAATAACCTCCTGGCGTGTCTTGAAACGACTACCCAGCACAGCCTTCACCTCAGTGGCAGATCCATCAGGATTGGTGATGGCGAAGATACCATTGACGCTATAGAAGGTCTCGCTATTGAAATTCTGGATTTCACGCTCACGCTCAACGATAAGACGTACAGCCACACTTTGAACGCGACCTGCAGAGAGAGCTGGCTTCACCTTCCGCCAAAGCACTGGAGACAGTTTGAAACCAACTAAGCGGTCCAAAACACGACGGGCTTGTTGGGCATTCACCAGATTCATATCCAATCGGCGTGGATGTTCAATAGCCTCCAGAATTGCAGGCTTTGTAATTTCGTGGAAGACAATACGGTTAGTCTTGGCTTCGTCAAGTCCCAGGACCTCACAAAGATGCCATGAGATAGCTTCTCCCTCGCGGTCTTCATCGGATGCGAGCCAAACCTTATCGGCTTTCTCGGCCTTCGATTTGAGGTCGGCTACTAATTTTGCCTTCTCGGCAGGGATTTCATATTCTGGTTCGAGCGACTTGTCGTCGATGCTCAGTTCTTTCTTCTTCAAGTCCCGGATATGCCCATAACTTGACATGACCTTGAAGTCTTTTCCGAGAAACTTCTCAATCGTTTTTGCTTTGGCTGGAGACTCTACTATTACTAAGTTTTTTTGCATATTTTGCTTCGTTTAATTTCTTTCGGGCTGCAAAAGTAAGCAAAAAAGTTGCTCCCACCTTATTTATATAGAGGAATTTTAGTTTTATTAACGCTTTTCGACTAAGAATCGATGTACCGCTTGACGAATGGAACGCAGTCCGAAGCGTTCTACATACACCTCCCGCAGTGGCACCCACGCCAATCCTTCTGCATCATCTGCGGCTTCCACAGCAACATCTTCTTCTTCAATATGGCAGAGGAAAAATAAGTCGAGCGTGTGGATATCCATTCCGGAGTAGTGATAGACATTTGGAATGGAAAAAAGATACTTCATGCTGTCTGCGCTGATACGGAGACCGGTCTCTTCAAAGATTTCACGGACTATTCCCTGCTCGGCATTCTCCTCATTGTCGACAAAGCCGCCTGGCAGGTCAAGTGTGTCCTTTGCGGGTTCCTTCCCTCGGCGAGCTACAAGCAACTCACCCTTACCGTTGATGATAAAGGCAGCCGTTGAGGCTCTCGGATTCTGATAGTATGTAAAGCCACAATGACTGCAGTGCCTGCTCAGGGCATTGTGAATCTCGAAGTCACTGCTGCCACACTTCGGGCAGAAATGGAATAGTTCTAATGGATGATGTGCCATAGGTTTACCAATTATCTGTGCGGAAAGGGAAGAGAGGCAGATTGGCCCCGTTCTTCACATTGCCGATCTGGAAATTCTTGAAACAATAGCGGACGGCGACAGGTTTCTTGACCTCAGGGCAGACAATGGCGATGGCTTCATCCCAATAGCCGCCACCTGGTCGCCAGAAATGTCGGGCTTGTGCCGGGTGGAATACCTTATCCTCACCAGCCACCTCGAAACCCTCCATTTGCTCAAAGGGTGCATCAGAATAATAGTTGTCCTGCAGATGAATAAAGACGGTGTCACCCTTAATTGTCATATCCTTATACGACGAACTCATATAGAGCACATTCTCAAAGCCGTAGTCCCGATGGAGTGCCGTATAGGCCAGGCGCTCCCCTACGGGTTGTTTCTGGGCAGGATGAATCTGCGAGAATTCATACGGATAGACTAAGTCGTTGATACACACCAGACTGCTATTGGGGATTATCTGGGCTGCCTTCCACTGCTGTTCCCGCAACAAGGCCCCGCTGATGCCGTTCACATTGCCGTTGTCATAAGCCCAAGGAGCAATCTGCACGAAGTAGAAGGGAATCTCACCAAGTCCAAATTGCGAACGCCATTGCTGCACCAGGAGTTTCATTCGCTCAGAATACTGGTTGCCCGGGTCACCGACATTCGAACAGCCCTGATAATAGAGAATACCCTTGATGGTGAAGTTCAAGATGGGATTGAATGTGCCGTTGCCCCAGAGCAAGGAGCGAAGATAGTCGGTCGGCCACTTCTGTGCAATCACAGCAGAGTCAGTCGGATCGCTGGTATATTTCTGTAGGTTTTCTTTTGTCAGCCAGCTTTCCACGCGCGTACCTCCTTTATTGGCTTCAATAAGGCCGATGGGGATATCGAGTGCCATGTGCAGCTGTCGGGCAAAGAAATAACCTGTGGCAGAAAAGTCGCCGACGGTCTTCGGAGAGCAGACACGCCATTCGCATTGGGCATCCTCCTGAGGCTCTGAGCGCATCTCACTGGGGATCTTGACTGAACGGACACCCGAATGACTGGCTGATTCGATAACCCAATGATTATAATCCTTGACAGGACACATACCAAAACCTTTGACAGGCATCTCCATATTCGATTGTCCTGCACAGACCCACACTTCTCCTGAAAGAACATTGCTAATGGTCAGTGTCTCACCATCGTCGAAGGTAATTGACAAAGGGGTATATGAAGCTTTCGGTGTCTTCACTTTCACCAGCCATTTGCCGTTCTTGTCTGCCTTTGTGGTGACCACCTCATTGTTCCACGAAGTGGTAATTTTTACCGACTTTCCAGGTTGAGCCCAGCCCCAAAGACGAGCATCGGTCTGCTGTTGTAACACCATGTTGTCGCAGATGATGTGCGGTAGCCTTACCTTAGCCTGAGAACAGATTGTCAGTGCCGTGAGGGCAAAAATTGTCAGAAATTTCCTCATTTTTTGCTTGTTGTTTTAGTTTTCTGCGTGCAAAGATACGAAAATAAAAATAAAATGATTAACTTTGCGCCATAATAATTATTAAAGATCATCATGAGTAGTCTGAAAACAATTACAACCATGCTGCTGCTCGCATTGTCGATGGCGGCTTTTGCACAGAAAGGAACAAAGATGGATTTATGGCCGAAGGGCGCACCGAACAACAATGGCGATGAGAACGACAAGGCTGAGCTGACGGTTTATCTGCCTGATGCAAAGAAAGCCACAGGCCGTGCTGTTGTCTGCTGTCCTGGCGGTGGATATTCTCATCTCGCTATGGACCACGAAGGGCATCAGTGGGCTACATTCTTCAATAGCAAGGGCATTGCATTGATTGTGTTGAAGTATCGCATGCCGCATGGTAATTTCAATATCCCGATATCCGATGCCGAGGAGGCTATGAGAACGGTTCGCCGTCATGCGGTGGATTGGCACATCAATCATAAGGATGTGGGTATTATGGGTTTCTCGGCTGGCGGACATCTGGCATCAACCATCGCGACCCATTCAAAAGGCGATGCAGCACCCGATTTCCAGATTCTTTTCTATCCTGTTATCACCATGGATCCGGGCTTTACCCACAAGGGCTCGCATGATAATTTCTTCGGTCAGGACCATTCAAAGAAGGATCTGAAGAGACTGGAGCAGGAATATAGCAACGATCTGCAGGTGAATCGCACGACGTCGCGCTGTTTCCTTGCCCTCAGCGACGATGACAAGGCTGTGCCTGCCGCCAATGGCTTTAACTACTACCAGCAGCTCTACAAGCACGATGTGCCGGCATCCATCCATATCTATCCTACGGGTGGTCACGGCTGGGGCTATCGGGAGTCGTTTACCTTCCACTACGAGATGGTCTTCGAACTCAAGGCCTGGTTGGAGAGTTTCTGAAACAAAGAGATTCAAACACAAAATAAAAGATGGCAGCCAAACGGTTGCCATCTTCTGTGTCGACACTTGGATTCGGACCAAGGACCCCCACCATGTCAAGGTGATACTCTAACCAGCTGAGCTATGCCGACTTGTTTTGTGGGTGCAAAGGTAAGCATAAAAAACGAAATAACGAAAAAATGGGAAAATGATTTGAAAAACCTTGTAGTTTTTTAACGTTTCACTCTTTCATTCCCTTTTCATCCTCCCCTTTTTCATTCTTTCATTTTTTCATTCTTACAACAGTTTTTTGATTTCCGCCTCCAGATCCTTCATCTGTTCAGCACGCTTGATCAGGTTGTTACCACGATCGATGATGAAATAATCAGGCACCGACTGGATGTTATACAACATGATGCGCTGCGAGTTGATGCCATCCTCGTCACGAACGCTGATCCAGGGGAGGGCAGCGGTCTGCTGTTTCCAGAAATGCTCATCAGGATCGAGCGACACCTGATAGATCTCAAAGCCTTGCGGAGCATATTTGTTGTAGAGTTCGCGCAACAGCAGGATACGGGCAGGCGATTCATTGGTGGCAAAGATATGGAAGTCGAGCAAAACGACTTTTCCTTTCAAATCTGTCAGATGGCGCACTTGGCCGTGATTATCCTGCAGGGCAATGTCGAGCACACCGGCCTCTTCTATCTTGCTGGCATCGATGGCCTGCTCTCTGGCACCCTCCGTGATACGCATATTCTTCATACCTTCAATGGCAATGTTGTGAAGGTTCTGACCGCGCTCGGCATGAGGGTAGTAGGTATCCCAACTGGTGGCTACGGCAGCAAACACCTTGATGTCTTCCTTATTGTTGCGAGGGTTGAAGAGCAACCAGTTGCCAAGCGTCTGGAACAGTGCAAAATAGCTGTAGGCCTTCATTGGCTCCTTGAAGATATAGTTGGCCTTGATATCCTGTTTGTAGATATCGATGATTTTCATGATGCTGTCGTTGGCCTCGTCTACGCTCAGTGCCGTGTTCTCCTGAATGGCCATTGCCCACTTGTGAAGACTGATCTGTCTCAGAGCCAATTCCTTGATTTTCTGACAGTTGTCAGAACCGCTCACCTCATAGTTTGTGGCCATCTGCGGATATTGTGCCTTGATGGTGACAGTCTCAGTAGAATCGATGCTGACATTGATAATCTGGTCATAGATTCTCAGACGGTAGAACTCAGGCGCTGACGGGCCTTCCTCGCTGAACGAGAAGTCGCCTTTGTCACTAAGTTTCACGGAGTCGAGGATGGTAATGCCTTCCAGACCCACATTCTCGAAATAGAGCACGGAGTCAGCGGCATTGGTTATCTGTCCTTCTACATTGAATTTCTTATTACTGCACGATGATATGGTGAGCGCACAGATTGCTATAATGGCTACGGTAAAAAGCCCTTTGAAAGTCTTCTTCATTTTGAATATGTTTGATTTTGCGTGCAAAATTACAGTATTTTTCGCAGATTCCAAAATTGTTCGGCGAACTTTATTCATAAAAAAAGAAAAAATCTCGTCTTTTATTCGTTTATTTATTATATAATGTGTACCTTTGCGCAAATTTTAGCGACCACACTTTCATGGTCGCACCGATATTTTTTATTTTTAGATGTTTTAAACAAGATGAATGTAATTACAAAGACCATTCAATTGGCTGATGGAAGGACCATCACCATTGAAACCGGGAAAGTGGCAAAACAGACCGATGGTGCCGTCATGTTGACGATGAACAACACCGTACTCCTGGCCACTGTTTGTGCCGCAAAAGATGCAGTTCCCGGAACCGATTTCATGCCTTTGCAGGTAGACTATCGTGAACAGTACAGTGCCGCTGGCCGTTTCCCTGGTGGATTCACCAAGCGCGAAGGTAAAGCCTCAGACAATGAAATCCTCACATCCCGACTGGTGGACCGTGTGCTCCGCCCCCTGTTCCCCAGTAACTATCACGCAGAAGTATTCGTAAATGTGATGCTGCTCAGTGCCGATGGCGTTGACCAGCCCGATGCTCTTGCCGGCTTTGCAGCCTCTGCTGCACTGGCTTGTTCGGATATACCTTTTGAGTGCCCTATTTCGGAAGTCCGCGTTGCACGTATCAACGGTGAGTATGTCATCGATCCTACCTTCGAGCAGATGAAGGAGGCCGACATGGATATCATGGTCGGTGCCTCTGCCGAGAACATCATGATGGTGGAAGGTGAGATGAAGGAAGTTTCTGAGCAGGACCTGCTGGGTGCCCTCAAGGCTGCGATGGATGCCATCAAGCCCATGTGCGAACTCCAGGCTGAGCTCTCCAAGGAACTGGGCAAGGACGTGAAGCGCGAGTATGACCATGAGGTCAACGATGAGGCCCTCCGTGAGCAGATGAACAAGGAGTGTTATCAGCCCGCCTACGATGTGACCAAGCAGGCTCTTGAGAAGCAGGAGCGTGCAGAGGCCTTCGAGAAGATTCTCGAGGACTTCAAGGAGAAATATTTCGAGGCTCATCCTGAGATCAACGACGACTCTGAGATCAGCAAGGACGAGTACGAGGCTATGATGGACCGCTACTATCACGATGTGGAGCGCGATGCCATGCGTCGTTGTATCCTCGATGAGGGTATCCGTCTTGATGGTCGTAAGACCACCGATATACGTCCTATTTGGTGTGAGGTTTCACCTCTGCCCATGCCTCACGGAAGTGCCATCTTCACGCGTGGTGAGACACAGTCGCTGAGCACTTGTACTCTGGGTACCAAGCTCGATGAGAAACTCGTCGACGATGTTCTGGAGCATGGTTACCAGCGTTTCCTGCTGCACTATAACTTCCCACCGTTCTGTACTGGTGAGGCCAAGGCTCAGCGTGGCGTAGGCCGTCGTGAGATTGGTCACGGACACCTCGCATGGCGCGGTCTGAAGGGCCAGATTCCTGAGGACTTCCCTTATACCGTACGTCTGGTTAGCCAGATTCTCGAGTCTAACGGTTCCAGCTCTATGGCTACCGTTTGTGCCGGTACCCTCGCCCTGATGGATGCTGGTGTACCCATGAAGAAGCCCGTCAGCGGTATTGCTATGGGTCTGATCAAGAATCCTGGTGAAGAGAAATATGCCGTATTGAGCGATATCCTCGGTGATGAGGACCATCTGGGTGATATGGACTTTAAGACCACCGGTACCAAGGATGGCCTGACTGCTACGCAGATGGATATCAAGTGCGACGGCCTGTCGTTCGAGATCCTCGAAAAGGCCCTCATGCAGGCTAAGGCTGGTCGTGAGCACATCCTGAAGTGCCTCACCGACACAATTGCCGAGCCTCGTGCAGAGATGAAGCCTCAGGTACCACGTATCGAGGCCTTCGATATTCCCAAGGAGTTCATCGGAGCCGTCATTGGCCCTGGTGGAAAGATCATCCAGCAGATGCAGGAGGATACGGGCGCTACTATCACTATCGATGAGGCCGACGGTGTAGGTCATGTTCAGGTGAGTGCTCCTGATAAGGCCAGCATCGATGCTGCCATCTCGAAGATCAAGGCCATCGTGGCTATTCCTGAGGTGGGTGAGGTCTACGATGGTGTGGTTCGCAGCATCATGCCTTACGGCTGCTTCGTTGAGATCATGCCTGGTAAGGATGGCCTGCTCCATATCTCCGAGATTGATTGGAAGCGCCTTGAGACTGTCGAAGAGGCAGGTATCAAGGAGGGCGACCATATTCAGGTGAAGCTCCTTGAGATCGATCCTAAGACCGGCAAGTATAAGCTTTCTCATCGTGTGCTCATCGATAAGCCCGAGGGTTATGTAGAGCCCCAGCAGCGTCGCCGTGAGCGTCCTGAACGTGGTGAGCGTCCAGAGCGTGGTGAGCGTCGTGACCGTCGCCCAGATCGTGGTGATCGCCGTGACCGTGGTGAGCGTCATGGTGACCGTGGTGAGCGCCGTCCCCGTCCTGAGAATCAGGAAGAGGCTCCAAAGGAGAACAACGAGCCGAAGGACTTCACGGATTCCCTCGATCACATGGACTTCTAAGATGAATTTCTGACATAGAAAGGCTGCATTTCGAAAAAAATGCAGCCTTTTTTTAAAAAAGTCGGAAAAAAGTTTGGCAGTTTCAAAAATTCGCCGTACCTTTGCACCCGCTTAACAGCAAAACCTGCTTCAGTAGCTCAGTTGGTTAGAGCACCTGACTGTTAATCAGGGGGTCGTTGGTTCAAGCCCATCCTGAAGCGCCCAAGAAAGAGTCCTGTAAATCAATGATTTACGGGACTTTTCTTTTTCTCGCATTTCAAAGTTGCACCCATTTTGCACCCAATTTCATACTTTATATAGGGCTTGCACCCACTCCTTTGCAGAATTAACAATCCATAATCCTGCAAAAGATAATCTTTGCAGAGCGTTGTCAAGTTCTAACGTTGACAAGTTGAAAATGCTTATGTGATTTCAACTGTCAATGGAAAATCCAGAGCGAACTGACCCCTCGAGCCAATGTTTCACTGACCCCTGAAAATTTTCTTATTTTGACCCCCTAAAAGTCCTGGCCGGCGGGGTCATTATTAAATTGGTTTATTTGCTTTTACTACCCTTGATCTTTC
>JAGCDZ010000004.1 GCA_017650905.1 Prevotella sp. | reverse complement strand
TTCGAGAGGAACATATCGCCGTTGGACATGTCCTTGAACACGACGGGGCGATAGTTTTCTGGATGAATTCCTTTTTTCATTTTGAGTTAAAATATTAATGTTTAAAACCTATTTGCGCATAAAGCGGTTGCAAAGGTACGAAGAATTTTCGATTCCCGCAAACTTTTCGGCGTTTTTTTCACTTAAGTTTGCCTTTGCTTATTTCTTGGTCAGTGTCGCATCGTCTACTAGAATGTCTTTACCAGATGAATAATTTGACTTCTTTGGATTCATGACAACCAAGCATACAGTGGCATCAGCATCGAGAGTGAACTCATAGGATACCTGCGTCCAGTTCGTGGTGAGGTTGGCATAGTCTCCGTACGTATAACTTCCTGCTGTTCCGTCAGTAACCGGTACATAACCAGGACGTGCTTGAGCTGCATCGGATGTTGTTGCTTTTACGTAGAAAGAGAAAGTGTATGTGCCTGCTGTCAATGTAATCTCTTGACTGGCCAGACGCTTGTTTGAGCTTTCATTTCCATTGACGTTGACAGAGTAACTGCCTCCATGTGCATCTGTGCTCTGAGACAATGTGGCGTTGCTAGCTGAAGAAGCAGACTTCCAACCCGTTGGCAGACCATCTGCCCAGGTTTCAAAGTTTCCATTTGTCAGAGTGGTGGTAGTAGAACCGCCACCGCCGTTACCTCCACCATTGCCACCGCCACCTTCAATGCTGACGAAGTAGGCGTTCAGCACTTCTATCTTTCCATTGTATTCACCGCGGTTACCAATGATGGTGATTTTGCTGTTTTCCTTAATGCCCTTGGCGGCTACAAGGTCTTGGAACTTCTTTTTCTCACCGCCCTTCTCAGACAACAGACCATAGACATAGACTGAACCTGTATTATCCTCCAAGTCAAAGTTGCCGTACTGGTCTCCATCTTTCAGGTTCTTTACTGTACCTGTCAGTTGATACCAGATATCGTTGCTAACTGCAGCAGCGTTGAAATCGGCAATGCTCACGGTTTGTACGCCTTCTGTGGAACCACCGCCGCCACCTTCAATGCTGACAAAGTAGGCATTCAGCACCTCAATCTTTCCATTGTATTCGCCACGGTTACCGATGATGGTGATTTTGCTGCCTTCCTTAATGGCTTTGGCGGCTACAAGGTCTTGGAACATCTTCTTCTCACCGCCTTTTTCAGACAACAATCCGTAAACATAGACAGATCCTGTAGCATCCTCCAAGTCAAAGTTGCCGTATTGGTCGCCATCCTTTAGGTTCTTTACTGTACCTGTCAGCTGATACCAAGTATCACTCACTGGTGCAGCATTGAAATCAGCAATGCTTACAGTCTTTACTTCTGATGTGCCTCCACCACCACCATCAGCAGTCTTACCGTTGAGTGAATAGAGATAAGCCGTGTTCTGAGAAGTCTCAGGCGTGTTACCCCTGAAATTAACAACCTTGCCACAGACGATTACCTCGTCACCTTCCTTAAGCAGATCGCCTTCTGTGTATTTCTTGTTGCCAAGGTAGAGAATACGGTAGGCGGTAAATATGGCATCATAGCCTTCATCAATCATCGTAAAGGTGGCATTACCATATTGGGTACCAAATTGTTCAGTAATCTCTTTTACCTTACCTTTGATGTAGACCTCATTAGATGAGGTAACATCAGCGCCTAATGTGTTGAGGTAATTCAGCACACCTGCCACATTGTAAGGATTAGTCTGTGTACCTGCGCCCTTAGCCTCGGCTGTTGTGGTTTCGGGAACCTCTACGCCCTTGCCGTTAATGCTAACAACGTAAGCCTTGTTCTGCACAGTCTCGGGGGTACTACCGCGATAGTTGACAATCTTTCCGCAGATAACAACCACGTCTTCCTCCTGGATATTCACATCGTTTTCATTGCTGTACTTCTTATTACCTAAGTACAGGCCACGGTAGAATGTGAACTGGTTGCTGCCCTCGTCGTTATCAGAGATTACGAACTGAGCATTACCGTACTGGGTGCTGAACTGCTCTTTCACAGCGGTTACCACACCTGTGACATAGATGTCCTTCGTCGACTCCACATCAGGACCGAGCTCTTCGAGGTAGGCGAGGACACCTGCCACGTTGAAGGGGCTGTCCTTGGTACCATCGCCAGCAGGTTCGATGACTATTGTCTCAGGATCTGGCTCGAGGTAATCGAGCGGGTTGTTGAATGGCATGGGCACATCCTCACACGAAGTGAAGGTGCCGAGCGCGATGGCAGCTGCCATCAGTATGTTATAGATCTTTTTCATATTTTCTAAACTATAAACTTTAAACTTTAAACTCTAAACTCTCACTTCTCCACGATGTCGCTTTCTTCGCGGATGAGTACCTGCCAAGTGTTGTTGTAGCGGGTGAAGATGCCTGTGATGTCAACTTCTCCCTGTGGCAGGGTCTTGTTGGCAAAGTCGGCAAAGGTACTGGTACGCACTACGAGCTGGTTTGAAGAGATACCTATCAGGGAGCGGTTCACGCTGTTGGCAGCGTCCTTCTCCTTGTCGGCGGCGAAGACTTTCTTGCCACCTCCCTGGAACTTCACACCCTTGATGGTCATCAGCCGTCCGCAGTTCTCCTTCATATAGTCGGCGTTGCCAAGCATCGTCTTGTCGAACTCTGTGGAACTGACGCTCTTCATGCCGAGCATCTTGTAATGCGACTGCCAAAGGGTGCGCGACATACGGCTCACGTAGGTCCGTCCGTTCTTATTGGTATAGGGCGTACCGATTTCCGGCTGCTGGCCGTAACTGCCGATATAGAGGTCTTGCAACTCTACGATAATCTCACGGCCTACCTGCAACTGGCCAAATATACCACCCTGTGCCACGCAGATGATTATGGAGCCAGTGCCGTCTTCAATGGCAATCTGGTTGTAGATATTACCCTCGATGTCGTTGCCCGTCACCACACCCTTGATTTGTGTGGGAACCGTGAACTTCTCATAGCTGCCGTTGTAGATTACGCTGGCAAATTTCTGCTTGAGCTGGGCGATGGTCATCAGGTTGGTCTCTGTGATAGCCTGATTGCCGAACTCACTGCCGTCGGTGCCGGGTATATCCCAATCGTTGTCCATACAGCCCGTAAAGATGGCGCAAGCAAATGCTATTATAATATAATAATGTATATGTCTCATAACGTCTTAGAATTTATATCCGATGTTCAGCATGCCATTAATTCCGTAGGTGTAGAACTTTTTGGGATTCATTGAGAAGCGGTAGGCTCGGATGTTTCCGCTGGTAGTGTAGTCGCTACGGCTTTGCTCGTAACCTCCGGTAACAATCTTCTGGTTGTTCAATAGGTTGGTGACAGAGAGGTTAATACTCAAAGAGCGTCCTTGTTTAAGACGGATGCTGCGGCCTACAGAGGCATCGAGCATAATGCCACCCTTGCCTTTTTCCTGTGCGAGTGCACTCTCCAGAATATTACCGTCGTTGTCAGTAACGGCTTCACCCGCATTCTGACGATTGCGGAGTGTGGATTCGTAACGGAACGAAGGCGAGTAGGAGAGGTAGATGCGGTCGTACCAGTTGCAGTTCAGGTCGATGAACCATCCCCATTTGTGGTAACTGAAAATCAAACTGGCTGCGGTAAGCGGTGTACCACTCTCGCGCATGTTCTTATTTAGTACTAACTCTGGCTTGTGGTCGTTGTTGTCGTTATAGGTGCCGGTAGTTGAACTCATATACCAGACATGGGCATTGTTAGTGTTCTTAGCCTCGGCGATAGTACCGATGGTCTTGATATTGAATTCGTTGGTGATCTTGAAGTTGATACCCCATTCCACACCGTAGTATTCCTTGTTGATGCCCGTCATCGAGACGTATGAGAACGAGTTGATATCGTCGAAGTAGAAATTCTGCCATTCGGTTTCATCCTTGATCTGACTGTAGTAACCGGTGATGTTTGCCTTCATCCAGGGAAGCTGAATTTGGTAGCCAAGTTCTGCACTGAGCACCTTCTCATTCTTCAGGTCGGTCACAAAGTCATTGCATACCTGTGGCGAGATGAAGGCTGTGCGAACCTGTGGGGCTTTCCATTCATAGCCGACACCTAAGGTCACGACATTACCCTGACCGATATTATAGTGAATACCGGCCTTTCCGCCACCATCCAGGAAGAAGGCCGACGGACTTTCGCCGTATGAATTTTCGGGTGCCATACCATTTTGCATGTTACCATGGCGAGACATCTCAACACCACCGATACGTCCACTGACGAAAGAGTGCATGCGTCCCTTATCGTATTTGAAAGTAGTCCACCAGTTGGCTTTGTCAATAATATAGTCATAGTCGAAACCAAACCGGTCGCCTTCACTTACGAAACCATTCGGATTCCTGAGGTCGTATTGTACGCGTGGATCATCGGCATTGTATTGCCCTAAGGCGTAAGTGTTGATGTTATGGAATGAAAGGGCACCTAACATATCGTGCATCGTGACATAGTGGCTGGTTTTGTTGGTGGCCAAAGAGATACCTGTGTTAATAGCAGCAAACCGGCTGATTTCTTTCTGTAACGATGAGGAAAGCGACAAGGTGAGGTTGTCCGTGTGGTTCTTCTCGAGGTAATACATGGCATCCTGTCCTTGTGCACCAGCCTGCTTGTTGGCAAAGTAGAGCTGGTCAAAATTGATCTGGCGGTTTGCCTTGTCGCCGCTAAAGAACAAACGGGCACGCTCGAATTCTTCGATAGCTTGGTTTGTACGGCTGGCGGCATTGGTCTCATCCCAGACAGCGAAATAGCTCGACGGCATGTTCTTCCAGTAGTCGGGCTGAGGATTGTCGGCGTTGTTGTAGTCAAGCTTGGTACGGGAATACATGCTGTAGAGTCCCATCAGTGTAGTGGTCAGCTTGGTCTTCTGGTTGATCTGGTAGTCCCAGGTGAGCAGAGCTGTAGGGGCCCAGTCGTTGACGACGCGTGAGCTACGCTTCTTACCATCCTGATAACCCCAATAGGGATTATAGTAGCGGTCGTTGGCCAGCCAATAGGTCTCGTCAGTACCTGCACCCTGAGTGGCGCGCTCTGTGGGATTACCCCAGGTGACGAGCGATACGCGGTGCTGGTCGTTGAAGATCTTCTCTACACCGAGAAAGTATGAGAGGGAATTGTAGAATGTTCCCTCCACATAACCCTCGTTGGCCCAGCGATAGGTGAGGTTGGCGGAGAAGGCCCAACCATTGGCGTTGATGCCGGAGTTGTAGGTGTACATCGCCCTTACGCGGTAGTTGCGGTTGGCGCCAGTCACCGTGATTCTCTGACCATGAGCCATGGCCGACGGACGGAAGTTGTAGTTGTTTGAACCGCCCATAGCCGGCATGCCGAAATTGTTGGTTTCGAAAGGCAGAGAGTTTTCCACACCTTTGGTCTGCTGGTTCAGACCACCTACGAGAGAGAAACGGAACTGCCCTGTTTCCATATCGTTCATCGGGGCACCGTTGATGTAGATCTCATTGTACTTTTGGTTAAAAGCACGGAACTTGAAGCGTACGGGGCTGAACAGATATCCCACCTGTGAGGCGTAGATGTTGTTGTTCGAGTGGATGATGGTCACGTTCTGCGACATGTCGTCATCCTCGCCCAACTGTGCTTCTGTGAAAGTAAACGCCTGTTCTTGCATTCCCTCTTCCGCAAGGGAGTCTGATACCTCTTGCGCCAGCATCGGGGAAGCGGCGACGAAGGCGATTGCAAGCAATTTTAGCCTTTTCATCATAAGCAAATATTTATAGTCGTTAGTAAAATATGTGGCAAAGATACAAAAAAATTTCAATTTATAATTCATCTTTCATATTTTTTTTATATCTTTGCGGCATAAATTATGTTTTGATATGAAAAAAGTCTATTTATTACTGCTGACAATGTTCCTTATTCTTGGAACGAACGAAACAAAGGCCCAGTCAAAAAAATACTCGGTCTATGGTGTGGGATTCTACAATCTGGAGAATCTGTTCGATACTTGTCACGATGTAGGCAAGAATGATTATGAGTATCTGCCAGATGGAACCAACAAGTGGACGGGCTTGAAGTATACGCATAAGTTGCGTAATATGTCGCGTGTGCTTTCTGAGATGGGTACCGACAAACTGCCGAAGATAGGTTGTGCTGCCATCGGTATCTCTGAGGTCGAAAACGCCAAGTGTCTGGAAGACCTCTGTAATCAGGAGCCGCTGAAGGCTAGGAATTTCCAGTTTGTGCATATTGAGGGTCCGGACCAGCGTGGTGTCGACTGCGCTTTGCTCTACAATCCCTCGCTCTTTACAGTCCGTGATGTTAAGCTCGTACCTTATATATATAGGTTGCCCCAAGACTCGTTGAGAGCCACTCGTGGTTTCCTCGTGGTAAGCGGAACGATGGCCGATGAGCATGTAACAATCATTGTTTGTCACTTGCCCTCACGTGGTGCTACTTCGTTCTATCGTGAGGAAGGCGGTTCACAGGTGAAGGTTGTCAAGGATTCGCTGATTGCTGAGGATCCCAATGTGAAGCTGTTAGTGATGGGCGATATGAACGATGACCCGCAGGATCCTTCAATGGCTAAGTGCCTTGGTGCCAAACGTAAGATCAAGGATGTGGGCGACGGCGATATGTACAACCCTTGGTGGGATGTGTTGGCATCGGGAACAGGAACCCTGATGTATGATGGTGCGTGGAATCTCTTCGACCAGATTATCCTCTCGCCGAGTCTGATCAATCGCGACAATTCCAAGAATTATTCCTCGCTGAAGCTCTTCTCGCATCAGATTTTCCGTCGTGACTATCTCTTCCAGAAGGAAGGTAAATATAAGGGTAACACCCTTCGCACTCAAGCTGGTGGTGTCTGGCTTGACGGCTATAGCGACCACCTGCCGACGGTTGTTTATCTGATAAAAGAACAGAAGTAGTTTAGAGTTAAAAGTTTAGAGATGATTATCATAGGCATTGCAGGTGGTTCGGGCTCTGGTAAGACCACCGTCGTTAAGCGTATTTCAAAGGCACTGCCACCACATTGTGCAGCCGTCATTCCGTTGGACTCTTATTATAATGACACGACGCATCTGACAGATGAGGAGCGCAAGCAGATAAACTTTGACCATCCTGATGCTTTCGACTGGAAACTGCTGACGGAACAGATCAAGAAATTGAGGAACGGCGAGGCTATCGAGCAGCCTACCTATTCGTATGTGCTCTCCAACCGTTTGCCAGAGACCGTTCATGTAGAACCGAAGCCCGTGATTATCCTTGAGGGCATCATGACGCTGCACTACAAGAAGTTGCGCGATATGATGGACTTGAAGATTTTCGTTGATACTGATAGTGATGTGCGTCTGATCCGGAATATCCGTCGTGATGTGGTGGAGCGGGGACGTACCGTCGACATGGTGCTCGACCATTATGAGAACGATGTGAAGCCCATGCATGAGCAGTTTATTGAACCAACTAAGAAGTTCGCTGACCTGATTATTCCTTGGGGACGCGAAAACAAAACGGGTATCAGTATCTTGAAAACCTATATTGAGGGCTTCTCAGAAGAAGTCATCGAGGAGATGAAAAAGTAATGGAGGTTGAGACTCATCCCTTCGAACCGTTTTTGCCGAAAGGTGCCAGACTATTAATGCTTGGCACCTTTCCGCCATCAGAGAAACGGTGGTCAATGAAGTTTTATTACCCCAATTACATCAATGACATGTGGAGGATCTTTGGTATCATCTTCTTTAATGACAAGGATTATTTCGTAGATTCAGCCAACAAGACTTTCCGCCTTCCTCTGCTGATTCCCTTCCTTGAAGCCCAAGGCGTAGCCCTTTTTGACACAGCCACACGCATCCGTCGCACCACGGGCACTGCTTCAGACAAAGACTTAGAGATTGTTGAGGAGACAGATCTCCGACAGATGCTTCGCCAATTGCCAAAGTGTCAGGCTGTGGTTACTGCCGGACAACTGGCTACAGAAATAGCTTCTCGTCAGTTTGGTATCCCTGTGCCTAAAGTGGGCGATTATTCTACGTTTATCTTTGAGGACCGTTCCCTTCGCCTTTGGCGCATGCCAAGTTCTTCCCGGGCCTATCCCATGAAGCCCGAGCGCAAGGCGGAGTTTTATCAGAAGATATTTGGGTAGTTTTTATTCTTCCTGTATGGTTGGCATGTAGCGAGTTTCGTCCTCTGCAGGCTTGACTGTCTCTGTCTCCGTCTCCGTAGGAGTCTCCTCAACAATTTCCTCAACAACGGGAATCTCATGTGCTTTGATGAACTTGCGCTTCTCGTTGTGTATTTTCAGCGAGTTGATAAGTTCTGTCACACCATAGAGCAGACAACACCAGCCGAGCAAAAGCATAGCCATCTCTGCAGGAGCGAGAGGCTTGATGATGACAAAGAGACCGATCAGAAGTATTGCTGATGGGAATATCCAATAGCCGAAACCTATCTTTCCATATTTACGTGCATTGAGCAGGTTCATAAACTGGTTGATGGCACCAAGAATGAGTACGGCACCGATGATATACATCAGGCCCTTGACGAAAACGGTAGGTGTCAGTGCCAGTATCAGACCGAGAATCGCACTACCCACCCCGACTATCGGGAATGTTGGTTTCTGACCTGATACCACATTTCCATCTGCATCGGTAATAGTGTATTCGCTGACGTTTTTGAGCGCATGGTAATAGGCTACCAGCGAGATAATGCCCGACAAGAGGAACAATATGCCGATGGCAATGGTGATCCATTTGACGGTGTTGTCGGGATACTTGATAAGCATGATACCCACGGCAATGGCGCAGATGGCGCGGAATACTGAACTCTGTAATATTTTCATATCAATCTTGTTTTCTGGTTTTCGTTTGCAAAGATACAAAAAGTTTATAGTTTATAGTTTATAGTTTATGGTTTTTTTGTAATTTTGCACCAAAATAAAGGGAATATGACCACATTATATTTAGTCAGACACGGTGAAACGGAGGACAATGTCAATCAGATTATGCAAGGTCAGACACAAGGTCGGCTAACTGCGAATGGCATCGCTCAGGCTCAGGAGGTGAGGAATCAGATGGCCTCGGAATCATTTGATGCCATCATTTCCAGCGACTTGAAACGCTCGGTAGATACGGCTACCATCATTGCCGAGCCTCATCAGTTGGCCGTAGTTCAGACTCCGTTGCTTCGTGAACGCGACTGGGGCGGTTTCACTGGTCGATATATTCCCGATTTGAAGGGTGAGGTATGGCCTGATGATGTAGAGACATTAGAAAACCTTCTTTCCCGGGCTGGCGAGTTCATCGCTTTTGTCAAGAAGACGTATCCAGGAAAGAAGGTGCTGGCCGTAGGACATGGCATTATCAATAAGGCCGTCCAGGCTGTCTATTATGGAAAGTCAATGAGCGAAGTTCAGCGGATGATGAACGCTGAGGTTCGGATTTTGGATCTTTGAGGGTTATCGACGACCTCCGGCATGTCCGCCACTACTACGGCTGGAAGAACCTCCGCTGTGTGAACCACCCATACTGCGGCTTGGGGAACTGCTGCCCATACTGCGACTTGGTGACGAACTATGGCTTGGAGCGCTGCTGCCGATGCTACGGCTGGGAGCCGAACTGTGGCTGCCTACACTGCTGCTGGGTCTTGAGCTGCTACTACTACCAATGCTGCGACTAGGTGCAGAACTACTGCTACCAAAGCTACGGCTTGGCCTTGAACTGCTGCTGCTTCCAACACTGCTACTGGGTCGTGAATTGCTGCTATTGCCAATGCTGCGGCTAGGAGTTGAGCTGTTGCTGCCTACGCTGCTGGGCCTTGAGCCGCTGTTACCAGAGCCATAGGAATGGTTGCCTTCAACTTGACGGTTTCTTACACCATTATTCTCATTGCCACGCTCTACGTTTCTGTTGGGGGCTCCTCCGACTCCAGCCTCCGGCCTTCTGGCGCCTGATTCTGGCCTTCTGGTTCCTGACTCTGTTCTTCTGGCACCAGATTCCGGCCTACCGATGCCACGATCATTACGTCCTCTGTCCTCCACACGACCTCTATTCTCGATGCGGCCTCTGCCTTCCGGACGTGCTGTCACACGGGTAGAGCTATGGCTTCTGCCATTGAATTCGCCACGGTCCCAACGGTCGTGCATACCCACATGTTCTCTTCTTGGGGCACGGAAATGCTCTCTGCGGTCATAGTAGTATCCACGTCCTCCATGTACATGCCAGGCATGTCCACCACGATAAGTGGCATAGAAGTGTGGACGTCCGAAGTAGAAGTAGTCACGGTGTGGATAGCGGGCATAGATGCCGAAGTGCCAGTAGCCTGCCTCCCAGTAGAGGGGACGGTAGAAATAGCTGGCTGCAAGATAGGCATTCCACTGCCAGTCGAAAAGGATATAACTCAGATCAAGGTTGCGACGCTCCCAGTAGACGCCAAATACATCGTTGCGACCAGTCACACCCATCAGATAATCGAGGTTGATTTCATAACAAGCCTCATATTGCTCGTCGGTGAGGTTGAGCTCATAGGCCATCTTATCAGTCAGGAACAAAGCCTCGTTGCGGGCCTGCTCGAAACTCATTGCGGTGGCAGAGACTGCTATCGTCAGCATCGCCATCAGGGTCATCATCATCTTCTTCATAATCGTATCATTTAAACTGTTAGACAATCATTTTTAATTTTCACAGTGCAAAGGAACGACTTTTTTAGCAACAAAACAAAGGATTTTCCCTAAATTGGCGGGGATTTTCCCTATTAGTACTTATCGAAAAGCCATGTCTGGTTGTCTTTTCGCAGCAGAAGATGGTCGGAACTCAGTGATTCTATCTTCATGCGGATATTGTTGAAGGGCTTGAATCCGAAGCTGTTTTCCACTAATGCAGTGTCGACTGGTATGCCCTTGATGGAGTAGCATTGTATGAAGAGACTATCGCCCACATGTTGGAAGTTGCCATACAATTCATTTTCATTGAGGCTTTTGATCCAGGTGATAGAACCTGAAAAACTGATGTATTTCGTGTCGGAGCCTGCCAGACGCCATTGGCCAAACAGATCGCCGGCATCACCACCTTCCTGACAAGAGAAAATGAGAAAATGAAAAAATGACAGAATGAGATATTTAAAGTATTTTGCCATGATAACCGATTTTGATGTTGAATGTTGAACAGTCACCGTAGATATTACCTTTGTCGAAAGCATAGGCTGCGCCAAACTTCCATGGGCCTATGTCATAGAGTCCTTGCACCATTGCATCGAAGGAGTGGTGCTTCACCGCCAATGGAATCTGATAGGTGCCCCATCCCTCACGATAGGAACCCTTGACCAGATACGACAGGTTGTTGGTGATTTCACCATTGATGCCCAGATGCCAGGCCTTGATGCGGTTGTCACGATAGCGGGTGTAGCCATCCTTATTATAAATAGGTGAGGTGATGAGAGCGTTGCCGGGCGTCATGCCGTAGTGGGCAAAGCTGTCGTAGAACATGTGGTTGTAATAGTTATCGTCGCCAAACACCTTGTCTGTAATCTGACTGCGTATGGGTTCTGGATGGTCGCCAGCGTCCCAATGCAGGGGGCCTGACTGGTTGGTGGTCTGGAAAAACTCCATCACAGCCCCACGCACATATTGCCTGCCATCAGTGCGGTTTTTATATTCCACGCCCCACAATCCGTCCCAGCCATTGCTCTTGCGCATGCCTGAGCCATCTTCGAAGATATCGTCGTAATATACCTGCAACAGATGCTGTTTAGTGATGTTCCATCCAAGTTGCACGCTCATCAGTCCGAGATGATTGCCGTAGATCCAGTCTTCCAGCGATTCGTCATCATAGTAGTTGCTATCGCCCAAAGGGAGCACCACGTTCCACATCGCCTTCAGATTAGCAGGCTTTTTCTTGAATGTATCATCCTCCTTGTTATAGTTTGTACCACCAAACTGTGCCACATGTTGGATACCAGCCGTTACGAAGAAGCGCTTTGTGGGATTGGTGCGGAAATACAGGTGCTTCTGATGATAAAAGGCACCTGTGGTATACATCAGATTGACATCACTCGCATCTCTGTATCTGTCCTCTCGATAGTCACTGTCCATCAGTTTGCCGTAGCCGAAGTCAAAGTTCATTTGTAGCCAGTCTTTTGTATAAGGAATCGTCCAAAAATCACAGGTGCCGAAATGTATCTGTGGAATCGGCTTGGCATTGTTGCCTTTCACAAACGAACCGCTGGAAAGCCTTTCATCGCGTAGTACAGGCTTTTCCTCACGACTGCCTACCTCTAACAAAAATGTATTCTGATAGTTCAGGTTAGCATAGCATTGCTGCAGATACAACTTATGGTCGGCATGCACAGACGCTATAGCATCCACAGCACCTGAGAGCGTGAAATCTTCTGAAAGGACATGTTTTATGTTGATGGCGCCTCGCAGATAAGCTGTGTTCGGACGGGTCGCCAGCACATGATGGCGGTTGGTCACCAACTGATAAGCAGTATAGTCGCCCGTACCTACCGATGCCTCCGTCGACAGGTCGTAGGTCACATGAGTGGCCGATGTATCCTGTGCCTTTACAATGGTTGAGCAGAGAAGTCCAGCAGCGAATATGATGTATTTGTATTTCATGCTCGCAATTCTTTATGCCGCAAAGATACCAAGATTTATCAAAACTACCAAATTATTTCTTGAAAATGTTACCCCAATAATAGCCAACATATACCTCAACCCTCACCAAAGCCTTTGTACATAAGGGTTTGGGATGGGGTACATGTTGGCCTAACATATACCTGCCTTGAACCCCTTATATATAAAGGCTTTGCCAAGGGTTAAGGTATATGTTTGATGAAAAAATGGTCAAACTAAAATAAAGGATAAAACGAAATTATTGCCTACAATCAGTACTTAACTGGCGCACTCTATTACGTCCCTAGGCGCACTTGAGTGCGCCAGTAATGTACCGAATAGATACTTTCCTGCCTGAAGGCTCGTTCCATAATTTTCTGCCCTAAAATTTGGAATTCTTCGATATTATCCTTAAATTTGCACCATAAAGTAAATGAAATGAAAAATCAGTTCCTATGGCTGTTGGCCTTCGGTCGAGCCGTTACCCTTGGTCTCTGCGGTGCGCTTGTGCTCATAGCGTGCTCTACAACCCAGAATGCCGTCATAAAGCCGAAGTCCGGACTGGGCGCAGAGTACCGGGCCATATTGAAATCGCTCGATTGGGGGCCGGATACCACGTATGTCTATGGCCACAAATCACCTGATGTGGATGCCGCCTGCTCGTCGCTTGGCTATGCCAAGTTGATGAGGGCATTGGGCTATAACTGCAAGGCAAAGGTGTCGAGTCCCATCAATCGCGAAACACAGTATATCGCCAAGCGTTTCGGATTCGATGCTCCAGAGTTAAAGACCTCGGTGGCAGCGGGAACACGACTGATACTGACTGACCATACTGACTATGCACAATGCGTGGATGGTGCCAGGGAGGCCAAGATACTGCAGAAGATAGACCACCACGTAGAAGGTGACATCATGGATAGCGGCATACCCTATGTGCGCAGAGAGATGATAGGTTCAACTTGTACCATCATCTATGGGTGCTATCAGGAGTTGGGCGTTGCCATTGATGACGAAGCGGCTAAGATACTGCTTGCAGGATTGCTGTCGGATACCCGTAATCTCACCAAGACTACCACTTGCCATGAAGACTCCGTGGCGTGGGCAGCACTCGTCACCCAGCTGAAGTTGGAGAACGAGATAGCCGAGATTAACCGTCAGATGGCCGATGCTGCCAACAATTACGACGGCATGAGCGATAGTGCTATCTTTGTATCCGACTATAAAGACTATGAGATAGGAGGCAAAGCTGTGGGTATAGGTTCGCTTGTGTGTAAGGCCTCAGAAGCAGAGAGTTTTATCAACCGTATGTTGGCTGTGATGCCCAAAGTGATGAGTGATAAGAAGCGTGATATGCTGTTTGCAAAGATCGATAATCTTGTGCCCAATCCGGATGAGAGCGGTCATGGCTCACTTTTTATGGATGATGGTCTATACTTCATTTATTATGGCGAAGGGGCTCAGGCCATTGCCGAGGCCGTCTTCGGTCCATCACTCCGCGAAGGAGTTACCTACACTAAGGAAAACCTATCACGCAAACAGATTGTACCTAGAATAATAGAAATACTGCAATAAAACTTGGATTTAGAAAACCTTGCCTGATACGATGTCGGCAAATGTCTTCCAAAGAATCTTGGCGTCGGTCCAAAGGGATTGGTGCTCCAGATAGTAGAGGTCCATCTCCAGACGGACGAGCATCTTGTCGATGGTGTCGGTATAGCCGTTTTTCAGGGTGGCATAGCTGGTGATGCCCGGACGTAAGGCGTAGAGGCGTTCATAGCGGGCATCGCGCTGCATGATCTGGTCGATATAGTATTGACGTTCTGGGCGTGGACCTACGAAGGCCATATCGCCGATGAAGACATTCCACAATTGTGGCAGTTCGTCGAGATGGTGAGTGCGCAGAAATCTGCCGATGCGTGTCAGTCGCGGGTCATCGTCATGCTGAAGCAGTTCTTCGCCCTCTTTCTCGGCATCAACCACCATGCTTCGGAACTTGTAAATATAAAACGGTCGCCCACCCAGTCCAATGCGCTCCTGCTTGTAGATGGCGGGTCCGCCACTCAGCTTGATGGCCAGCCAACAGGCCAGGATGAGGGGGGAGAAAACAATCAGACACAGGGCTGATATGATGAAATCAATGAACCGTTTCATGCAACTATTCGAGCAATGCCTTAAAAATGGCTTTTGCCTGGGTGTTGGATTTCTCGCTGGTGAACATCTTGGCAATGCGCTCTTTGCCGGCTGTGGCATATTGCATGTAAAGATCGTTGTCGTTGAGCAGTTTGTCGATAGCGGCAGCATAGGCTTTCACATCGCCCAAAGGCACTTCCTCGCAGGTCTGTTTTGCGACAGATACCCAGTTGACACCAGAGCCTTCAATCGTGAAAGTAACGGGCACGCTACCACAGTACATGGCCTCTGCCAAAGCAATGCCGAAGGCTTCCTGTTTGGTGCAGGAAGTGAAGGCGAAGATGTCGGAAGCATAATAGTAACAACGCAGGTATTCGTTGGGGATACGGCCGATGAACTTTATTCTGTCGGAAGTCGTGATTGCCTTCAGCCTTTCTGTCTCCGGACCTCTACCGCCAATCAGGATGACACAGTCAGACTGGATGAGTTTCTCTGCTTCTATCAGGTAGTTGATACCTTTATAGGTCGCATGACGTCCTACGAAGAAGACTATCTTCTTGTGATGATATTTATTTCGGATTTCCTCTACTGTCTTCTCATCACCCTTTTTCCATTGGAATTCCTTTTTGATGATGCCATTGGGTACTACCTTGATCTTATCGCGGAAGTTATAGATAGGACTCGAGGGGTGGATATAGTTCGGACTCGTAGCGAGTATCAGATCGGCTTTCTTCAGTATTTTCCGCTCGTAATGATTGGCGAAATTATAGAGAATGCCCTTGCCTAAGATGTCGGAATGCCATAAAAGCACAAGTTTGGTGTCTCGTGGTGCCAACTTGGCTGTGATAGGATAGAGGAAAGGATTCGGGCAATGCAGAAGAATGATGTCGGGCTCCTCCTCGTAGATGATCTTCCTTAGATAGTGATAATAGGTAAAGGCAATATCTTGACTGGAAACCTTGATGGAGGGGGCAATACGATAGACCTTGACGCCGTTGACAGTATCCATACGCGTGATACCGTCTTGGCTGAAGCAAATGATGACATGTTCGAAATTGTTCAGCCCTTCGGCCATGTATTTCGTAACGGTCTCAATGCCTCCTTCTACGGGATAATAATATTTGGCTATCTGGAGTATTGTTTTCTTCATCGGCTATGTCTTTTCAATATTATAACGCAATATATTGCGGTTAATTGTGTTAACAGGGGATTTTTTCCTTCAGAAGACTGATAAGGGTCTTGGCAGATTTTTCCCAGGAGAACGTCACAGGGGGACAGAAACGCGTGTGACGTCTCGATGTCACATCGTTCCTGTCCCCCTGTGACGTTTCGAGAAACTGCTTGATGGTTTTCCTGATATCGTAGGGATTATAGGGGTCGAAGTAGGTGGCTGCATCGCCACAGACCTCATGTAGGACGGGAATATCGGACACCAACACCGGACATCCGCAACTCATAGCTTCGATGGGGGGTAGGCCGAATCCTTCGTAGAGGGATGGGAAGATGAAGCAGACAGCCTGATTGTAAAGCCGGACCAATTCTTCGTCGGAGACGCGGCCGAGGTAATGAACAACAGATTGCATGGATTTATCCTCATGTTCCGCTCCGAACACGCGATGGCTGGAGCCGACGATATAGAGCTTGCAGTCGGGGATATCCTGAAAGGCCTCGATGAGGCGGGCGAAATTCTTGCGTGGGTCGAGAGAGGATACTGCGAGGGCGAAGCGCTCCTCATGCTTAAAATCCTGAGGCAGCTGACGGAAGAGACTTTCGTCGGCTGCATTATAGACAACGGTAATGTCCTGCTCCTTGAGGAAGGGATAGAATCTCATGATTTCCCGCTTGGAGAATTCGCTGACGGTGATGATATGCTTGGAGGTTCTGACAGCCAGAGGTGTCATAACCTTGTACCACCAATAATAGGGACGTGAAAACCAACGGGGATTCTCCAGGAAAGATAGGTCGTGGATGGTCATCACCTTATTCCGGACAAGGATGGAGCCCAAGCCTGTGAAGCTGAGTACAACATAGTTTTTCTTGCCGATAAAGAAGAAGGGCAGGACACACTGTTCCCAGAAATGGGAATTGCCTCTGCCATAATGAACAATCTGCATACGACTGACATCATAGCAGTCCTGAATGGGGGCCTGAGGGCAGATAAGCGTGAATGGCTGATGTAGTTCCTCCATCGCCTTGCATAAATTGTAGGCATAGCGCTCGACACCCGTCATAGGCTGTGTCAGAAATCGGCCGTTGATATATAGCATAGTCTTATTCATTTACTTTGAACATAATAATGCCGTCACTTTGAGCAGGGCGTTGTCGCTGTTTCTGGCAATCTGTATCGACTCTTTGCATCCAGCGGCATGGCCTGCCTCTACGTCATTGTCGCTGTCACCAATCATGTAGGATTGCGACAGGTCGATATTCCATTCTCTGGCTGCTTGTAGTAACAAACCTGGTTTGGGCTTGCGACAGTCACAGACGCATTTGTAGTCAGGGCGTTCGCCGTCAAAGCCCTTGTCCGGGTGGTGGGGGCAGTAATAGATGGCATCAACGAAAGCACCTTCCTCGCCTAACAATGTCTCCATCTTGTCGAATAGGTGCTTCAGTTCTTCAAAACTGCAGTCACCGCGGGCTATGACGGGCTGGTTGCTGACCACGATAGCCAAATAGCCAGAGTGGTTGATCGTCCTGATAGCCTCAGCAACGCCTGGCAGTAGCTCGAAGTCTTCGGGCTTTGTCAAGAACCCTACATATTTGTTGATGGTTCCGTCTCTATCCAGAAAGATAGCTTTCTGCTTCTGTGAAAGGTTTCTGGCTTTGACTTTCCCGTTTCGTATGTCTTTTTCTACCTCATAATATCTGTCGGGCGTCCCCATGTCCTTGATATATTCGGGCGTGTCGTAGGCAAAAATCCTTCCGGAGGGGATATTGGGTTTCAGCACGTCACGGTCAAGGTCTATCTTGTCGGGCGTCTCAGGATGACGGGGCACAAAATGCTTCATGGTCTCATGCAGCAGTTCGGGAGAGATGATTTCGATGCCGGCATTCACCCTGTTCTTGTAATATTGGCGTTCGTCCTCCTTATTCATCCATTGCAGGACCCGATGGGTGTCTACAGGTAGGCCGCCTTCTTGTTGTGGAGTCAGTATTTCAGTTACAAGTAGGGAACTGTCATAAGGATGTCCGTTGGGATGAGCCATCAGACTGGCCCAAGCATGATTTTTTTTATGAAAGGCGATAAAGCGATTGAAGTCTACATCAATCATCACATCGCCGCACAACAGGAGGAAATCTTCCTTGAGATTCATCAGGAATAGTGCGCCGGCCGTACCCAAGGGATAGTATTCTTCGAAATAGGTGATGGTTACGCCGTAGCGGGATCCGTCACCAAAGAAATCCTTGATGACGTGACCCAAATGACCAGTCACTAGCGTGATGTCTTTAAGGCCGCAGGTCTTCAGGTTCTCTATCTGCCATTGCAAGATGGGTT
The DNA here is from genome assembly GCA_017650905.1 of Prevotella sp. Lineage (GTDB taxonomy): Bacteria > Bacteroidota > Bacteroidia > Bacteroidales > Bacteroidaceae > Prevotella. The sequence goes on along the minus strand of JAGCDZ010000004.1, from coordinate 11,454 downwards.
TTCCGCATATGGCTATCATCGGCTTAGGCACATCGCTATTGATAGAAGCGATTCTGGTACCTTTTCCGCCGGCCATGATGATGACTTTCATAATCCTCAGTTTTTTTTTTTACTTCCCAAAGAAATGTTCTTCCAGCATCATGCAGAGACAGTGATAGACGGGGAGATGCAGTTCTTGAATTCTGTAGGTCTCTGTCTCAGGCACTTGTATGCAGACATCTGCCAACTGTGCCAGTCTGCAAGGACGGCAACCAGTCAGTCCCAGCACCTTCATACCTCTCGACTTGGCTGCGACGGCAGCAAACAGCACATTGCGGCTGTTGCCTGAGGTGGAGATACCTAGAAAGACATCATTGGGTTTGCCGTATCCGTTTACCTGTTGTGCGAATATCAGTTCTGGCAGACTGTCGTTCATAAAGGCTGTGGTCAGCGAAGAGTGGCCTGTCAGGGTGATGGCAGGGAGTGCGCCTTGGAGGTGCTCTGCCAAAATGGAACCTAATTCCGGGTCTATCTGTTTCATCGCTTCTGCCTGATCCTTATAGACTTCTCTTTTCAGTTTGAATTCCTTCATGAGTTCCCCAACAATATGTTCGCTGTCGGAGGCTGACCCTCCATTGCCGCAAACCAGCAGTTTTCTTCCATCCGTATAGGCTTTTTTCAGAATGTCGTATACCTCCTGAATGGATTCGCGACAAACCATCAGTTGAGGGTAGCGTTCGATGAGCGTATCGATATGCTTGTTGGTATTTCTTTCTGTCATGGCTCAAAAGGCTTTTATATTGTCTGTATCATAGATTTTCCAACTATGGGCTCCTTCTTCGCTGAAGTTGAAGGGCATGACAAAGCCGTCGAGTTGCTCTAAGGCCTTCTCTACTTCCTTCTTGCGTGTGGGTTCCACCACGAACATGATAAATCCGCCACCTCCGGCACCTGACACCTTGCCTGCCTTGGCACCTGCCTCCAGGGCAACAGTCATCGCCTTCTGGATAACGGGATTGGTAATGTGATTCGCCATTCGTTTCTTGTTCTCCCATGCTTCGTGAAGAATGTCAGCAAAGGCGCTGATATCGCCTTTCAGCAAGGCCAGTTTTGTGTCTTTGGCACTCTGTTTGATGCGATGCATGGCCTCAATGGCATCTGTCATACCGTTTTCCGTATTCTTGATCTGCTCATTGATAATGGCTGCGGAAGAGCGGGAGCGCCCCGTGAAGTAAAGTAGCATGGAGGCTTCCAGTTCATCAATAATCCAGCGCTTGATTTTCAGCGGGTTGACAATGGCGATATCATCCTTCATGAACTCAATGTAGTTGAAACCTCCGAACGATGCGGCATATTGGTCCTGCTTGCCGCCGCTGAGCATCAGATCCTTGCGCTCTATCTCATAAGCTAGTTTTGCAATCTCGTAGTCGCCTAAGGGCAGTCCCTTCCACTCTGCAAAGGCTTTGAGGATGCATACCACCATCGTCGACGATGTTCCTAAGCCAGATCCGGCGGGTGCATCGTTGTAGGTCGTAATCTTAAAGGCGGTGGAACGAAGGCTGAAGTCTTTGACCACTCGGTTGTAAACACCTTTGATGAGGCTTGCCTCACCATCAATCTCCAGATAGTCTGTCAGGGGATAGGATTTGTTGATACCGGCATCATAGGAGTGGATGCTGATCTGTTGGTCGTCGGTATCCTCAATCGTACAGTAGGCATATAGGTCGATGGTGGCATTCAGTACCAGTCCGCCATAAATGTCGCAATAGGGCGAGACATCCGAACCGCCTCCTGCAAGACCTAACCTCAATGGTGCTTTACTTCTTATAATCATGGATTTTGTTTTTTGCTGTTATTGTTGATTTGATATCATGGGCATGTAATAGTCCTGCAGATGACGGATGATGAGGTTCCAGTCATAGTCTGCCAATTGTTCCTGTTTCACTTTAGGACGTTCCTTGATAACCTGTAAAACTGTTTTCTGCCACTGCTGCGGATCATAGCCTTCAACGGTGATGGCGCCGTCCTTGCCTTGCGCCACTTCTATCATCGCTGTATTATGGGCTGTTATAATCGGGCAGCCGCATTTTAAGGCTTCTAACTGGGGCATTCCGAATCCTTCCATGAGTGCGGCAGAAATGAAACTGTCGGCACAACAATAGAGAGAGGCTAATTCCTCATTGCTGATAAAACCGCAGAATATAACAGAATCCTTTGGGAATGACGGTGCCTCGACAATTGTCCTGATATCCGAGTTCTTCCATCCTTTTCCTCCCACAACCACTAATTGGATGCCATGTTCCTGGTATAGGGCTGGTATGATGGTTAGCAGGAATTTCAGGTTCTTTCTTGGCTCCAATGAGCCGACAAAGAGGATGAACTGGTTTTTGATGCCGTACTTCTGCCTGATGGATTGGCGGTCTTGCTCAGAAAACTGTCTGGGGTGGAATAGCTCGTCAGCCGCATCACCAGTGAAAAACGACTTGCAACGGCGTTTGGGGTAATATTCCTCAACTTTCGACTTGGTATAGTGCGAGTTTGTCCACAGAAGATTGGCCTTTCTGATGGCCTGCCCGAAAAAGAAACTAGTGGCCAGACGGTTGGTCCATGCCATCGTATCTGCCATCTCGATGTTGACGACATCGTGTATGGTTATCATCGTCTTCACATAGGGGGGAATGATGTAGGGCAGGTGTGGCACTGGGGCGTAATAGAGGCTGATGTGCAACTTGCGGCATAAATAGGGCACCAATAGTTGCAGGATGATGATGTTGGGCAGCCAGTGTGGAAACCGCCTGGTGTAGTCGAGCAAATGGATGTTGGCGGGTATCGTCGACAGTTCGTATTTGTCGTCAAGCCCCTTAGGCAATATGATGTAGAAGTTGTCACTCTGTCTTTGGCATGCCCATTCCAGGACGGCACTGGTAAAGAACGTACCAACGCCCGCCGAGTAGTAAGACCAGGTGCGACCGTCAACGAGTATATTCATCTTTTTTCTGTATTAATTGAGATAAAGAGTTGTTTTACGAATTTCCACTTATCTGAGAGGGATATGTTGGGATTCAGCCATACGGTTTGTCTCAGGATGGGATGTATGATACGATAGAGGATATATTTCCAACGGGGCTCTGTCAGTTTGAAGTAGGTATATTCGCTTTTTTGTTGTCTGAAAGTGTCCCGAATGAACTTTGAGGCATTTCCGACTTTGCCTCCTTCACCTTCCAGGTGGATGATTTGAGGGCCATTGACAATGATGTTGTCATAGCCATGCAACATGAAACGATGCTCCATTTCCGACTCTTCGTAATACATGAAGAAGGCTGGATGGAACGCCCCGCATTCGTCTAATACCTGACGGCTGACGAATAAGTCTGCCCCAGTTACATAGTCAACCTTCATCCACTTATCTGGGTATGGGATGTCGGGCTCTTGATAGAGATGCAGCCCCTTCAGGATGGGTATCCATAAGAGTTTGCGGAAGTCGTCGCTTATCTTTGGGAATTTGCCGTAGGAGTGAATCCTGTTGCCTTGCAGGTCTTCTAAGATACATCCCAGTGCCCCCAGTTTTCCTTGATACTGTTTGGCAAAGTCATAGAGCATCTTGACGGCATTGTTCTTAAGGAGGGTGTCAGAGTTGAGGAAGAAGATATATTCGCCGTATGCCAGTTCCAACCCTCTGTTGTTGGCTTTCCCAAAGCCAAGGTTCTCTCCCGTAGGAACAAAAAGCAGCCGCTGGTCTTTTGATAGCGCTTCTATGGAACCGTCGGTAGAATCATTGTCAACAACAATGATCTCATAGTTGATGTCTCTGGTCTGCTCAACAATGCTGTCGAGGCATGGCCTGAGGACATGCAGCGTATTATAGTTGACGATGATGATGGAAACATTTACTACTTGGCCCATATTCCTGTTGCTTTACCATTGATGAGTTTGTGGAACTGGATGCGGTTGACTATCAGTCCGGGAATATTCACCAGACACATGACTATCATGAACCATATAATGTTGTGCGTCCATTGTGTGGTCAGATAGGCCAGCGGAATGAAGAGCACAGCTGCCGATGCTGTGATGATCAGCTGTAGACGCAGCTTGCCGATACCGTTGATGAAGTAGCTGTAGTGCATGCTGTAGATGAGGATGAAGATATAGACCGCCATCACTATGCTCATCTTGATGTCGATATTAATGTCGCCTATCCAGATGGCATATACCCAGGGCGAACACAGTACCATGAGCACCATAGTCACCAGAATGCCAATTGTCATCAGTCGCAGCTTCCGGGTGGCATTGCGTATCCATTCTATGTCCCCTCGCTCATAGGCATCGGTCGTTGCATTCCAGAAGGGCATGCAGACGACAGTGAATATGACCAGCAGAATACTGAAATAACGGTAAGTAATCTGGTAGGGTGTCACCATTGCCGGTGAGAAGAGTTTGGATATCAGGATGTTGGAAGTCATGAACAGTACCACACTGGATATCTGCATGATAAAAAACTGTACCCCCATATTGACGACCGCCTTAGCTTCCTTGAAGTTGATGAGTCTGATGGAGGGGCGTAACTGTGGATATTTGTAGTAAAAGGTGATGGGGTAGGCTATGAGGTATACCAGTAGTGGTGCAGCTGTGTTGACCAATGCGATATGCATGAGCGAATGACTCCCGGACTTCAGTACAACCCAGGTGCCAATGAGTGCCAGCGTCTGTCCGAGAGCTATCAGCAGGTTGCTCACGGCGGGCAACTGGAGACCCATGTAGAAATTGCCGATAAGTTTGAATACAAATGAGGTGCAGACGAGTGTCACCGTCACCATCAGTACCTGGTCAAGATGAGACACCTTTGACGGGAGAACATTGAATGCCTGATAAGTATCGCCGACAGCGATCACCAGCAGCAGCACCAACAAGACGGGAATGATGATGCAGGTCAGCATGGCGAAGGTAGAGGAAATGAGACCTCTGGTGCGCTCGGTCTCACCATGTGCCATATATTCCGCTACTTTGTTTCTCAGCCCATTCCCTAATCCGATATCCATCTGGTCTATCCATACCAGCACACTGCTGATAGTCAGCCATACACCATTCTTATAGTCCCCTAAACAGTTGAGTGTCAACGGAACCATCATCAGCACAACGATAGCCGACCATCCCTTTGCCAAAAAGGATACCATTATGTTCTTCTGGAGTCGTGAAGAACGTTTCCTGCTGATAATGCTTTCGGTAGTCATGGCCTTAATGGGATAAATGGAATCTGATTGTGCGCTGTGTCAATAAGACGACAAAGAATGTAAACTGCAAAACGAAGACCATGCTCAAGAAGACATTCTCCTGATAGAACTGCAACAATAATACATATACGGCATAAGTATAAAGGCAAGTTCCGGCACCATTGCCGCTTCGGAACAGACGGTAGAGGAATCCACAGACACAACCGTACAAGACAGCAAAGAATGCAACGCCACGATAGCCGAAATCGATGAAGAATGGCTGGAAGATGGTATAGACATTAGTGGAGACTGGTACAAAGACAAACTCTTGCAACTTGTCTTTGACCACTACATCAGCGCCAAAACGTTCCAGAAAGAGATAGATGGTCTCAAATGTGTTCGTTCCGAACTGGGGAATGACTTCCGGTAATAGCTGACAGAATGCTACAGGGGGTGACAGAGCATACATGGTGAAGAAATCCAGCAGCGTCTCTTCCTTCTGATAGTCACTATCTTCTCCTGCACGTTCCAGATTAAATATATAAAACAGGAGGATAATAAGGATGCTGAAGGAGAGGATGGTACGTATGCGTATGACCTTTTTCTCGAAAAGCACGAACATCGTACTGACAAAAACAAAGAACATCGTGCCCTTCTCCATAATAGCAAGGGCGTTCATCAGACAGGCTAAGCCCAATATGACGACCTGCCATAGAGGAATCTTGGGATGAGCCCACAGTGCAACGACAAACAAGGCTTGATTGATGACTGCAGAATAGTTTAAGATACCTTGCCCCTCACCATAGATAGCCAATGTACGGACATTTGTCATCAGGTCTTCTGTGCCGAACATGGTGACTATTTGGATAACACGGTAGACATATAGTGGTGTAATGATGAGGGAAATGAAGAAGAAAAAGTAGAAAAGTGATTTGTTGAAATGGATGCCGCCAGTTGTCATCCTATTGTCAGAGTCCGAGGATAGCAGATAGGTGCCTGATGCGCATATGCAGAAAATGGGGAACCATAACAGTAAGCATAAATAGAACTGTTTTGTAATGGGATATAAGTCTGTGTCTAACAAATAGTATAAGCCCAGGATGAGAACCCAGATTGCTAAGGTCAAGAACCAAGGGGAGAAATAACCGCCTAATTGGCTCAGTTTGAAATCCTCTGACCGCTTGCTCCTGTATCTGATGAAACCATGTGTAAAAAGTAACGCAAGAATAATGAAACAGAGTAGATAGCCTATAAGAGATTTATTGGCGTGCTGAGGTACGACATTATTCTGTATTACAGCGAATGACAGATAGGCACGCTCTTTCAAGGCTTTCTGACGTGCATATTCTTCTACGGCTTTCTCATGGAGGGCATAGGCTGTCTTTAACTCATTTTCAAGAGCCCGTTCTTGTTGTTTCAGTACATTGGTGTTGATATTGATATGACTATCGATAAAACTACCATAGTCGGCCATTGCCTGTCTGTATTTGACTTGAGTGGCAGACATAGCTCTTACGGCATTGTGCAGAGCAGAGTCAACAATGGTATGTCGGTGTTGGGTGATGATGTCTTGTAGCTGGACTGTCACACTGTCTAGCATTTGTGAAGCAATAACAGGATCTTTGTCTGTGAAACTAATGCTAAGCGAAGTTTCTAAGCTACTGTAATTGTAGTTGATATGGTCGAGAACAGCCTTTAACGTATCCTCTTCACCCACATATTGACCGTATGTCATGCCTTTCCCTGATACATGTTTTTGCGCGATGTCGTGGGCAAAAGCCTCAGTTTTTAGGACTTTACAGTAGACTTCCATGTCGTTCATGCCAGTATTGGCACCGCCCAAGGCATTTTTAAGGAATGCCTTCATGTTGCTGAACCCGATGGCAAGTTCTGTCTCTTTATACTCATCGCTGAGTTTGGTGACGGCTGTATATTCCTTAGGCATACAGAGCCACACTACTAAAGCAAGCAATGTGGCTATGGCAGTGGCGAGAATATAGGGATACCTTTTCAATACAACGGGCTTCTATACATTGATAAACTGCTGCCGGTTATGCCATAGCAGCATGCCGGTCCTGAGCAGAAAACCTAAAATCATCCAGATGATGAGTGTGACAATTTTCGGACGACTACTGTGCTTGACGGGAACCGTAGCCTCCTGAACAATCGTGAAGGCTGGTGTGCGCTCCTGGACCTTGGCCTTAGCTAGCTGAAGCTGCTCCACCACTTGCTGGTAGATAGTGTACTTCAACTGCATCTCATTCTCCAGTTCGTCACCCTTCAAGACGTATGACTGCATCTTGAGATTCTGGTATGAGTCGCCGAATGCGGCATATTTCTGTCTGGCTTTGGAGTATTCCTTATGGGCTTCGTCAAACAGTTGCTGCATATATTCCAGATCAACGCGTGCTTTCTTTGTGCGATAGTCGGTGATGGTACGCTGCAAATGCATTTGCGCAGAGTCGGCTATCGTTGCAGCAATCTGGGGGTCCTGGTCTTTTACGACAATGGTGATAACATTGGTCTTCTTGTCCACAGAACAGTTCATCTTGCCGTTGATGGCCTTGACTATGTCGAATTCTTTCTTTGTCAAATGCTTGGAATCCACTTTGTGACCAGCTTTGGTCTGTTCATCATCAGAGAACTTTTCTTTCAGACTGTTCAGCCAGTCTATTGGATATTCGTAGAACGCTAATTTCTGATGTTTTTGCAGATAGTCGAAGTAAGTGTATGTCTCACCACTTTTGCTCTTTGTCACGGTGACAGGAAACATACCGACGATGAATCCAGTGGACTCCATGAGGTCAGGATAAATCTCCGGATAGAGGGCATCACCCGTCTGTCCGATTTTCATGTTCATGCCTACCATGGAGGCTAATGAGGAAAGACTACCAGAGAAGCTACTACCGGATTCTTCCGGCGCAAGAATAACAGTAGATTTGTAAATTTTCGGAGTTGCAAAAGCTAAGATGACGCCTATGACACCAGCTGTACATGAATAAATGCAGACCTTTCGGAAGTCGGCTTTCAGTATCTTGAATACATCAATGATACTGATGTCTAGGATTTTTTTCTTTTCTTCCATAACCATTTATTTAATCAGGTTAGCGATGGTAGCAATCATCGTGGCAATAGAGGCTGTGCTGGTGCCGATGCTAAGCCATTCGGTCAGACCGAGTCCGCGACGACGTGACTTAGTAGGAACAACAATCTGACAGCCGGGTCTTGGCTTATGCTTCCGGTCTGCCTTAGCCACCATGCCGTTCATATAGATGATGATGGTCCGACTGCGTTTGCCTGAAGAACTGACACCACCAGCCAGATCGATGTAATAGTCGGCATTCTCTCCAGCTTTATAACGTACGGTGTTGGGGTAGAGCACTTCACCATTGATACTGACGGTACTGGTGTAACGCGGTACGACAATGCGGTCGCCTTCACGCAAGTAGGGGTCGTCGTCACTACCAGGGTTAGCCATTGCCTTGTCCAATTCAATAGCAACAGGGAAGGTAGTCAGTGTCAGCAGTTTCTTCACGTCAATGGAGTCATTTCCTGAATTACGTTGAGCGGTACGGAGCATCGTCTCCATCATCTCACGCTCTTCCTGAGTCATCTGACGGAGTAGTTTGGCACCTTCGGGATAAGCCCGCTTTGTCAGTCCGCCGGCTTGCTTGATAATTTCGCTGAGTCGCTGGTTGCTGCTGGTCAGTGTGTAATTGCCTCTGAACTGCACCTCGCCCTCGATGGTAACATTCTGTTGTTCGTTGTAATTTGGACTGCGGCGGATATAGACCTCATCATAAGGCTGAAGGGTGAAGGGCGTTTCTCCCTGTGGAATCGTGAAGTCCGGGTTCAGTGAGAAACTATAGGTGAAGGCCAGCGTGTCACCTGCTTCCGTTGCATTAGGCTCGATGATACGGCGCGAGACATCCACTTTGGCCAGTGAGGCCGCATTCGTCAGACCGCCGGCTTGAAGCACGAGGTCTTCGACAGTCTCATTGGAAGCAAACTTGTAAATGCCCGGATAGTTTACCTCGCCGTGAATTGTAATAGTCTGATCTTCCTTTTCCTCTTCACGGCTTCCGACATAGATGACATCCTCATTCTTCAGTTCGACATCTGGCACATTTCCTTCCAGGATGCCAACAATATCAATGCTTTTCACTTCAAGCGTGCGATCTGCTTTCATGCGATGCATTACGGCGTGTTGACCAATGGCATTCTCCGTCAGACCGTCGGCTGCCTCAATGAGGGCCTTGACCGTGCAGATATGTCCACCCACTTGATATTTGCCAGGACGGAATACGCCACCCAGCACTTCTACCATGTTCTGGTAGCGGTTTAATGTGGAGTCTACGCTGACAGAGTCCTCATCCATCAGTTTAAAGTCGTTTAGGTCAAACTCACCGACATTGAACACGGAGTACATCTGTCCTGCTTTGCGGTTGACTCGGATGGCCTTTGTATAGGCATCGCCTGTAAAACCGCCTGCATAACGAAGTAGGGTAGCTGCACTTTCGGTCTTCTTCATCTCGTAGAACATCGGACGTTTTATCTTACCCGTGATATTCACTAAAGCCTCATATGGTCCTACAGTCACGATATCATTATCCTGCAGACGGACATCACCAGTCAACTTACCATTAAGCAGAAAGTCATATACGTCGACATTCGACAGCAAGCGGCCGTTACGATATACTTTGATGTTTCTCAACGTACCAATCTCATTGGGACCGCCTGCCATATAAAGTGCGTTATAGACGGTGGCAAATGCCGACATGGTATAAGTTCCAGGTGTCTTTACTTCTCCCATGACACTGATGGTGATGGTACGCGTTTGACCTACGGTAAGTTCAATGCGGGAACCTTGGTACCTGGGGCCCAATACGTTCTTTAACTTGGCTTTGGCTTGACTGACGGAAAGACCTCCCAATTGAATAAGACCAATATCCTCCACGGTCACATATCCATCAGGAGAAATTGTCTCGGTAATACTTTCCTGAGAAGCTCCCCATATGTCGATGTTCACTTCGTCACCAGGACCTAATCGGTAGTTCTGGGGTGTTGCCAGATTCATGGAACTCTCAAAAGTCAGGTCCTTGTTGTTGAACACATCGTGTCCGAAGATTTTGCGCTTGGGCTCTTTCTCCTTATCAAGGTCGTCGTAGAAATACTTGAGTGAGTCGGGCATCATGAAGTCCACAGCGTCATCAAATTCGGTGAACTCCTTGTCGTTCTCGTCATAGGTATTCTGCTTAGTCTTTTTCCTACCATCCTTCGTGCGGTAGGGGGAAACATTGCGTTTCTCCTTGTCAATAATGTCCTGTCGCTTTTCGCCGTTGGCCTCGCGCATGCGTTTCTTGACTTCTTTAGAGCCGGCCGTGATATCCTCTGCCCCCAGGGCACCATTGTTTATCTGGCGCTGGTATTTCTTGCGCAGACGTTGGAGTTGGTCCATTGTTACACCCCTTTGCATGAGTTGGGTGACAATCTGTTGGCGGGACACACCTTTGGCGTTTTGCTCAATCACATAGTCTATCACTTGGTTATCGGTCATGCCTGACTGTGCCCATCCTGTAGCAGTCATGAGCAGAAATGATAGCATCAGCGTAGTAAGTCTTTTCATACGTTATCTTTTACAGGTACATTATATATAATATAACACAATTGATCTTGGTTTATTGCATAATTCTCGGCAAAGGTATCATTTTTTTCTTAAAAAACTTGTTTTTATGGAAAAAAGTTGATATCTTTGCACCGAAAACGAATTATCTCGTATCTGGGGTTGACTGGATTTGACAGCGGGTAGAGATGGTACGTAAGCACGCGGAGGCTCGTTGGCTACCTCCTTAAACATAGTGAACAAAAAATTAATTGGCAACAATGAGTATGCTCTCGCTGCTTAATCGAAGTATAGTAGATTGCTAGCTTAATTCCACTACAAGGTAGAGGAACGAGACGTCGCTCCAAGGATGTTGTTCCGAATCTGAGGATCCAGCGGCGCAGGTTAAATCGGGAATAGTCTGTATGGGCTCTGACGTATAGATGAAATTTAGGAGCTAAGGCATCAGTTGGTGGTCCAGGTCTTGCTGCTGCTCGAAAACTAAAGGCTGGAATAAGCGTGTAGAAAGCGTATGGTTTCCCTGTTTGGACGAGGGTTCGACTCCCTCCAGCTCCACAAAGTTTTTACTGTATATCACTGACTGTCAATCGGTTGGTGATATTTTTGTTTTACCTTTCGGGGGCGATTTCGGGGGTGATTGGGGGG
>JAGCDZ010000022.1 GCA_017650905.1 Prevotella sp. | reverse complement strand
CCAGTTTACCATTGGTGAGACAGGTGCGGGCAGTTTCACACCCGACTGGTATTACGATGTGCTGCATAAGAACTACCGCAACGGAGCCATGATGACCAATAAGCAGTTCTTCCGCAGTCAGATGAACCTCACGCTCTATCAAGAGGTTCCCCATGCCGAAGCTCTCGATTCAGCCTTGACGGAGCGTATGCGTGTGGAAGCCAAGAACATTGCCGATCGTACACCGGGCTTGACAGACATTGCCTGGCAGGTGGAACGGGGAAAGATAGAGTCGAAGCTCTCCGTTCTGAAGGGCAATATTGAGCGTATCACGCTGGAGGGCGGCTCGGCGCATAGCTACACCACTTGGCTGGAGCGTTACAATGCCATCAACTGTGGACTTCAGGCTGTGCGCGATGCCTACATGCCACAGGGTAAGCGCAAGGAACAGTATCTGGCCATCTACAAGGACATCCTCCTGAAGAACACAGAGGTCTGTGAGTATATCCTCTATCTCCGCAAGCTGAAGGAGGTGAAAAACAATTCCGGCTCAGCCCCTGCGCCCCATCGTGCCAACATCACGACTATCTGCCGTTCCGCTCATGGCCGTTGGAAGGTGGCTATGGCCGCTGGCGGTGGGATAGGGGAATGATGCTTAACTAAGCAGCCATTTCCACACAGGAATGACATTGATGCCATCCTCAGTAGTCTCTTCATCGTAGGAAATAAGGAAGCACTGCCAGTCTGGGTGAGATTTGCTGTATTTGACAAGGGGAGGTATCTCGCGGTCTTTTGTCGATTGCTCTCTGATGCTGTATGATGCCTGGATGGCCAGTTTGGCATCAGGCACCAGGAAGTCTATTTCCTTATCTACATTCAGATAGAACACGTTATCTTTGCCATACCTACGACAAAGTTCTATGGCCACCATGTTTTCGAGCAATGAAGTGTCAGGATTGGTGAGGAACAAGTTCAGCAGTCCGTTGTCTATGAAATAGTATTTCTTCTGCGTTTCCTTTTCGGTTAGTTTGCCCACTTCGTTTTCCATAGGCAGTACCAGCCAGCTGTCGGCGGTGAAATCAACATAGTCAATGGTCGTTGGCACACTGATGGGGCTGCCTGTAGAGACAATGATGTTCTTAAGTCTGTTGAACGACAAGGGCTGTTTGACGCTTTCCGCCATTTTCTTGATGAGAATGTTCATTACCCTCTCGTTCTTGATTTTGTTTCGTGCGCAGATGTCGCCTAGATATATTTTCTGATAGAGGCTTGACAGCATGGCTCGTTTGTTCTTAAAAGAAATGATCTCCGGCAGACCACCATAGTAGAAATATTCGCTCAGATGGCGCTTGACCTCACTGCGTTGGACGCTATCGTACTGCCAGTATTCTTTCAGTTCCACATGCTGGGCTGTAAGATATTCCTTCAGCGAATAAGGATAGGCATCAAGGATGAAGAACCGTCCGCCAAGGGTAGTGGCCACATCCTTGCTGAGCATCTTGGCATTACTTCCTGTGACATAGACACGGTATTTGGCATCGGCCAGGCGACGCACGAACTTATCCCAATATGGGATATTTTGTACCTCGTCGAGAAAAACTATTGGTTTCTTGCCGTATAGTTCCAGATGGGCTTCCAACAGACTGTTGAAGTCTTCTGTCTGAAATTCTGCCAGACGTTCGTCCTCAAAATCTATAAAGAGAATTTCGTCCCAGCCTTTTCCTTCTGCCTGAAGTTGGCGTACACGCTGATAGAGCATGTATGACTTGCCTGCATGACGCACTCCTACAATGACATAGTTGCCATTGGGTTCGAATTCGATGGGGCGGTTGATGATTTCCGCTTCGTCTATCTCTCTCTGTTTGTTCATCAAGCATTGCTTGATTATGTCTTTGCTGATACTCATTTTTTAAACTTTAGTTTATAAGATTCCTCGCTTTTTATAAAGTTTGGTTTACAAAATTAGCTATTTTCTATAAATTACAATTAACAAACTAAGGAAATCTGCTTTTAATTTGGTTTATTTAACGAATCAGTGACCTTTTTCGGTTGGTGGGGCGAAATTCTTGAGTTGTTAATTCATGGAACAAAATTTCTTGTGGCGGTCTGTTTCTGGATTTAGCAGTACTTTCGCGGCAAAAAAGCGAAATGGGAGTTTCAAATATTATGTTGCAGGCAGGCGCGATGCCGGAGGTTGTCGATAGTATCGTCAACAATATAGGCATTGACATGTTCGACGAGGAGATAGACGATGTCATCTTCCAGACGAACGAGTTTCTGACGGATGCAACGTTTATCGGAGCAAGCGGGCCGTTCTGGTGGATACTGGAGTGTTGCATGGCCCTGGGAGCGATGTTTGCCATCATCATGGCGGCGGGCATGGCGTATAAAATGATGACGAAGGGCGAGCCGTTCGACGTGCTGAAGGTGCTACGGGTACTGGCCATTGCCATTGTGATGTTCTGGTGGTATCCTCATGGAGGCAGCGGGGCATCGGTATTGGGCGTGCTGGCCTATATTCCTAACTGTATCGGCTCTTATACGCATGACCTTTATGAGATAGAGGCGGCGCAGGTACAACAGAAATTTGATAACCTGCATGAGCCTTTGAAACAGCGTCAGGACAGCATCGACCACTATATGGCGATAGCGAAGGTGACCGTGGACGGAATGCAGAAGGCTGGAGTCTCGGACATCACGCAGTATGTGGGCTACCAGACGCTGACGGACTCGGAGAAGAAAGCCTGTAAGTTCTATCTGCAAAGTACCTATACGGGTCTGATGATAGGACTGGATAAGATAATCATGCTGTTGTCGCTTGTGGTGTTCCGCATCGGATGGTGGGGAACCATTTTCTGCCAACAGATATTGTTAGGTATGCTGACCATCTTCGGGCCGTTGCAATGGGCCTTTTCGTTATTGCCGAAATGGGAGGGAGCCTGGGCGAAGTGGATTACGAGGTATCTCACTGTGCATTTCTACGGTGCAATGCTCTATTTCGTGGGATTCTATGTGCTGTTGTTATTCGACATTGTGCTGAGCATACAGTATGAGAACCTGCAGGCGATACTCGACGGAGGATTCTCAGGGTATTTGCAGAACTCTTTCATGACGGCGGGTTATCTGTTGGTAGCTTCGTTGGTGGCCTTGAAGTGCCTGAACCTCGTGCCGGACTTGGCAGCGTGGATGATACCAGAGGGCGACACGGCTTTCTCGACAAGAAACTTCGGCGAGGGCGTGGCCAGTCAAGCAAAGACAAGTGCAATGTCAGTAATGCGATAAAAGTAAGTTAAAGATATGGTAATAAAGAATCTGGAGAATAAGATTAAGTTGGTGATGATAGTGAGTTGCCTGTTCATGGTGGGCTGCATCATCATCTCGCTGGGGTCCATCTTTACCGCCAAAGGCATGGTGGACGATGCCCACAAAAAAGTGTATGTGTTGGACGGCAATGTGCCTATCCTGGTGCAGCGTACAACGATGGATGAGACGCTCGACGTGGAAGCGAAGAGTCATGTGGAACTGTTCCACCACCTCTTCTTCACCCTCGCGCCTGATGACAAGTACATCAACTATACGATGGAGAAGGCCATGTATCTGGTCGATGAGACAGGACTGGCTCAGTATAATGCCCTGAAGGAAAAAGGCTTTTATAACAACATCATGGGTACGAGTGCTGTATTCTCAATCTTCTGCGACAGTATCAAGTTCGACAAGCAGCAGATGACCTTCACCTATTATGGCCGTCAGCGCATCGAGCGACGTACAAACATCCTGATGAGAAAGCTCGTAACAGCTGGAGAACTGAAACGTGTGCCGAGAACTGAGAATAATCCTCACGGACTGTTGATAACAAACTGGCGAACCCTCCTGAATCAAGATCTGGAGCAGAAACAAAAAACCATTTATTAAGCTATGGGTTGGAAGAGATTGATAGTAGGAGAGCCGATGCCGGACAAGAACGATCCGAAGTATAAGGAGCGTTATGAGCGCGAGGTGGAAGCAGGCAAAAGGTTTGCCGACAAGTGCGGCATCAGCTGGGGAGCTAAACGGCTACAGGAGGTCGGTCAGGAACATAAGATGGCATTTCTGGCTATCGTGTTCGGATTCGTGATGGTGTGCTTTATGATGAATGTGTTCTATCTGATGGATGTCATGCAACATCAGGGGCAGAAAAAGGCGACAGCCATCGAGCGTGTTGACAGTGCGATGCAGTCGAAAGGTCACCACATAGTAGTAAACAAAGTAAAGTGAAGATATGAAGAAGATTAATTTCAAACAACCGAAGTACGTCATTCCGACATTGGTTTATATCGGGTCGCTGGTGATACCCTATCTCTTCATGGAGGTATTCGATGTAGAGATAGAAGATAAGAAAGATGCCAACCTGCAGACGACCGAGTATCTGAATGCTCAGCTGCCATCAGCCAACGTATCTAAGGATATTGGCAGTAAGCGAAAGAACATGCGCGATGCGTTTGGTGAGATAACTGACCGCAGTGCGGTGCAGGACTTTACGGAGAATCAGGACACCGTGAATAAGAAAGAAGATTTTGAGTCGAAGTATTCTGAGGAGGAGTTGCGTCTGTTGGATGCACAGGCCCAGGAGCAGGCAAGAATCAAGAACCTTCAGGACTTAAATAACCGTATTGCACAGTCAGCCAAGAAGGGTGAGAGCATGAGTGGCGATGATTATGTGGTGCCAATGACAGACGAAGAGCGTGCCAAGGCATTGGCGATGCGTCGTCAGGGCATGATGGCAGAACTCGACCGTGATTTAAATAATGTCCGTGCGCAAGGTGCAGCAGCTATAGGTGCTGTGGCAGATGCCCAGGATAGTATTATTTCCAAGGGTGCGAAAGCGGCAAGGGATGTAGCAGTTGAAGCACCCAATGCCGTGCGTGAACTCGATGATGATGCACAGAACAATATCGTGACGAAGGTATCGAAGGATGAATCGGAGTATTTCAATACACTGAGCGAGAATGCGCCCAACTCGAACCTGATAAGGGCTATCATCGATGAAGAGGTAAAAGCCGTAGAGGGTAGTCGTGTACGTCTACGCCTATTGGATGCCATCGACATCAATGGCACACTGTTGCCCAAAGGCAGTTATCTGTATGCTACGATGAGCGGATTCGGTCAGCAGCGCGTAAAGGGTAAGGTACAGAGTGTGCTTGTAGGTGATGAGATCCTGAAGATAGGACTGTCTATTTACGATGTAACGGATGGTCAGGAAGGTCTTTATGTTCCTGCCAGTCAGTTCCGTGAAACAGCGAAGGATATTGGTAGTACAGCTATGCAGGGTAATATGAACCTGAACCAGACCAGTGGCGGTACTTCTGTCAGTCAGTGGGCAGGTCAGGCTTTGCAGAATGCCTATCAGAAGACCTCTAATGCCATTAGCAAGGCCATTAAGAAGAACCGTGTCCGCCTGAAGTACGGAACACAAGTGTTCTTGGTCAATTCCAAACAACAACGCAAGCGTTAGTTGTTATGGAAATGTTAAAGATGTTTAAGAAATAAAAAATTTTGACAATATTCATCATGAAAAGAATTTCGAGAACCAAATTGGGCGCGTTTTTTCTCTGCGCCGCGTCTGCTTTGAGTGCTTCA
This sequence comes from Prevotella sp., assembly GCA_017650905.1. Lineage (GTDB taxonomy): Bacteria > Bacteroidota > Bacteroidia > Bacteroidales > Bacteroidaceae > Prevotella. Next base: position 2,956 of record JAGCDZ010000022.1, on the reverse strand, counting down.
GCCCAGCAGACTTACAACGAGATGGAGCAGTTGACGGTGAATGAGAACGTCACCACAGTGATAACGGCATCAGAACCCATCCGACTGGTGGACATCAGTACCGACAAGGTGGTGGGTGACAAACCCATTGAGAATGTCATCCGAGTGAAGCCGAAGGAAGGTGGCCATGAGGATGGAGCCGTGCTGGCTATTGTGACAGTGGTGACAGAACGTTACCGTTCTCAGTATGCACTGATTTATACTACCAGACTGGAGGAAGCCGTTTCAGACAAGGAGGTACAGATGGATGAGCGTAATGCTTTCCATAACCCTGCCGTGAGTATGAGTACACAGGATATGGTACGCTATGCCCGTCGTATCTGGAATAGTCCGGCGAAGTATCACAGTACCAGGACCAATAAGCACCATGCAACGATGCGACTGAACAATGTCTATGCAGTGGGGGAATACTTCTTTATCGACTTCAGTGTGGAGAACAAGACTAACCTACGCTTCGACATCGATGAACTACGCTTTAAACTCTGTGACAAGAAGCAGCAGAAGGCTACGAACGTTCAGGATCTGATGCTGGAACCAATATTGTTACTCGATAGGAGTATGTCGTTCCAACGAGGTTATAGGAATGTGGCGGTGCTGAAGAAGATGACATTCCCTAATGACAAGGTGCTGACCATCGAACTGAGTGAGAAACAGATAAGTGGTCGAACTATCTCGATGACGATAGACTATGAGGATATCTTGAGTGCTGATGCGTTTGACAGTTCCCTTTTAATTGAAGATTAGCTATGATGAAGAGAATGATGTTATGTTTGGCAGTGGCCTCGATAGGTCTTGTTGCCAATGCACAGACGAATAGCAACCATCTGATGTTTGGGGTGGGAGCTTTGTATGAGAAAGGGCTGGATGCGACCATTGCATACGAGCATGGCAGCAAGTATCATAATGCCTGGGAGTATTTCGCAACGGGCTATCTTCAGTATGGCGATGACCCCAATGCGGGGCATGTGACAAAGAAGAGCTTCTGGCATAACTATAACTCCTGGCATCTGGGCATTGTCTATAAGCCATGTGTGAATCGTGGACGTAACCATCATGGAAATGTCAGGATAGGTGCCAGTGGCGGCTCAGACTTGCATGACTTCGTAGGCGGTGTACATCTCGGATATGAACACACCTATGCCCTGAAGGGTGGCTGGGAACTGTTCTTTCAGGTGAAGGAAGATGTAATCATCGGGTCAGGTCTGAGTTGGAGAACGGGCGGTTCCGTTGGCTTAAAACTACCTTTATAGTCCTGTAAATAAAGAATTTAACTATTTAATATTTAATAAAGAAGAAATATGAAGAATTTATCTTTAATAATAATGATGGCATTGTCGATGGTGTTGACTTCGTGCGATGAACATGAGCCGATAGACCTCGACATCCATCCAGGTTACATCCTCTGTTCGGATGGTCAGATAGTGAGTCCTTCGGTTTTCAATAGTGACGTTCATACGCCAGTGGCGGTGGTGTTTGCTGAGAAGACAGACAAGCATCAGGCATTGGCTGTGCTGCTCGATGAGATTGCGCCAGTGGCTTTTGCTGATACGTTGAGTTTTGACCAGAAAACCAGTGGCAGTGAGACGGAGTATGACGGCTATGTCAATACGGTGGCACTCCAGACAACGCATCTCGATAGAGACAGCTTGGTGGTGAAGGACAACAAGGCAGATTCACGAAACTATTACACGTCGCCGTTGGGCTTGTTGGCCTTCCGTCATCACTGGTTCTTCCAGAGTGACTATGTGCCGAGTGTCGCGGAGTTGGGATTGCTCTATAGTACACTTACGATCGTGAACCCCATCATCGAACGATGTGGTGGGACACCTGTGAATCGCAGTCCTGAGAATGCAGGTTGTTGGTATTGGACCAGTACGGAGGTGGAACAGAACAAGATGAACCAGGCATGGCTTTTCTCGATGGCCGATGGTAGCCGACATAAGGCACCAAAGACCAACTGTTACAGAGCACGACTAATTGTAGAATATAATCCGTTATAGATATGGGAGGTTGGAGTACAGCATTGAATATGGGCGGGCGAGTAGTACGATTCGCAGGCCATAACCCCAAGACGTTCTTGGGACTGTCGGCAGGATCTGTTGCAGGTTGGAAGTATTTCGTCAATGACGAGTCGCTTTTGGAACAGGCTACGGAGGTAGCCTTGGGTGATGATGCGTCGAAAGGCTTGAAGGAGAATGGTGTCACAGGTGGACTGAAAGGTCTCGCCTTTGGTGCCGATGGTGCCGACAAGTCGATTGGCGAGAATGTGGTGGATGGCGTGGTAGGCGAGGGAACCTACGACCATATCACTCATGCGGCAGGCAATGCCGTTGATTCGGTAGAGAACGGAATCCATGCTGCCGGACAGGGATTGCAGAATGCCTATCAGGGTGCTGGCCAGATGGTGCAGGGCTACCAGCAGCAGGCCATCATGCCACAGCAGGGTGGGGGATTGTTTTCTGCACTAAACCCGTTTAACAGCATCGGACAGTTGGCCAACAGCTTCTGGAATGGCGGTTCTGGCATGAGCTTGGCAGCCCTGATACCGGCAGCATTTCTGATGTTCGGCAACTTCGGTTGGATGGGAAAGATCGCTTCGCTGTTCCTTGGCTCATTAGCCATGAAAAACATGCGGATGCAGCAGACGATAATACCCCAGCAACAGATACCGTATAGTCAGGGCTATCAGGTGCAGCTTGTTGAACAGCCTGTGCAGCAGCATTATCAGCCGCAATTGGCCCAGAATGAGAGTGAGGAGAATGAATATACGATAAGGAGAGGAAGAGGATGAACACAAAAGATATATTATTGGAGTCCGCAAGCGGATTCATGATGCCTTTCGAGGCGAGTGAGGAGGAAGAGGTACAGGTGAGCCTGGGCTTTGGTGAGCAGACGCATCCCATGACAGGCGAGCGTT
>JAGCDZ010000021.1 GCA_017650905.1 Prevotella sp. | reverse complement strand
TTTGGGATAACGCTTCTGCAGCATGTCCAACAGACAGGCCAGCGCAGGACGGAAATTCTTGCAATCCTCCTTCGTCCAGTCAGAATACTGATACTCGCCTATGGGAACATTGGCCCAGGCATCGTTGGTGCCTCCAAACACAAAGATGATATCGGGATTGCCCAGACTGTCGACACGCGAAATGAAATTGTTGCGCGATGCATCCATACGACCGTAGCCTGTACCACAGATAGTGGTGCCGCCCCAAGAATCGTTCTTCTCCAGCACATAGCCCTTGGCCTTGATATAAAGGTCCCACCAAGTCTGCTCTACCGCCTTGCAATCGTTTCGGTCGTTGGGATAGAATGGGGCGTAATGAGCAGGGATTACACCTTGGAATGTGGAATACGAGTCGCCCAGGACCGACACTTTCTTTGTCTGCGCCGATGCCACCATTGTCGTAGCCATCATCAGCAGGAGGATTAATACTTTCTTCATAAATAATAAATTAGTTAATAATAATGTGTGATTACGGTCTGCAAAGGTAGATATAATTTGGTAATTATCCAAATTTATTTGGTTTTTTGCTCAATTTATGCTACCTTTGCAACCGAAATGCAGATAAGTAACAGACAAATCAACATTGCACTAGTGCTGGTGGCGGCTGGATTGCTGGCCGTTTGTATCGCCAGTGTGATGTCGGCAATCAACTAAAGGATGGCGACAACAAGCATCACGAACAGCAAGCAACTGACGATTCGCGTGGGAAAGAACACGCTGTCGTTTATGATCACGGACAAGTCAGATCCGGAACAGCCCGTATTGTTTGAGCCCTACGTGGTGAGAAGCGGTATCTCGATGGCTGCGAACCTGCGCGAAGCCTTCAAAACCTTCTCGAGGGAGTTCGATCTGCCCACTGCCCGCGTGCTGATCAATACGCCCGTGCTGATGGTGCCCATCGAGCAGTTCCAGGAGGCCGATGCCACGACACTCTATCTGCATTCATTCCCCAGAAGCGAGAAGGAAGTGGTGAAATTCAATGTGCTGCCGTCGCTGAATGCTGTCTGCGTGTACTGCATCAACAAGGACCTGCAGATGGTGCTCACCGACCGCTTCAACGATGTGCAGCTGATGCACGCCATGATTCCCGTCTGGACCTATCTGCACCAGCGCAGTTTCACAGGCCATCGCAGCAAGATGTACGGCTACTTCCACGACAAGCAGCTCGACATCTTCTCGTTTCAGCAGAACCGCTTCAAGTTCTGCAACTCGTTTGAGACTACACAAGCCCACGACTCGCTCTATTTCCTGCTCTACGTGTGGAAGCAACTGAACCTGAAACCGGAGCACGACGAGATTCATATCCTGGGCGACATCCCCGAACAGGACTGGATATTAGAGGAGATGCGCAAGTATCTGAAACATGCCTACGTGATGCCCTTCGACCTGAATGACCTGCTGGCGAAGAAGTGAAGGAGTGGAGAAGTGAAAAGTAAAGGAGTGAAAAGTGAGGATAATAACGGGAAAATATAAGGGACGGCATTTTGATATCCCCCGCACGTTCAAGGCGAGGCCGACGACTGACTTTGCCAAAGAGAACATCTTCAACGTACTGACGGGCTATATCGACTTTGAAGGTGCAATGGCCATCGATCTGTTCTCAGGCACAGGCAGTATCTCGCTGGAACTGGCTTCACGGGGTTGCGCCCACGTGATCAGTGTGGAGGCCGACCGCGACCATCACCGCTTTATCCTGCAGTGTCTGCAAAAATTGCAAGATCCCTCTGTCACAGCAATCCGTGGCGATGTATTCCGATTTATCAAGAGCTGTAAGCAGCAGTTCGATTTTATCTTCGCCGACCCTCCTTACGCCTTAGAAGAGCTGAAAACCATCCCAACACTCATCTTCGAGAAAAACCTGTTGAAGGAGGATGGCGTCTTTGTCTTTGAACACGGCAAAAACGATTCTTTCACCGACCATCCCAATTTCGTGGAGCACCGTTCATACGGCAGCGTGAACTTCTCAATCTTCCAGCCCCTACATCAAGGGTGATAACATCCTGACCATCGATTCCCACAACCGTTTCATAAACTTCGGGTGCATCCGTTCGGGTAAATCCTGCAAGTTAATCGACTGCTGTTCATCGGCATGGAACAGATCACGCAGTTGCTTGGCCGCAGCCTCGCCATAAAGGAAGATGTTCGACTCGAAATTGTTCTCAAAACTGCGGATGTCGACATTTGTGGAGCCGCACGAACAGATGGTATCGTCGCAGACAAGGAGCTTTGAATGGAGGAATCCAGCCTGATAGAGCATCACCGTGACACCAGCCTCCACCACATCACGCAGATAACTGCGACTGGCCCACTCCACCCATTTGGCATCGCTGCGGTAAGGCACGATGATACGCACATCGACACCTGCAATGGAAGCCGTCTTCAAAGCGAACAGCACGGGTTCGGTAGGCAGGAAATAAGGGGTTTCGAGATACACATAGCGCTTGGCGGAAAGGATGATGCGCACATAACCCTGCATGATTTCAGGATAGGGTGCCACAGGACCGCTGCAGACCACCTGTGTCAACGTCGTTGCCTCTGAGCTCACAAAAGGTCTGACATTTTGTGAGGTTGGATAGTATTTACGGTCGGAAATAAGCGTACGGTCGCAGAAATACCAGTCGATGAGGAAAGCCCGCTGGATGCCATAGACACCTGCGCCCTCCACCTTCAGCATCGTGTCTCGCCAAGCCTGAGTGCCAGTACCCTTCACATAGCGCAGGGCGATGTTCATGCCGCCGATAAAACCAATCCGTCCGTCGATGACAATCAGCTTGCGGTGGTTACGGTAGTTGACCTTGCTCGTAAACGACGGGAAACGCACAGGCAGGAAGGGCACGACCTCGACACCTTCATCGCGCATACGATCGAAAAACGAATGACTGACATTCCAGCAGCCCACATCATCGTAGATCAGCTTCACCTCCACACCCTGACGCGCCTTGTCGATCAGGGCATCGGAGAGCAACATGCCTAACGGATCTTCGGCAAAGATATACATATCGATATGGATATGACTCTCAGCCTTGGCAATTTCTGCCAGAAGTGCGGGAAAGAAGGCATAGCCATCGTCATAAACCGTGACCTGATTGTCCTTGAAAGGAAGTGAGAAGTTCTCGTTGACAAAGAGGTCGATGAGCTGACGGTGCTCAGCGGGCAACTGAAGATCCTTCTGTTCGACGAACTCCAGCATCGAGCGTTTGGAGAGCTGGTCGAGGCTCCGCTGGCTGATGAATCTCTCTTTGCGGGTGTTCAGTCCGAAGAATAGGTAGAACAACAGTCCTACTACGGGTACAAACCATATCACCAGTGCCCAGGCCATCGTCTTGGCCGGTTGACGGTTGTCCATCACCACGTGGATGATTGCCAAGATGACAATCACATGATAGACACTGAATAATATGACGTTCCAACTTATCATCCTACCAAGTCGTTGCCCAGCTGTTGGGCCAGGGCGTTACGCAGTTCCTGCGTCTCCTTGAATTCCTCCATCAGGGCTTTGATACGCTCCATATCGCTACCCACCTGTCGCATCTCAGCCTTGAGTTCCTTCAATCGTTTTTCGACGATGTCCATACGCAGGTCGAGCACCAAGTGGAGGACGTGCTGACGGAGCCCTCCTTCACGCTCCTTCAACTGGAAGCTCTTGCCCAGCTGATGGGTGTCGATGGCCAAGCGTGCTGCCAAGCTGCTGATATTCACATCGGGATGGTGCATGAAATAGGTCTCGGCCTTGAAGTCTGGTTCACCACTATGCGCCACAGCCTCCTCGAGAATCTGGTTATACAGTTCATGGTGGAAATGGATATTGTCCTGCCCCAAGTCGTAATTCACATATTGCGCCACCGTCAGGTCAATAAAGGAGCCATCATCCATCTCTACATGCTCAAAGATCACCTTCTCACCATCGCGGATGATACTCTTGATAATCATCTCCTCCACTTCGGAGTCAGGCGTCAAGGTGCTGAGCACGCTGGTATCAGCAGCAGGCTTTGTTGCCGTTCTTTCAGCTTCGCGCTCGCGCTCTTTTTCCTTCTCCTCAAGGTCCTTGCGAATCATGCCGTTCATCGAGTTCAGCAATGTCTGTTCCTTGATGCCCATGCGCTGCGAGAGTTCACTGAGATAGGTGGAGCGCAGGATCTGATCGGGAATCACGGAGATGCTCTTCACAATACCGCTGATGGCCTCTGAGCGCTTCACAGGGTCGGTCACATTCTCCACCGTCAGACGCGTCTTAAACGTGATGAAGTCCATCTGATTCTTCTCGATATAGTCTTTCAGCTCCTGTGCCGAATGCTTCTTGGCAAAGGAGTCGGGATCGTCGCCATCAGGCAACAGCAGCACCTTGATATTCATGCCCTCTGCCAGCAACATGTCGGTGCCTCGCATGGCCGCATGGATGCCAGCCTCATCACCATCATATAATAAGGTAATGTTCTGGGTGAAGCGACGGAGCAATTTGATCTGATAGACGGAGAGGGCTGTGCCACTATTGGCCACCACGTTCTCAATGCCACTCTGGTGCATGGCAATCACATCGGTATAGCCCTCCACCATATAGACACGGTCTTCCTTGGCAATAGCCTTCTTCGCCTGGAAGAGGCCATAGAGCTCATGATCCTTATGATAGATTTCGGAATCGGGCGAGTTGACATACTTCTGCTGCACACCTTTGGTACGGGCATCCAACAGTCGTCCACCAAAGGCCACCACCTTACCGCTCACATTCAGCCAAGGGAAGATGACACGGCCAGCATAACGGTCGATTAAGTTAGAGGTAAGAGGTGAGAGGTGAGAGGTAAGAGGTGAGAGGTGAGAGGTAAGAGGTGAGAGGTGAGAGGTAAGAGATGTGTCTTGCTGATCCTCAGAATCGGAAGACTTTTTATCACTTCTCTCAAAGCAGAGACCCGTCTTTACCAAGAACTCCGCCTGATAGCCGGCCTTCAGGGCGGCTTGGGCAAGCGCATCACGCTTGGGAAGGGCGAAACCCAGACAGAACTTCTCTACAATATCATCGCGGATGCCTCGACTGCGGAAATATTGCTTACCTATCGCAATGCCATCGGGGTCGTTTTTCAGAATATCCTGGAAATAAGTCCTCGCCCATTCGTTGACGATGAACATCGATTCGCGATCGCTCTGCTGCTGTTTTTCCTCATCAGTCAGTTCCTTTTCCTGAATCTCAATATTGTATTTCCTGGCCAACCATCGCAGGGCTTCAGGATAGGTAATCTGCTCGTGCTTCATCAGGAAATTGATGGCCGTACCACCCTCGCCACAGGCAAAACACTTACAGATCTGCTTCGAGGGTGACACCATGAACGAAGGCGTCGTATCGTCGTGGAAGGGGCACAAACCTTTGTAGTTCACACCCGCTTTTCGCAGCGTGACAAACTCTCCCACCACGTCGACAATGTTCGTGGCATCCATGATTTTATCTATCGTAGCCCTATCAATCATAAATGGTTTTATAGGACTGCAAAGATAAGCAAAAACATCGAGAAACACAAAAATAAACAAAAATATTTCAAATCTCTTAGTAAAATATACTTGGTTTCAAATATTTTTTGTATTTTTGCAGCATCAACTTAGTTTTCATAACGGGATTAAACTTTTTCAAAGTCATCTCGTCTAAGATGCAGCAGATATGATCTGACTAATTTATCAACTTTAATTATTAACAATTTAAACAAAAAAGTAAAATGAAAAAGTTATTTATGATGATCGCCTTGATGGCCATTCCTTTTGCCATGCAGGCACAGACCAAGTTCCACGACGTAGAAGCTAATGAGGCTACAGGTGCCGTGAAGTGCATTAAGTCAAACATGATGGGTCGCGAGCAGGTTATCAACTTCACCAAGGAGGGTAAGATGCAGAGCAATGGTATCTCTGACGCTAAGTACGACGAGAACGGCTATCTGCAGTCAGCCAAGAGAGAGGCTATGCAGGGTCAGCAGATCGAAATCAAGTATAAGTGGGAGAACGGCCGTATCATCAGCCAGACTATCAATATGATGGGTAACGACATGGTGATCAAGTATAAATACAACGACAAGGGTGCCGTAGCTTCTCAGTCAATGGACATGGGCGGCCAGGAGATGGAAACTCCTTATACCGACTATAAGTATGATGCAAAGGGTAACTGGATCAGCCGCAAGAGCTCAATGATGGGCCAGGAGATGGAGCAGACCCGCACAATTGAATACTACGAGTAATGAATCTGACAGAACGTTTTTTAAACTATACCAAATTTGACACGCAGTCGGCTGAGGACGCCGACTGCGTGCCTAGTACGCCAAAACAACTGCTTTTTGCAGAATATCTCAAGAAAGAACTTGAGAATGAAGACTTCAGCGATGTGGAACTCGACGAAAAAGGCTATATCTACGCCACGCTGAAGTCGAATATCAAAGAAAAAGTACCCACCATTGGTTTTATCTCGCATTATGATACCAGTCCCGATTGTTCGGGTGCTGATATCAAGGCCCGCATTGTAGAAAACTATGATGGCGGCGAGATTCTGTTGTCGGAGGGTATCGTCAGCAGTCCAAGAAAATTCCCTGAGCTGCTGCACCACATTGGCGAAGACCTGATTGTAACAGACGGTCACACGCTGTTAGGTGCCGACGACAAGGCCGGCATCGCAGAAATCGTGCAGGCCATGTGCTATCTGCGCGACCATAAGGAAATTAAGCACGGCGACATCCGTATTGCCTTCAATCCCGATGAGGAGATCGGTATGGGTGCCCACCACTTCGACGTGGAGAAATTCAACTGCGAATGGGCCTATACGATGGATGGCGGTGATGTGGGCGAACTGGAATTCGAGAACTTCAATGCCGCCAGTGCCAAGATTACCATCAAGGGCATCAGCGTGCACCCAGGCTATGCCAAAGGCAAGATGGTGAACGCCAGTGCCTTGGCTGCAGAGCTGGCTATGATGCTGCCCCACGATGAGACGCCTGAGACCACAGAGGGTTATCAGGGCTTCTATCATCTGCTGGGTATCGAGAGTCATTGCGAGCAAGCCAAGATGAGCTATATCATCCGCGACCACGACCGAGAGATCTTTGAAGACCGTAAGCATTTCATGCAGCGCTGTGTGGATCAGATGAACGAGAAATACGGCGAGGGGACGGTAACCTGTGAAATCAGGGACCAATATTATAATATGAAAGAGAAGATTGATCCACAGATGCATGTCATCGATTTGGTGCTGCATGCCATGCAGGATTGTGGTGTCGCTCCCAAGGTGAAGCCCATCCGTGGCGGTACCGATGGTGCCCAGCTCTCTTTCAAGGGGCTCCCCTGCCCCAATATCTTCGCTGGAGGCGTGAATTTCCACGGACCGTATGAGTTTGTGAGTATACAGTCGATGGAGAAAGCCCTCAAAGTAATCGTAAGAATTTGCGAACTGACAGCAGACTATAATGAGTGATATTCCCGCATTGGTAATCGACTTGGCGCTTATCCTGGTAGTGGCAGGCGTCGTGACGCTTATTTTCAAAAAGCTCAAGCAACCCCTTGTATTAGGATACGTCGTAGCCGGATTCCTAGTGAGTACTCACATGCCTTATACGGCCTCGGTTGTAGACTCTGAAAACATCCACCTATGGTCTGACCTGGGTGTGATGTTTCTTTTGTTTTCCTTAGGTCTGGACTTCTCATTCAAGAAAATCCTGAAGATGGGTGCATCGCCGATTATCTCGACGTGTACCATTATCTTCTGCATGTCGCTATTAGGCGTCATCGTCGGCCAATTGTTCGGATGGAGCAAAATGGACTGCATCTTCTTAGGCGGTATGCTCGCCATGTCGTCGACTACAATTATCTATAAGGCCTTCGACGACTTGGGACTACGGCAGCAGCAGTTTGCAGGATTGGTGATGTCGGTACTGATACTGGAAGACATCCTTGCCATCGTTATGATGGTATTGTTGAGTGCCATTGCCAGCGGTAAGGACTTGGGTGGTGGTGAGATGCTGAACAGCATCTGGCGTATCATCTTCTTCCTGGTATTGTGGCTGGTGGTGGGTATTTTCGCTATCCCGCTGTTCTTGAGATCCGTGCGTAAGCTCATCAACAGCGAGGTGCTGCTCATCGTATCGCTGGGTTTGTGCTGCGCGATGGCCGTCGTCTCAACGAAGGTCGGTTTCTCATCTGCCTTTGGTGCCTTTATCATGGGTAGCATCTTTGCAGAGACCATCGAGGCAGAGCGCATCATCAAACTGGTGGAGCCTGTGAAGAACCTCTTCGGCGCCATCTTCTTCGTATCGGTGGGTATGCTCGTCGATCCGAAAATCATCATTGACTACGCCTTCCCCATCTTTGCATTGGTCATGACAATCCTTGTGGGTCAGGCCATCTTCGGCACCTTTGCCTTCATGTTAGGTGGCGAAAGTCTCAAGTCGGCCATGCGCTGCGGATTCTCTATGGCACAGATCGGTGAGTTCTCGTTTATCATTGCCTCACTGGGATTGTCACTTGGCGTGATCAGCGATTTCCTCTATCCGGTCGTGGTGGCCGTATCAGTTATTACCACATTCCTCACACCTTACATGATACGGTTTGCCACACCGGTTTACAATAACTTAGAGAAGCATCTGCCTCATAAGATCATCCGTTCGCTGAACCATCTGTCGATGAGTCATCCGCACACGACAGAGACCAGTCTGTGGAAACGTCTGCTGACACAGATGGGTGTAAACACTTTGGTATATTCGATTCTCACCATGGCCTCTATCGTCTTGATGCTGACCTTTGTATTGCCCTTTATGCAAAAGTTGTTGCCAGGTGAAGAACTACGACAGTATGCCAATGGTATCACGGGATTGCTGACGGTGGTGCTGATAGCACCTTTCCTGAGAGCGATGGTGATGAAGAAGAACCGCAGCGAGGAATGGAAGACACTCTGGGCAGAGTCAAACCGTAACCGCCTGCCCCTGCTTTTCACCATCCTGGTTCGCGCACTAATTGCCCTATCGGCCATCTTCTATATCTGCAACTACCTGAGCGAGTTCTCCAGCGCCCTGATCATTACCATAGGTGTAGTGATACTCACCTGCATCATCCTCTCGCGCTGGATCAAGCACCGTAGCATCACCCTTGAGCGCCTCTTCATGCTCAACCTGCGTTCGAGGGACATCGAAGCACAGGTGCATGGTAAAAAGCGCCCCCTGTATGAAGGAAAGCTGTTGGACCGCGATATCCATATTGCTGAATTCGAAATACCCTATAACTCCAAGTGGATGGGCAATTCATTGAAGCAGCTGAACCTAGGTCAGAAGTATGGCATCCACATCAGCAGCATCTTACGTGGTGGAAGAAGGGTGAACATTCCCGATGGCGACTCTATCATCTTCCCTGGTGACGTGCTTCAGGCTATTGGCAGCGACGAACAGTTTAATGCTTTCCGCGAGGCCATCGAACGGGAAGTGCTCGGTGAGGATACTGAAATGGAGAAGCGTGAGATGAAACTTCGTCAGCTCATCCTTGCTACCGATAGTCCATTTGTTGGGAAGACATTAAGAGAGAGTAACATCCGCGACCACTATAACTGTATGGTTATCGGACTGGAGGAAGGAAAAGAAAGTCTGTCAGTTGTTGCGCCCAACCGTAAGTTTGAGGAGGGCGACATACTCTGGATTGTGGGTGAACAGGATGATCTCGACTTAATACCACTGCACAGCGTTTGAGTAGCTGCTGCGCTTGTCGTACTTCAAGGCATCTGTTAGTGTTGAAGCGTTACAACGGAAGGAGAAGTTGTAACTGGTATAAGGTGCGAGATTCACAGTACACGACATATTGAAACAGTGGAGGTCACGACTCAAGGAAGCTGTGGTCATAGAGATCTTCTTATAATTGAAGTCATAGCCTGAATTGAAACTGATGTTCCAGCCATCACTCAGACGCAGATTACCATGGAAGTTGAGCGACTGGGTGAACTCATAGGGATAACGCATCCGATCATAGTTGAATTTCGACACATCGGTGCTCTCATGCATGTTGACATTATAGCTGAACGTCAGCGACCAAGGCATCTTGAAAGCCATATAGCCATCCTCATCGGTCTCGGCCTTGGTCTTTTCCGTCTTGTCCTTGCTCAAATCCAGATCCTTGTCGATATTAGTATTCAAATCGGGATCCCATTCTTCCTCCTCATCTTCATTGCCCTCTTTCTTCTTGTCGTCTTTCTTATCGACCTTCTCACCTTTCAACCTTTTGATGAAATTGAGAACCTTGTTATTGTCGAGGGTGTAGTTAATACCCTGCGATATACCCTGAAAACGTCCGAAACGGCCCTTTTCCCAATAGGTGGTGTGCTCACTGACCCTTGGAGTAGCTCCCACACTGTCGGCCTCATAGACATACGAGGCAAAACGGGCATTGGTGCTGAAGGTATAACTCTTTGAAAGCTTCAGACGGATATTGAGATTAAGGTCACTCAAGGGACGCACATCGGCAGCAATATCGTAGGACATACTGGCCGTCAGGTCGTCGATGAGCGAAATAACTGTATCATTGTCATTTTTATCCTTAATCTTCATTTCCAAATTATTACCTAATACGAAATTGATATTGCCTGACATACGATTGCCTGGAGCCGAATACATGCCACCGGTATAGGGGGAATACAACACCTCTGACTCTTTGCCTTCTGCATCAACCTTCTTGTATCTTTTATAGAACCCGTAGAAACCGGCACTGAAATCAGGCGTATAGGTAAATGACACCTGTGGGGAGAACACGTGACGAATAGCCTGAAGCCTTTCACCAAACAGTTTCTTGCTGGGGATATAGAAACCATAGAGTTTTGTCTGAGCCTGGAAACTCACGTTATAGGTATAGTAATTGAAGAAACCTGTTATGGTATCGACAACCTCTTTCTGATTCTCCTGATCCCATGACCTCTCCCGCTTATTGAAAACAGTATAGCCATTGAAATTGACAGAGGGCGTGAGGGTAATGTAATTTAAGGCCGTGAAGCTGGCAGAAATGGGAATGGTGTGCGACATACCGTTTTTCCAGTCTTTTGCCAGGCTGGTGTGCATAAGACGGTCTTCCTTCACGTTGACACTATTGGTCAAATTACCCGTATAACGCATGGAGATTTTCTCATACCATCGCTCATCACCAACCACCTTCTTACGTTTGAAGGGATAGAAGTTGGCAATGCTGATACTCATTTCAGGCAAGCGTAAATTCACCGTAGTGTCACGCATGTTCTGTTCGGCACTGACGGTGGTACTGATCGACATACCAAGACTCGAGAACTTATTATCCATTGTAATGGACGAGGTTCGCAGCGACTGCGTCAAAGCCTGAGGATTGTACATCGACGTGAGGTTGTTGCGTTCGTAACTTGAAGTAGCATAGTTCACACTCGCCCTGAAGGTTCTGAAGGGATTGGCCTTTGCATCCTGATTATGATTCCACTGCAGTTTGAAACTGGTGTTCTTCTCATAATCGGGCATATTCTTCTCACCATGTACCGTGCTTTGGTAACTGAAAATGAAGGATCCGCGGAAACGATAGCGCTTGATATAGTTGGAAGCAGCAGACAAGCCCCAAGAGCCCTTTGTATAAATTTCACCCAAAAGTTTGAGATCCATCTTATCAGAGATGGCAAAGTAATAGCCACCATCACGCAGATAGAAGCCACGATCGGTTTCATCACCATAGGTCGGCATGATCAGACCACTGCTATAGCTCTTAGTGAAGGGGAAGAATCCGTAGGGAATGGCCAGTGGCAACGGCACATCGGCCACCACCAGATAGGCAGGACCAAAGACCACATCCTTTCCTGGTCTTACCTTCGCACGCGACATGGCGATATAGAAGTCAGGATGGGGATCGTCGCAAGTGGTATAACGGCCATGCTCGAGATACATCTCACCTTCGGACCCACGCTTGGAGTGCTCACTGGTCAGATATCCGTCCTCCTGCTGGGTATAGACATCGGTGATAAAGCCCTTCTTGGTCTTGAAGTTGAACATCATCTCGGTCTGCTCATACTGGTCGCTACCCATCTTGAACACAGGGGTTCCCACCATCTGATGGGTCGTTGTATCCATTTTTCCTGTGGCATGAACGAGGTTGCTATCGAGACTCATGCTGATATTCTCACTGGCCAGATCCATGTTCTGGTATTTCACCGTCGAACTACCAAAAAGGAAAGCACGTGAAGTACTGGCCTCATAGACGAGGGAGTCGTTGGCAACATATTCCACAGGTGAATCAATACCGTTCTTACGACGCTTGTTGATACTATCGAGAGCCAGGGAGTCGTCAATCACCTTATTATATTTATAGATGGCCAGTTCCAGAGAATCCATCGTCGTGGTGTCGCGTTTGGTTTTGATAGCAGCTTCCTGATTCGTAGGAATCATGGTGTCGAGGGGCGCAGCATCAAATTCCTCAGTATCAACCTCAGGAAGGGCCTCCAACGAGTCTTTGACTTCGGCTATCAAACTATCCACATCCTGACTGCTGGCAATGCTGTCAACCAATGCAGACAATGATACGGAATCCTTTGGCAGGTCAGGCACAGATAGTTTGGGTACAGACACAACACCAGCCGTCCTCTCTTCCTCTGGAGCCTTGCCCATACGAAGCGAAGACGGTGTACAAGCCATCATCAGCATGAAAGCACAAAGGATCGATATGACGACCGTTTTTTGTTTCACGCCGCAAAGGTACGAAAAAAATCAGAAAAACAACTATTCACTCAAACATATTAACCCATTGCAGGAACTTTTTAACACCCTTTTCACCAAACTTCTCCAGACTTTGTGCAGCCTCTATCACGGTGCGTTCCCGTTCCAAATGAGTCTTGGAATAAAATTTGTCAGCATAGCATACCACCTGTTCTTCGAGAACCTCAGGCTCATAGATGCCATCAAGGGGCAAAGGCAGCTGCTGACTTTGTATCTGTTCACGGCTTAAGCCTGTACCCGTATGCCTTTCACAGACCAAGGCATGACGCACCCAACCTTCCTCGCGTAGGATCTGTCCGCCAATGGCGCCATGACAGATATAGGGTTCGCTGCCAAAACACTGGATGCTGGGAGCATCACAACGGAAAATACCGATGTCGTGAAGCATCGCAGCCTCCTCTAAGAACTCAACATCCAACCTCAGTTCCGGATGGTTCTTTGCAATCTTTATACAACGGTCAGCAACCTGACGACTGTGTATTAGCAATATCCGTCGGAGTTCATTCTCCGACGGATAATACTTATCGATAATCGACTGATAGTCCATTAGGCTTCACGTTCAATCCAAGCAATGGTATCGTTCTGACGGACGTTTTGTCCGGGCTTCACAGTGATATCCACGAGCTTGCCTCCCAGGGCAGCAGGAATCTCAATGATCTCACCCCACTTGGTCTGCAGATAACAGAAGGTATCGCCCTCTTTGTATTTCTGTCCGATGAACGGCTCCACGCATGGTGCCAACACACCTTCGCCACCAAAGCCCCAAAGCAACTGTCCTGCCAGAGGCACCTTTACTGCATCGGCCTTGGCATGCTTGAGCGCATCGATCTCTTCTTGAGAAATCTTCTTGCCACCACCCAATTTGGCGTCCTTAGCCTTCTGAATGTCAGCCAGCAACTGTTTCTTGGCCTGACCACTTCTGAATGGACGATATTGCTCAGGATGCATAGCCAATTCGAACAGTTCTTCGTCGTCCTGTCCATACTCCCAGCCATTCTCGTCCATCTCCTTCTTAAAGCCTTCAAGGGCATTAGGAATGAGAGTGTGCGGATCTGCATCAGTAAATTCACGCTTCTGGGCCTTGGCCAGTTCAATCAGCTCGGGCGCAATCTCACCAGGCACCTTACCGCTCTTACCGAGAATCATGCCCCAGATGGCATCGTCCATCATGACATAACGACCCTTGCCCTGCTCCATGGTGAGCAGATTCATCAAGGCAATGTTCTTGGTATACTGAGAGAATGGTGTTACCAATGGGGGATAACCCACCTTCGGCCAAACATACTCAACCTCGTTGAACAGTTTCACAAGCATATCGTCCATCGTCAGTTCTGCCTCACCCTTTGCTGTGCGCAGTTTGTTGATCATCTTCTGGATAGGACCAAGGTCAGCCATCATACTTCCCATCATACCGCCAGGCAGACCACTGCCTAACAACAGAGAAGACATGTGCTTATTGGCAGGATTGATAAAGTAACCCAGCCAGTCGTCGATAAACTCCTGGGTAAGGGTACGTGCCTGCATATAGGCATTCATATTAAGGTCTGCCACCTCGAAGCCTTCATTCTTCAGCATCGACTGGACAGAGATAATATCGGGATGCACCTTACCCCAGCTCAATGGTTCGATAGCAGTGTCGATGATATCAGCACCATTGTTACAAACCTCAAGGATGGAGGCCATTGAGAGACCAGGGCCAGAGTGACCATGATACTGGATGATGATATCAGGATGCTTGGTCTTAATAGACTTCGTCAGCGCACCAAGCATAGCAGGCTGTCCGATACCAGCCATATCCTTCAGACAAATCTCTTCTGCGCCAGCAGCAATCACCTCATCAGCAATCCCAGAATAGTACTCTACCGTATGAACGGGCGAAGTGGTGATACAAAGTGTAGCCTGTGGCGTCATGCCTGCCTCCTTGGCCCACTTGATGCTAGGGATGATGTTGCGGGTGTCGTTCAGACCGCAGAAGATACGGGGAATATCCACACCTTGAGCATGCTTGACCTTATACATCAGGGCACGCACATCGTCAGGCACAGGATACATACGCAGTGCATTCAGACCACGATCAAGCATGTGGGTCTTGATGCCAACTTCATTGAAAGGCTTACAGAATGCCCTCACGGCAGCATTGGGATTCTCACCTGCCATCAAGTTCACCTGTTCAAAGGCACCACCATTGGTTTCCACACGGCTGAAACAGCCCATATCAATAATCACAGGGGCTATACGCTCCAATTGGTCCTTGCGTGGCTGGAACTTTCCAGAGCTCTGCCACATATCCCGATAAACGAGACTAAACTGGATTCTTTTCTTCATATTTTCGTTAGTTGCATATTTATAGGGTACAAAAATAGATAAAATATTTCAAAATTATGCGTTTTTGGCTAACTTTTTTTGATATTTTGACTATCTTTGTCGCGTAAAACAGATAAATAGGCATGAAACGAACATTTTTTATACTCTTTTCCCTCGTTTTGCTGTTAACAGCCTGTGGCAATTCCGGCAATAACAACAATGGCAGCCAAACACCTGGCGACAGTTTGAATCAGGAACCTGTCATCCGACAATTAGAGGGCGACTCTACCATCTATGGGCTCGCCTGCGATGGCTCGAACGACTCCATCATCGTTATCCTGAGATCCGTCGAAAGCGACCCAGACACCATCGACATCCTGGATGCCCGTATCAATCGGCGTGTCTTCGGACGCCCTGAAATCGGCGACCAGGTAGCTATCACGATGAATCCTGGCAGAAAAGATGTGGCAGATATCGTCATCAATATCGACCGTCTGAAAGGTGAATGGTGCTACCAGGTCATACCTCGTCTGCGTCGCAGAATCGGTGCTGCGGCAGACAGTGCTGTTCAACTGCCTCCCGATTTCCCCGACTCTTTGCGTAAGAAATGGTTCCAGCCCCGTGAGTACGGCTTTGAGATCCGTCGTGATAATACCATGCGACCTATCGGCATCCAGCGCAACGAGGTGGAACGACAGCCCGGACCCGTGGAATATCCCCCTTTAAAACGATATCGTCAGTGGCATGTCTACAATGGTCATCTCCTCCTGAGTGAAGCCCGTCGCGATACGCTGGGACGTCAGCAGATCATCAGTACAGATACTGTAGATATTGTCTTTATGCGTCGCGACACGCTGCAATTGCGTTTCGCAGACCACGAGCAAGGCTATTATCGCAGGTCGAACTGACGGGACATAAGTCTCTGCTCAGCCATCTCGGCATACTTTGTGCCGGGCCGGCCGTAGTTGGCATAGGGATAGATAGAAATACCACCACGAGGCGTAAAGAGGCCGAGAACCTCGATATACTTCGGATCCATCAGCTTAACCAGATCCTTCATAATCTTATTGACGCAGTCCTCATGGAAATCGCCATGATTACGGAACGAGAAGAGATAGAGCTTCAAGCTCTTGCTCTCTACCATCCGTTCACCAGGGATATATGCGATTTTGATTTCCGCAAAGTCTGGCTGACCTGTGATAGGACAGAGTGAAGTGAACTCCGGACAATTAAACTGCACCCAATAGTCGTTCTCAGGATGTTTGTTCTCAAAGGTCTCCAGCACCTCAGGCGCATAGTCTGACTTGTACTCCGTCTTTTTGCCAAGGGCCTGTAAACCCTCTGTCTCTCTTGATGTACTCATAGGTCTTTAATTTTAAATATGTTATAGGTAATGTTGTTGTCAAACACATCCTCATGGTCATGGGCCTTGGTGAATTTGACAACACGGATGGTAACAGGCAGAACGATAATCTCATAAAGTGTCTTTAACGTAACCTGTGTGATGATAAGCGAAGGCATCTCCTCCCAGGGAATCACGCCACCCAAGGCAAGGGGGAAGAAGATGATGGAGTCTGTCAACTCGCCAAAGACAGTACTGAGTACAGCACGGGAAGAAAAGTTCTTACCTGCTGACGACAGTTTCATACGACTCATCACATAGGCATTCATAAACGATCCGCAAACGAATGCCAGGAAAGAGGCACCAGCGATACGCGGAGCAAGACCGAAGATCTGATGGAAACCCTCCTGACCGTGCCAATATGGTGCCCCGGGAATCCAGTCAGCAATAGCGCCAAAAAGCACGAAGAGGAAGTTCATGGCAAAGCCCAACCAGATGAGCAGGCGTGTACGGCCATAGCCCCACACCTCACACACCACATCGTTGATGATATAGCTCACGGGGAACACTATCAGGCCCGCTGTCATGTTAGCCGGGCCAAACGAAATCTGTTTTGTCTCGAGTACGTTTGCCGTTATCAGGCAGACGCAGAATAGTATGCCGTAAAACATAAACAGCACACTGATTCGTTGATCTTTTTTCTGTTGCATAGTCTTGTTTTGTTAAAGGGGGTGTTCAAGAGGACCCCTGTGTTATTTCTATAGGAGGTAGAAGAGCCAGGCCATATAAGCCAGGAAGCCGCCAATCAGCAAAAAGCCCTCGCGACGCGACACCGTGTACTTGGTGTAAGCGAAGAGCCATAACAGACCCATGCTGACAATCATCATTGAGAGGTCGATAATATTAATACCCATGATACGCATGGGACAAATGACAGCCGTCGTGCCAAGAATGAGCAGAATGTTAAATACATTTGAACCGATGGCATTACCAATGGCCAAAGCCGACTGTCCCTTACGTGCAGCCATCACACTGGTAGCCAACTCAGGCAACGAGGTGCCTCCAGCCACGATCGTCAGACCTACCACACTCTGGCGCACGCCAAAACGATAGGCCACATAACTGGCAGCGTCGACAAAGAGATTACTGCCATAGATGAGACAGGCCAAGCCAATCACCATCCAAAGCACATTTTTCCAAACCAGTTTCTTATCCACCGGCTGTTTCTCCTCGTCGTCATAATACTCATCAGGCATCATGCCGTCCTTACGGGCCTTATTGAAAGTATAGATCATAAAGGCGACAAAGACCACCAAAAGAATCATACCGTCGGAACGACTGATCTCATTACCCCAGAGGTGAGGCGAGTTCATGTCGTCGAAACAGAGCAGGAACATCAGGATCGAAGCAATCAGGGCAAAGGGAATATCCTTACTCACAGTGGAGTGACTGATGGCCATAGGAGCAGCAACAGCCGAACAGCCCACAATCAGCATGGCATTGAAGATATTGGAACCTATCACATTACCTACAGCCAAGTCGGAAGTTCCTTTTAAGGCCGAGACCAGACTGACAAAGAGTTCCGGTGCCGAGGTGCCTGCGGCGAGGATGGTCAGACCAATCACAATCTCAGGCACATGGAGTCCACGAGCCAACGAGGCTGCACCTTCTGTCAAACGGTCAGCACCCCAAATGACGAGAGTCACACCTATTATTATAAAGAATATATTCAATAGCGTCATATCTCATCCAAATTTAAAAAGGCCTCCATCGCACGACGATCCTTCTTGGTAGGACGTCCCGTACCCCGGGCACGGTCGACAAAGCCACTGATACGGTTCATTTCTAACAGTTCATACTGATCGGGAGGAGTCACGTTCTCGTAAATTTCCGGCAGCAGTTTTGCACCTACCCGCTGTTCTATGGTCTTGAGAATCTTAAAGGAGTAGGTCACAGGCGGTTTTTTCACTGCCACCACCTCACCGGCCTTTACAACATGAGAAGGCTTGACACCCATGCCTCCAATCGTCACACGACCGTTCTTGCAGGCATCGGCAGCAATGGAGCGTGTCTTGAAGATACGCGCTGCCCAAAGCCACTTGTCAATCCTCGCTTCCTCCGCCATCAGCTTTCACTTTTACTTCTCTCTTTCTTTTCCCCAGTTTATTGTATTGGTTCATCGTAATGTCAATGCCTGCCAACACAAAACTCTTGATGATGTCGACTGCAATGTCAATACTGGGTTGTAGCGTCTGCAACTCCTCCTCACTATAGCGTCCAAGCACCCAGTCAATCTGCATGCCACGGGGGAAGTCGTTGCCAATACCCATCCGCAGACGGGCATAGTTGTCACCTATCAGCTGCTGGATATGTCCCAAGCCATTATGCCCACCGTTGGATCCTCCTGCCTTCAGGCGGAAATCACCAAGCGGAAGAGCCACCTCGTCGCTGATAACGAGCAGACGGCTCTGGTCTATGTTTTCGTGGTTCAGCCAATAGCGCACGGCATTACCACTGAGGTTCATAAACGTAGATGGTTTAAGCAGGAACACCTTTCGCCCTTTTAGCGAGGTCTCCGCCACGAAACCATAGCGTTTGTCCTCAAATGAAATATTGGACGCCTTCGCAAAAGCGTCCAATACCATAAAACCAGTATTGTGGCGGGTCATGGCGTATTCGTCGCCAACATTCCCCAAACCGACAATCAGGTACTTGTCCATTCTCTAAACTCTAAACTGTAAACTATAAACAGTAAACAGTTTATGCCTCAGCCTCAGCAGCGGCAGCAGCAGAGCGAGAAGCACGTGTAGCCTTCACAGAGCAAACGACAACCTCAGGAGAAGTTGCGATCTCAAGACCTTCGAAGCTCAGAGCGCCAACCTTGATGGCCTTACCCAACTGCAGACTGGTAACGTCGATGTTGAGCACCTCAGGAATCTGCTTGTAGGGAGCGGTGACATTAATCTTACGGATAGAGAGGTTGAGCTTACCACCGTCGCGAACACCCTGTGCCAGACCGTTGAGCTTAACGGGAATGCCAATGGTGATGGGCTTGGTCTCGTTCACCTCATAGAAGTCAGCGTGCAGCAGTGCATCGGTTGTGGGGTGGAACTGCAACTCCTTGATGACAGCCTTGTGAGCCACACCGTCGATGTCAAGATTGACCACATATACCTCAGGTGTATACACAGCCTTGCGGAGCTCAGCGAATGACGCGGTGAAAGCAAATGCCTCGGGCAGACCATTCTCACCTTTCTTCTCACCATACAAGTTACAGGGAACCATACCCTCCTTACGGAGTTCCTTTGAAGCCTTCTTTCCAGTAGCGGTGCGCTTCTGACCTTTTACACTAATTTCTTTCATAATTGTGTTACTCTAAAATTAAGTTGTTAATACGACTGCTTAATTCACCATCACACGAAAAATCGTTGTGCTTTCGGAAAAAGCGGTGCAAAGGTACACAATA
>JAGCDZ010000020.1 GCA_017650905.1 Prevotella sp. | reverse complement strand
GTACCTGTCTCCAGCATCTTTGCGCACGGTGATGTCGATGGTCTCACCGGGGCGGGCGAAGAATGGTATTTCACCGAAGCCCACCTTCGACTCCAATGTGTAGAACCGCTGACAGATGGGGTAACCGGCCTGGAACTTCTTATAGAATGTTCCGTCGGGCGCGATGTCGAGCACCAGCGTCGCATCGTCTTTCTCAAAAACATCTTGGAAAAAGCATTCTAACGACGTGAAGCCGAACTGCTCGGCGTCGTAGCCTTCAATGCGGCCTTTCACCGTGATGGTGTCAGTCTTGAACCAGTCCTCGGGTACTGTCCACGGATTTGCCTCAGTCAATTCCTGCATCGTAGGTACTTTCAGTTTTGCCTTCTTATCGTGGATGCCTAACAGTTTGAATGCTCTGGTTCCGTCACCTTCGATGAAGTCGAATATCTGTATCTTCTTCGGTAATGGCTCGAAATGCATGGTAAATTCTGTGATTCCACTCTCTGGCGACTGCACCCATGTGTTGAGTTTTAGCCCCTCGGCAGAGCGCAACGGATAGCGGTTGCCGTCTTCGTCCATTAGATAGGACGATGAGACGAATTGGAAACTCTGCCCCTTGGGGTACTCCATTGTGAAGTGTACGGTTGTCGCAGTGTCTCTGAAGATGATCTCACGGGCTTTCAGTTCACCGTTACTCATATTCACGCAGGCCATTGCCACGGGGTTCTTGATGGTCTTGAATGTCTTTGCCTGCCCTGTCATTGCGACGACGGCGAGGAGGATGGTGATGATGGTTTGCTTGTTCACGTTTATTTCAATTTATTTGTTGTCGGGGAAAATCTCTTCGAGTTTCGCTTTCAGTTCGTCCATGCTTAGACCACGGACGAGAATGGTGCCGTCGGGGGCGAAGAGGATAGTTTCTGGGATGGTAACGAAACCGTATGCCTTTGCAGCTTTGTCTTGGGTGTTGAGCAGTTGCGGGTAGGACAACTGATATTTGTCAATGGCTTGGCGTGACTTCTCAGCGTCTTCATTGACAGGAATGCCGAGCACGGTCAGACCGTGACTTGCGTATTGCTGGTGAATTTGTTTCAAGACGGGGAGCTCTGTTATGCACGGTGGGCAGGTCGTGCCCCAAAAGTTCATGACAACGTAATTGCCACGACCTACATAATCGGACAGTTTGAATGTCTTACCGTCAACGTCTGCTTCTATGTCCACGAACTTACATCCTACGCTTGTCGAGGATGCCGCTTCCTGCAAGGGCTTGCAGTTCTTGGAATAATCGTCAAACAGTTTGGGATTCTTCTTTAGCCAAGGAACCATTCTTTCTGCCAAAGAAAGCCATTCTGTTGGCTGTATATAATTGATGGCACCTTCACGCAGGAGATAATAGCCTAACACGTCAGAGTGGTGACGGGTGATGATGTCTTTCGCCACATCCGATATTTGCTGAGATGCCTCGGCATCTAATTTGACAGTAAATTTAGTCTGCCCGCTTCGTAACTTACGCATCATCAACTCTCTGTTTGCTTGTTGTACTGCACTCTGGAATTTTGTGTAGTCTTCGCAAAGAGGCGTACCACTAAGCAGTGGATGAATAGAAGAAACGTTCTCAATGCGTGTAGTACCACCGCCTAAAAATACAGGATAGATAGGAGGTCTCGAACCACCGCAAAGATAGCAAACGGCGTAATCCGGGATGGTCCCCTCAATTGGTTCTATCTTGCCATTTACGACATGGATAGAATCAATGAGCACGTTATTAAAATTGTCTCTGACCTCCATTCTGTCAGAGATTTCAGTATTACCGATGTATCCTTCCAATCGGTAGTGTACTTGTGCCTGTCCCGTCATTTCGACGAGGGCGAGGAGGACGGTGATGATGGTTTTCTTGTTCATATTCATTTCGTTTTTCATCTAAATCACATTTTCGGCCTCAAGAAATGCCTTTAATCGATGGTAATGCTCAAGTTTGAAATCCCATTCTTTGGCATCGTCACCTTCCATTGAAGTCTTCTTCATACAATCAGCAACGAACTCTGGGCTTAGCGGTTGGCTCGGCTCGTTGACATCCGTGAACTGAAGACTGATGCTGTCGCCGACATTCATTCTTCCTCCGTTCCAAGAGAGGCTTTTGCCTTCAGGCATCGTCATTGCAGCTATTCCCCAGGTAACCTCGTCATTGCATGATATTGTCAGCGCAGCGGTTGCGACCCCGTTTGGAATTGCGACCTTTGTAATATCATCTTTTCCCGCCACGCGGCTTTTTACAATTATACCTTTCATATCAGACCCTTGTGTTTTAGTTCCTGTTGGAGTTTTCCATATTTCTCTTTTAAGTGTTCCAGACTCTCTTTTGTTGTCTTTAATGGAACTGATACTTTTTCCTTGTCAACATCGACCACACGGATATGGACCTCATCATTATGATGTATTTCCTCGTCAAGCCAAACATATCTGTGGAAGTCGTCAAATCCTGCGATTACGACGCTGTTGGGGTTAACTGCCCCAACGCCGTATATAAAATCTGCAATCACATGATTATCCGCAGCAACTATCATAGGCGCGGCATTGTTTATTCTTATCTCAAATGCTAACATAGATACCAATTGTTTTTATTGTATATACGAATTTTTCGCGGAAATATCCCGTTCGGGGCATTCATTTTCATGCTGTAACCGCCTCCGAGAGCCATTTCGAGCTGCAAAGTTACAAAAAGGCACAAAAAAAGACCCTTGGCTAAATCTAAAAAAAGAATGCCAAGGGCGAATGTCTCAACTT
>JAGCDZ010000019.1 GCA_017650905.1 Prevotella sp. | reverse complement strand
CTCAATCGGGTTGCGCACCTTTTTATTATTGATGTAGATTTCCGGTTCGCCCTTTGCCAGCACCTCGTATTTGCCATTGATATTCTTCACCAGCGGCATCATCGACAGCAGGTCGTCGGCAGTGCCGATGTCGTGCAGGATGGAGTGCTGCACGTCGACCGTCAGTCCGCCCTGAGCCGCTTTGTATTGTGGAATCTCACCCTTTATCTCCACACCGTTCATCATATAAGTCTCAGGTTGCAGGGTGATGGTACCTATCTCGCCCACACTGATGGTACGTTCCACAGTCTTATAGCCGACGTACGACACCCTCAGCATCACGCGACTGGTCTTACAGGGAATCACGAAATCGCCGTTCTCATTGCTCACGCCACCGTTTAAGTATGTGGATTTTTGATCATTATCTGGTGCGTCTGTGGCATGATGCAATGAGATGTTAGCGAATTCTACAGGGTGTCCGTTTTCATCCACGATGCGACCTATCACCTTCGCGTCTTCCTTCTGGGTACATTCAATGAAGATCTTGTCGCCATCGTAGGTCACCTTCATCGGATAGAAGCCGATGACTTCGCGGATAGCCTCCTGGATAGACAGGTCGGTGAAGTGACTGGTCACTGTGAAGTCCTCCAGTTCGTCGTAGATGAAATAAATGGTCTTATCGTTGATGGCAGCATTCAGGTCCTCAAGCACCTTCGACAACGACTGGTTATGGTATTGCCTATTGATTTTCTGACCTTGCGCACACAATGTCAGTGCACAGAACAAGGCTGTGAATATATACTCTTTCATAATGTGATGGCTTGTATTATTCTACAATGAGTATTTTGTCTTCGCGAGTGATGTGGATACGTTCGAACTTGTTGAATGTATCGATGATGTCGTCTAAGGATTGTTTCTTGTCCCACGTGAAATAGAGGCGTATTTGCTTGGTGGCCGCTTTCTTAAAGACGGGTTCTACCTGATAGAAAGTTGCAACATCGTTTAGAATGCTCTCTAAATCCACATCTTCGTATATAACGGGTTTCGTCATTGTACTGTCTTCTACAGCCTGCTGGGTGTCGAGGGTCGACGACTGGGGGGCTGTCATCGCTATAGTCTGCTCTTCCTGCGCCTTTTGCGAATGGCTGCTGATAATGTGTACGGCAGCATAAGCGATTCCAGAGAGCATGAGCACCCCAATAAACATCGCAGCGATCTTGAAAAGCAAAGACTTTTCATTTCTCACTTTTCGTTCTTCACTTCCGAAGTTTTCCGCCTCGAACTTCACCCATTCTTCATCAATGATGTCCGATGAGTCAATATCCTCATCGTGGAGGGCTTCCTTGGCATACATCTGCTTGAGGAGCTGTTCCAGTTTGTCATTTAATTCCATAACCTAATGATTTAAAATGGTACTTTAATTGTTTAAGCGACTGCGACAGATGGTTGTGAACGGTGACCTCGCTGACCTGTAGTACATCGGCTATCTCACGATACTTCAGCCCTTGCTGGTAGCGCAGACGGAGTATCTGCTGTGAAAGTTTGGGTAGTTGCGAGTCGATGTAGTGGTGAAGCATCTGCAGTTGTTCCTCCTCCGCACTCCGCTCAGGCGTAATCATCTCCACCACCACGGCCTTCTGCATCACTTGTTCTTTCTGCCTGTGCACCAGTAGATTGATGCAACGGTTGCGGACACTTGTCAGTAAAAAGGCCTGGAGTGTATCCGTGTTACGGATTTCAAATTCGCCACAACGGACTTTGTTCAGCAGGTGGGCAAACACATCGCTCACAACGTCCTTGCTTTCAGCATCATCACCAAGCATCCTCCTGGCCATTCGGAACATCCCGTCGTAATGATACCTGAAAATCGTTTCGAATTCTCGTTTGTCAATCATCTGTTTTTACAGTCTTTTCTCTTAATACAATCGAACCCTCCGTTTTCCTAAGCAAAGATACAACTTTTTTTTAATAATATGCAACAAAGATACGATTAAGTATGTAAAAAACTATAGTTTTTGAGTCTTATTTCCCATCTGTAGGCCAAATTGTAGGACCGTTTTGAGGTATGATGGCAGATGTGAGAGGTATGATATAAGAGAATCCCCTCGCGGAGTGCGAGGGGATTCTCTTATTTATTCGCCATGCAGTAAATCTGTTCCATATCAGCAGGAGTCAAGATTTCCATCGCACCGATGTTCATCTTGCCATCGCGGGAGCATTTGCGAACAAGGAGAGCAATTTCCTCATCGGTTGCCGGACGACCTATGAGTTCAGGAATGCTGATAGGCATGCCGATGGAAGAGAAGAAACGCTCGATGGCAGCAATGCCCTTGAGAGCAGTGGCACGGGGATTAGTGAAGTCATTGGTGACGCCCATGACATTAACAGCAAACTGCACGAAGCGACTGAGATGGCGATCCATGACATAGCGCGCCCACGACGGCCAGAGGGCAGCCAAACCGGCTCCATGGGTGACGCCATAGAGGGCACTCAGTTCGTGTTCGAGCTTATGCGTAGCGAAGTCCTTTTCGGTGCCGCACTCCATCAGGTCGTTGTGCGAGAGCGAGCCCGCCCACATAATCTGGGCACGGAGACGATAGTCATCGGGCTGGGTAAGCACATCGGGCGTAACATCAATCACCGTGCGCATCAGAGCCTCGGCCAAAGCATCAGTGAGCATCATGTCCTCGTGCTTCGAGAAATAGCGTTCTAAGGTGTGCATCAAAATGTCGGTGGCTCCAGCGGCTGTCTGATAATCAGGCAAGGTCATGGTGCGCTCAGGGTTCATGATGGCAAAACGGCAACGGCAAAGGTCGCTGTTGATACCACGCTTGATGAGTCCGTCGTCCCTAGTAATCACGCAACTCGATGACATCTCAGAACCGGCAGCGGGGATAGTGAGCATGACACCGATGGGCAAACAAGAATGCGGCACAGCCTTTCCCTCCCAGAAGTCCCACACGTCACCCTCGTAGGGGACACCGTAGCCAATAGCCTTTGCAGAGTCGATAACACTGCCACCACCAACGGCTAAGATGAAATCAACCCCTTCGCGGCAGCAAAGACCAATGCCCTCCTTGACTTTCGAAAGCAGCGGATTTGGCACAACCCCACCTAATTCAACATAAGGGATGTCAGCCTCGGCCAGCATCTTTTCTACCTTATCGAGTAGTCCGGAGCGACGTGCAGAGCCGCCACCATAATGAATCAACACCTTGGTGCCGCCATACTGACGCACCAACTGAGACAGCTGCTCTTCAGCCTGTCTGCCAAACACAACACGCGTGGGGGCATAGAAATTGAAGTCCTTCATAAGAGAAAAGTTGTTATATTAAGTCAAATCTGATGGCAAAGATACAAAATAATTGATAATTGACAATGGATAATTCATAATTATTTTGTATTTTTGCAAACAAAATGAAGAAACGGTTACGATATTTCATTGTCCTTGCAGTGCTGTTGGCCATTGGCTGTGGCATCGGATGGTTGGCAAAAGACAGGATGAGCCCTTCGGCCAAGCCCGACATGGTGGACTCTATCCGCATCCCCGTGATTACCGGTTCTCCCCTGCTCGACTCGCTGCGCCTGCAGATGGAGAAAGACCGGAAGACGGAGATGGACTACTATCTGGACCGGCATAACGTGGAGGATGAGGGCTACGAGATGGTGGCGGCCTTCGCTGCCGGCAAACGGCATCATGAGGACATCGATACACTCAGCGTGTATAATGTTGGCCGCTGGAAGGGCAAGAAGCGCGAGGGCACTGCCATCAGTCGTGATACCCTCGGACGCATCACCATCGGCAACTGGAGTGCCGACACCCTTAGGAGCGGTCTGCGCATCGACTCTTCCGGTATCTACCAAGGCGATTTCAAGGGGGGCAGGAACAACGGTGCATTTGTCAATGCCCAAGCGGAAGGTCACGGCTCATATATATCGACCAGCAACCACTATTTTGAGGGCCATTGGACGAACGACCAGCGCGAGGGCTTCGGACTGCAACTGTTGGAAAACGACGTGTTGACGGTGCTGAAGACCGGTCTTTGGGAGCAGGATGTGTTCAAAGGTGAACGGATGAACTACACCTCTGAGCGCATCTACGGCATCGACATTTCACGCTACCAGCACGGCAAGGGAAACAAGAAATATCCGATACACTGGCAGAACCTGCGCATCACCCACTTAGGTTCGAAGAGCCAGAAGAAGATATCAGGGGTAGTGGACTATCCCGTGTCGTTCTGCTATATCAAGTCGACAGAAGGCATCAGCATCCGCAACAAATACTACACCACCGACTATGCCGCTGCCCGCAAACACGGCATCCAGGCAGGCGCCTATCATTTCTTCTCAACCCGTACAAGCGGATCGGAACAGGCAAAATACTTCATTGCGAGCACGTTGTTCCGCAAGGGTGACCTGCCACCGGTACTCGACATAGAGCCGTCGGACGGCGATATCGCCAAGATGGGCGGAGCGAAAGCCCTGTTCAGCAATATCCGCGCCTGGCTGCAGGCGGTGGAGAAGTTCTGCGGTGTGAAACCCATCCTTTATATCAACCAGCGCTTTGTGAACAAATGGCTCCCCGAAGCCCCTGACATCAAGAGCGATTATAAGGTGTGGATAGCCCGCTACGGTGAATATAAGCCAGACGTGAAGCTCGTGGTGTGGCAGTTGTCGCCCGACGGTCGTGTGAAAGGTATCACAGGCGAGGTGGACATCAACGTGTTCAACGGCTATCAAGCACAGTTTGATGAATTCATAGAAAAAGAGACGATTAAGTAGAGGTGAGAGGTAAGAGGTAAGAGAAATGTAAGAGAAATGTAGGAGATATGAAGACGATATTGATATTGGTGGGGAAGACCACAGACAAGCACTTTCAGGCGGGCATCAGCGACTATGCCGAGCGCATCGGACACTATATGCCTTTCGACATTGTGACCATCCCGGAACTTAAGAATACAAAAAGCCTCTCGGAAGACCAACAGAAGACGATGGAGGGGGAGCTGATTCTGAAACAGCTGCAACCGTCGGACACACTGGTGTTGCTCGATGAGCACGGCAAGGAACTGCGTAGCATAGAATTGGCCAAATGGCTGGAACAGAAACAGCAGACAGCCCGCCGACTAGTGTTTGTCATCGGAGGCCCCTACGGGTTTTCGGAAGCCGTCTACGGCAGGGCCAACGAGAAACTTTCGCTCTCGCGGCTGACCTTCTCGCACCAGATGGTGAGACTGGTATTTACCGAACAAATTTATCGCGCGTGTACTATTATCAAAGGTGAACCTTATCATCATGAGTAGAGGTGAGAGGTAAGAAGTGAGAAATGTTTAATATTTGAAGTTTATGATTAGATATGTAATCAGATATATAAAGAGAGGGATGGTGGCAGCGATGGTGATGATGACGGCAGGGACAATAAGTGCCAAGCATACTATCTATGACCCGCAAATCAAATCGCTGCAGGTGGTCGTGAATAAAGACTGGCTGTCGCCTCCCATCATGCGACTCAGAAGCAACGATGTGCTCAACATCAGTTTCGACGAACTCTCGCACGAGTATCATCGATACACATATCGCGTAGAACACTGCGAAGCTGACTGGACGCCCTCGACGTCACTCTTCGAGAGCGACTGGCTGGAAGGTTTCAACGGCAATCCCATCGACGATTACGACCTCTCGATGAATACCACGGTGGCCTATACCCACTACAAGTTCCAAATACCCAACGACCGCATACGACTCCGTTTGAGCGGCAACTACCGCATACACATCTACGAGAACGATGGCGACGCACGCGAGGTGATGACCATCGACTTCTGCATCGCAGAACAGTCGATGCCTTTGGCAATGTCTGTCACCACTAATACTGACATCGACACCAACGTGAGCCATCAGCAAGTGTCGCTAACCCTGAACTACGGTGTGGAGCGTGTGACCGATCCCGCCAACCAATTGCGGGTGGTGGTGATGCAGAACGGACGCGAGGACAACTGGAAAGTGAATCCCAAGCCCACCATCCTTACCGGCAGCGGTGCCGAATGGCTACATTCACGTGAACTGATTTTCGACGCCGGCAACGAATATCGGAAATACGAGGTGCTCGACGTGAGCCATCCTACGATGGGTATCGACCATATCCATTGGAACAGCGAAGAATATGAGGCCTATCCCTTTGTCGACGAGCCCCGTCCGAACTACCTGTACGATGAGGATGCCAACGGTTCGTTCTTTATCCGCAACAGCGACAACTGGCAGATTGACACCACCTGTGAATATGTGTGGGTGATGTATCGCATGAAATGTCCTCCCCTGCCCGACGGGCAAATGGTGATTGATGGCTGGTGGACGACAGACGCCAATCCGAAGACCTATGAGATGGTATATGACAAGAATGCAGGGATGTATACAGCACGGATTCTGCAGAAACAAGGCTATTATTCCTACCATTACCTATGGCAGCTTCCTGATGGCAGAACGCGGTTTGCACCCTCGGAGGGCAGCTTCTACCAGACGGAGAACTGCTATCAGGTTCTCGTCTATTATCGTGGCATCAATGATAATTATTGGCGGTTAACGGCCTTCCGCCGATACTCTTCAGGGAGCATGTGATATTCGCGGAAGAAAGTAGCAATGAAATAGTTGGGCGTTGAGAACCGGCACTTCTCGGCGATATCGGCAATATCCTCGCCCGTAGTACAAAGCATCTCTTCCGCACGATTCATCATCACCCGCTTAACCAGCTCGTGAGGGTTCTTATAGATATTGGAACTCACAAGGGAATAGAAGGACTGCATGTCCATTTCTGCCTTCTCGCTCAGCATCTTCATCGACAATTGTGCGATGCGTTTGTCTTCAACAAAAGGAATCAGTTTGAGCATTATCTGCATGAACTCCTCACTCAGAACGCCAGTAACATCGCCACTGATACCGGAAATCTCTTCTGGCTGGGGCGCCAACACCTCATCCTTGGTATGAACACACCGGTCGACGAACAGTTTTATCCGACGGAGAATGCCTTTTTCCTCACTGATACGATGCGCCTTCATATTGATATTACGCACATACAGATAGACATTTAACAAGAACAGGCCCAACAGAAGCAAGCCGAGCAAAATGAACAATCCTGTAGCTCGCCACCAAGGCTCATTGATGTGGACGACCCACTCGCGAGGTTCTGTTTCCCAGTCATCAATGCTCATAGAAGACTGCAGTTCTATCGTATATGTACCTGGCTTCAATGAGGGAAGCGGCAGGTGGAACTGTCCTTTGTTATCCACTAATCCCTGTGAATTATAAGGCGTCATAACTTTCCAGACATTGTCCATCTCTTTGACGCGTACACGGTAATAAGTCTGCTGCGGACGGAAATGGTTGAGCGCTGAGAATGTCAGCGAAAGGGAGTTCTGATCGTAGTCAAAATTGAACTCCTTCATACGGATCAGCGCCAAATCGAGGATCACCTTTCCATTAAGTTTATCGCCCGTACGCACACGATTACCATTCACCATCAAACCTACCAGCTCCGGATGAAGGTCAAACCCCATTGAAGAATGCAGTGTGGCCATCCTATTGGGATTGAAAGTAATGACATGATCCAAGGACTGCATAACAATCGTACTGTCGGGCAGACAAATCGCCTTACCATTGACGAAAGATTCATCAGGAAGATTATCATACTGATTGTAACTGATGATATCGAGAAGCCCTCCCTTGGAATCCAACTTCAGACAAGAGATGCCATAACTAGTACCTACCCAGATGTTATGCTGCTTATCCTCAACTATGGAATGTATCACATTGTTCAACAAGCCGTTCCGACGGGTGAAAACGTGTGGCAGATTGTCAGACTCTTTCTGATAGAGATGCAAGCCTGAGGACGTTCCCACCCAAATCCATCCGCGGGAATCCTTAAGAAGGCTGTTGATCGTCTTGCCCTTGAAGGTGCGATAAGAAGGGACATTAGCCAACATGGCATCATACTTCAAAGCTTCAGGCTGATCCCATGTATAAGCGGTAAAAGGGGGATTATTAGGTCGTGAATAAAGCAGGCCCCACTTCTCAGTACCAATCCACATGCCACCCTGTCTGTCGAAACAAAGCGCATTGACATCGGTCTTCAGACTACGGCCATTAAACATTCTCAGTTCGTCGATCTTTGTGGCCCTTTCCAATGACAAATCATAAACCCAATAACCGTATTCGCACGGAAGATAAATCAGACTACCTTTCTTGTCGATATTGTTCAGATGATAGGGCGTCTCCAACAGCCGTCTCCATTCCCACCTCGTGATGTCAAACGCCTGTAAGACAGCTTCCTTGCTACCATTGCGGATCTGATAGAAAATGTTTTCATCCTTGTAAAGTACAGATGATCTGTTGTACTTCTGCACATCGGCCCCTTCGTAGGCTTTAGCGGTATAGACAGAGGTTCCTGTAGAGAGTTCGATGACATCCACTTCACCAGTCTCATAAAATAACAGAAGATATTTACCTTTATAAGTCTCTAAGTCTTGCAGGTTGCATTTCTCGCGAACCTTATAATATTGCTTGGAATCAACACTATATAAACCTTTGTTCGTCAGCAGATATGCGACACCATTCCCATCGACAAAGAAATCTTCTACCACCTCATCAATACCGAACTCGCGAAAAACCTCCTCAACGGAATTGACAAACATCTCTGTGAGCAGATCGACACAAGTTACAGTATGCGTATTCTTCAGCCACATGTGATGGTATTTATCGACATAGACATGATAATTGCCAGAATAGCGAGGCAACGGATACATATTCTCCTTCTCGGAATCGATAAAGGTAAATCGATTACCATCGAAGAAATTGATCTGCCCCATAGTGGTAATCACCAATCGACCTGACGTCGCACAACGAATGGTCTGGGCACTGTTATCGGCCAAACCGTGACTGGCATTATAAGCCTGGAAGACACGCCGGCTAGTCACTGCCATAATTGACAGAGTACAGGCCAAAAGCCACATCAACAAGGACAATCGTCTTCTCATACTTGAAATTTGTGGCAAAGTTACAAAGTTTTTTTTAATTAACGTACTAAATTTCAAAAGATTTTCATTAGATTACTTGTGCCCGAACACAACAAAACAACAGAATTATATCTTTTTGACTTGATTTATGTCAATTAAGTAACAAAAAGATAGGAATTTCATGAAAAAATTGATAAAATGTTTGTTAATTCAGATTTTTGCTGTAATTTTGCAACCGAAAATTAAAAATCAGAATCAATATTCAGTAAAACAACTAAAAAAGAAAAAGATTATGAATGCAGCACAAGTTGTAGAGCAATTGAAGCAGCGCTTCCCCAATGAGCCGGAGTACATCCAGGCCGTTAGTCAAGTTCTTCCCACTATCGAAGAAGAGTACAACAAACACCCTGAGTTCGAGA
This sequence comes from Prevotella sp., assembly GCA_017650905.1. Taxonomy (GTDB): domain Bacteria; phylum Bacteroidota; class Bacteroidia; order Bacteroidales; family Bacteroidaceae; genus Prevotella. The sequence goes on along the minus strand of JAGCDZ010000019.1, from coordinate 70,216 downwards.
AGGCTAACCTGATCGAGCGTCTGTGTATCCCCGACAGAGTATGCGAGTTCCGCATTACATGGGTTGACGACCAAGGCAAAGTTCAGACCAACATGGGTTACCGCATCCAACACAACAACGCTATTGGTCCGTACAAAGGTGGTCTTCGTTATCACAAGAGCGTGAACCTCGGTATTTTGAAGTTCCTTGCCTTCGAGCAGACCTTCAAGAACTCACTGACAACCCTGCCAATGGGTGGTGCAAAGGGTGGTTCAGACTTCTCTCCCCGTGGTAAGAGCGATGCAGAAGTAATGCGTTTCTGCCAAGCATTCATGAATGAACTCTATCGTGTGATTGGTCCAGATGAGGACGTTCCCGCCGGTGACATCGGTGTTGGCGGCCGTGAGGTTGGTTACCTCTTCGGACAGTACAAGAAACTCACTCACCAGTTCCAGGGCGTGCTGACAGGTAAGGGTATCCCCTTCGGAGGTTCACTCATCCGTCCTGAGGCTACTGGTTATGGTACCGTTTATTTCCTCTGCTCAATGCTTGCTACCCGCAACATCGACATCAAGGGTAAGAAGGTGCTGATATCTGGTGCTGGTAACGTTGCTCAGTATGCTGCTGAGAAGTGCCTGCAGCTCGGTGCTATCCCCATGACAATGTCTGACTCCGATGGTTACATCTTCGATCCAGACGGTATCGATCGCGCTAAGCTCGACTACATCATGGAACTGAAGAACGTGGAGCGTGGACGTATTAAGGAATATGTTCAGGAGTATCCTACAGCCAAGTATTATGAGGGCAAGCGTCCTTGGTATGAGAAGGCCGACATCGCTCTGCCTTGCGCAACACAGAACGAAATCAACGGCGACGAGGCTAAGGCTCTCGTAGACAATGGTGTTATCGCAGTAGCTGAGGGTGCTAACATGCCTTCACTGCCTGAGGCTATCAAGATCTTCCAGGATGCCAAGATTCTCTATTCTCCTGGTAAGGCTTCTAACGCCGGTGGTGTATCAGTATCTGGTCTTGAGATGTCACAGAACTCTGAACGTCTGAGCTGGACCGCTGAGGAGGTAGACAACTATCTGAAGCGCATCATGAACGACATTCACGAGAACTGCGTGAAGTATGGAACTGAGAAGGATGGCTACATCAACTATGTGAAGGGTGCTAACGTAGCCGGTTTCATGAAGGTTGCCAAGGCCATGATGGCTCAGGGCATCGTATAAAAAATGAAGAATTAAAAGACTATAAAATTGAAGTTTTTGATCAAATAGGAGGTGGACTCATGAGGGTTTGCCTCTTTTTTTTGTTAATTAATCATAAATTTGCACAAGTATCTGAATTTCAACTTTACAAATCGTCAGTTCTTCAATTATTTGTTGTACCTTTGCAGCCGCTTTGTCCCCCAAAGGGGGAAATAGGGGCCGGAACAGGCGCTTGTCCCTATCGATTATTAACCCTTTAAAGATGGTCTGATAAACGTCTGTTCAGACCCTGCCCCGACAAACAAACGAGGGGCAACATGTAATTTTATTATGTCAGAATTAACAAAGAACGTTAAGCCGCTCGACGATTTCAATTGGGAAGAGTTCGAGAATGGCACGAGTGCCAGCATCAGCAAGGAAGAACTTGACAAGGCTTACGACGAAACCCTGAACAAGGTAGCCGATCATCAGGTAGTTGACGGTAAGGTCATCTCAGTTGACAAAAAGGAAGTTGTTGTCAACATCGGTTACAAGAGCGACGGAATTATCCCCGCTTCAGAATTCCGCTACAACCCCGACCTGAAGATCGGTGACGTGGTAGAGGTTTATGTTGAGAGTGCAGAGGACAAGAAGGGTCAGCTGATTCTCTCTCACAAGAAAGCACGTCTAAGCAAGTCTTGGGATCGTGTTAACGCTGCCCTTGACGCTGAAGAGGTGGTTCAGGGTTACATCAAGTGCCGCACGAAGGGCGGTATGATTGTCGATGTATTCGGCATCGAGGCCTTCCTGCCTGGTTCACAGATTGACGTTCATCCCATACGCGACTATGATCAGTTCGTGGGTAAGACGATGGAATTCAAGATCGTGAAGATCAATCAGGAGTTCCGCAATGTTGTGGTTTCTCACAAGGCTCTCATCGAGCAAGAGCTTGAGGCTCAGAAGAAGGAGATCATCGGTAAGTTGGAGAAGGGTCAGATCCTCGAGGGTACGGTTAAGAATATTACCTCTTACGGTGTATTCGTCGACCTCGGTGGTGTTGACGGACTCATCCATATCACAGACCTTTCTTGGGGTCGCGTAGATGATCCTCACAAGGTGGTAGAGCTCGATCAGAAGATCAATGTCGTTATTCTCGACTTCGACGATGAGAAGAAGCGTATCGCTCTCGGTCTGAAGCAACTCACTCCGCATCCTTGGGATGCTCTCGATGCTGAGCTCAAGGTTGGTGACCACGTGAAGGGTAAGGTTGTTGTATTGGCCGACTACGGTGCATTTGTTGAGATCCAGCCTGGTGTTGAGGGTCTGATCCACGTTTCTGAGATGTCTTGGAGCCAGCACCTGCGTTCTGCTCAGGAGTTCCTGAAGGTAGGCGAAGAGGTTGAAGCTGTCATCTTGACTCTCGATCGCGACGAGCGTAAGATGTCTCTGGGTATCAAGCAGCTCCGCGAGGATCCTTGGGAGGCTATCGAAAGCAAGTATCCTGTTGGAAGCAAGCATACTGCCAAGGTTCGCAACTTCACTAATTTCGGTGTATTTGTTGAGCTCGAAGAGGGTGTTGACGGTCTGATTCACATCAGCGACCTCTCTTGGACCAAGAAGGTGAAGCATCCTTCAGAGTTCACTCAGGTAGGTGCAGAGATCGACGTAATCGTTCTCGACATCGACAAGGAGAACCGTCGTCTTTCTCTCGGCCACAAGCAGCTTGAGGATAATCCTTGGGATGTATTCGAGGCTAAGTACACCGTTGGTTCTATCCACGAGGGCAAGATTATCGAACTCCTCGAGAAGGGTGCCGTTGTTCAGCTCGACGAGGATGTGGAAGGCTTTGCAACTCCAAAGCACCTCCAGAAGGAAGATGGCTCACAGGCTCAGGCTGGTGAGACCCTCGAGTTCAAGGTGATTGAGTTCAACAAGGACAGCAAGCGCATTATTCTCTCTCACAGCCGTACCTTCGAGGATCCCGCTCGTGAGGAGAAGAAAGCAGCTGCTAAAAAGGCTCCTCGTGCCAAGAAGGAAGAAGCTCCAAAGGTTGAGAACGTTGCAGCCAGCACCACACTCGGTGATCTCGACGTGCTCGCACAGCTGAAGGCTCAGATGGAGAAGAAGGGCGAATAATCCCTTATACATCTTATTAAAAAGAGGCTAGGAATTCCTAACCTCTTTTTTTATTCATTAGATATCATACTTGCTTTTACGTTTCTCTGACTTTCGTGGCTGGCTCGGGTGATAACCCATGTGAGGCGACTTGACTCCCATATACCCCTGATGACGTTGACGGATCTTGGCCACATAATCCACCGTTTCAGAACCACGCATATAACCATGCTTGACAATCGGATCATTATAATACTGTGGAGAAGCCAGTTTTAAAACATATTCAGACACCTCGCGCCAAACATGTGGATTCTTTCCATCGCGTTTAGCCAAAGCCATCGCATCACGAATATGATGAATGCCACCGTTGTAACTTGCCAATACAAAATTGGTGCGTTCAACACGGTTTCTGATATCAGACAACTTTTCCTCCAACTGACCTAAATATTTGGCAGCAGCAGCAATATTCTGCTCCGGATCGTACATCTTGTCACGAGGCAATCCTAAGAGATCTGCCGTAGCAGGCATAATCTGCATCAAACCCTTTGCACCTGCAAAAGAAACAGCCTTCGGGTCAAATGTCGACTCCTGATAGCATTGGGCAGCCATCAGACGCCAATCCCAACGAATGGACTGTGAATACTGTTGGAAGTAATGATCGTAATGAGAGATGATACCACCGTTCTTATCCAACATGGGGGAGAACACCCTGCGCTTGACTCGCTGAACAGTCAGCTGACGCGTCTCCTCCTTCTGCACCTCGGCCACCATTTCCGGTTTAAACCACGCCTTCAATTCTTCGGCCAAGAAAGGTTTGGTAGGTTTTGCCTCCAAATGGCCTGGCGTTGGCCACGCCACTATATCTATCTCTTTTTCTGCGAGTTGCTTGACTAGTTCTGCAGAATCCCGGCATACCTCTACACGGACTTTCACACCCAACTTATCAGCCAAGCGCCGAACAAGCAGATATTGTGTTCCAAGATGCTTGCCATGATAGTCGTAATAGGTCTGCGGTCCACTGATGGTTGCCATAATCAGTTCCCCACCCTGCTGTATCTCATGAAGGTCGAAACCTTCTGTCACATCAACAGAATCAAGCACTTCACCCCAGGGTGTGACAATATGCTCCTGCTTCTTTTCAGTGCAGGAAATAAGCAGCGTAGCTGCAAGCATAGGAGTCAATCGAACTATTCTGCGTTTCAAATCGTTGCAAAGGTACGAAGATTTTGAGAGTTATGCGTTAAGAATTAAGAAAAAAGTGTTGGAAAGATGTATTTTCTTAATGCTTGACTCGTCATTCTTAATTAAAAATTGTAACTTTGCACCCGAATTAAGAGTAATTAGACTTTAACAATATGTTAAGAATCGCAGTACAGTCAAAAGGCCGTCTTTTTGAGGATACGATGAATCTGCTCGCAGAGGCGGACATCAAAGTCAGTGCAAGCAAACGCACACTGCTGGTACAATCGAATAATTTCCCTTTGGAGGTGCTTTACCTCCGCGATGACGATATTCCTCAAAGCGTAGCTTCTGGTGTGGCAGATATTGGTATCGTTGGAGAAAACGAATTTGTGGAACGTGGCGAGGATGCGGATATTGTCTCCCGCTTAGGATTCTCAAAATGCCGTCTTTCGCTGGCCATTCCCAAAGAGATTAACTATCAAGGACCCGAGTGGTTCAATGGCAAGAAAATTGCCACCAGCTATCCGCATATCTTAAAGATGTTCCTCGACAAGAAGGGTATCAAGGCAGAGATACATGTCATCACAGGAAGTGTGGAAATCAGCCCAGGCATCGGATTGGCCGATGGTATCTTCGACATCGTTAGCAGCGGTTCTACCCTCGTCAGCAACAATCTACGTGAGGTAGAAATTGTGATGAACAGTGAGGCCTTGCTTATTGGCAACAAGCAACTCTCTCAAGATAAACGTGAGATTCTGGAACAGATGCTTTTCCGATTCAAGGCTGTGAAAGATGCAGAAGACAAGAAATATGTCCGTATGAATGCTCCTAAAGCACGCCTGCAGGAGATCATCGACGTGCTGCCAGGGTTGAAGAGTCCTACCATCATTCCTCTGGCTGATGACGAGTGGTGTTCCGTTCATACGGTATTAGACCAGAAGCAGTTCTGGGATATCATCGGAAAATTGAAGGAAATGGGCGCACAAGGCATCCTTGTCACACCTATTGAAAAGATGATACTATAGAAGTGAATAGTGATTAGTGAATAGTTAGCATGAATATAATCAGATATCCGGCAAGAACCGAGTGGATGAAAATTGTAGAACGTCCACATTTGGATGTGTCACAATTGAATGAGACAGTTGCCTCTGTCTTAGCAGATGTTAGACAGCGAGGCGATGAAGCCGTGAAAGGCTATGAACTGAAATTCGACCATGTGGACCTGCCGACACTTGAAGTCACGAAAGACGAGATTGCTGAAGCGGAGAAACTGGTGAGCAAAGATTTGAAAGATGCTATCCAACTGGCTCACGCCAACATCAAGGTCTTCCACGAATCACAGCGTTTTCATTCCAAGAAAGTGGAGACGATGCCTGGTGTGACCTGCTGGCAGAAGAGCGTGCCTATTGAAAAGGTTGGGCTATATATCCCTGGCGGTACTGCCCCACTCTTCTCTACTGTTCTGATGCTGGCCACGCCTGCTAAGATAGCCGGATGTAAAGAGATTGTGCTCTGCACCCCACCAAACCGTGAAGGCAAGGTGAATCCCGCTATCCTGATGGCAGCAAAGATTGCCGGTGTGAGCAAGATTTTCAAAGCCGGAGGTGTTCAGGCCATCGGTGCTATGGCTTATGGCACAGAAAGCATTCCCAAGGTCTATAAGATATTCGGACCTGGCAACCAATATGTGATGGCAGCCAAGCAGCAGGTCAGCATCCATGATGTAGGTATCGACATGCCTGCCGGTCCTTCAGAAGTCTGTGTTATTGCCGACAATACCGCCAATGCAGAGTTCGTAGCTGCCGACCTGTTGTCACAGGCAGAGCATGGCGCTGACTCTCAAGTATTTCTGATTACTACTTCGAATAAATTTATCGATGAGGTTCAGAAAGAACTCGATAAGCAACTGGAGGCACTTCCCCGTAAGGAGATTGCACAGAAAGCACTTGAAAACAGTATGCTGGTATTGGTCTCAAACATGAGTGATGCTATCGACCTGTCTAATACCTATGCCCCCGAGCACTTGGTGATTCAGACAGAAGACTGCGAGGACGTAGCATCGAAAGTGATCAATGCCGGAAGCGTGTTTCTCGGCCAGTATGCCTGTGAAAGCGCTGGTGACTATGCCAGCGGTACCAACCATACCCTGCCCACTCACGGCTACGCCACGACTTATAATGGTGTTAATCTTGACAGTTATTGTAGAAAAGTTACTTTCCAGCACCTCACGGAAGAAGGAGTGCGCCAGATTGGTCATGCCGTAGAACTCATGGCTGAGGCCGAACAACTTGATGCCCACAAGAACGCCATGACTGTACGCCTGAATGCAGTGAAATAGCGAATAGTGATTAGTTAATAGTGATGAAACCGTTACAAGAACTGACGCGTCCGAACATCTGGAGTCTTGCCCCATATAGCAGTGCCCGCAATGAGTATGCAGGGCGCGAGGCTCATGTGTTCCTGGATGCTAACGAGAATCCGTATAATGCGCCTTACAACCGCTATCCTGATCCGCTGCAACTCGAATTGAAAGCAGCCATCTCAAAGGTGAAGGGCGTTCCAGTAGGAAATATATTCCTTGGCAATGGTAGTGACGAGCCAATTGATTTGGTTTATCGTTGCTTCTGCCAGCCTGGCATAGACAATGTGGTCGCCATTGAGCCTACCTATGGTATGTATAAGGTATGCGCCGACATTAACGATACAGAATACCGTCCTGTACTGTTGGATGAACATTATCAGATAGAAGCAGACAAACTGCTGGCAGCAACCGACCAGCATACGAAACTCATCTGGATCTGTTCACCCAACAATCCCACAGGCAACAATCTGCAACGTGAAGAGATTGTGAAAGTGATTGAGTCTTTCGAAGGCATTGTAATTGTCGACGAAGCCTATAGTGATTTTTCTTCGCAGAAACCCTTGCGCTCAGAACTCTCCAAGTACCCCAACCTCATCGTGCTCAATACAATGTCGAAAGCATGGGGATGTGCTGCCATCAGATTGGGCATGGCCTTTGCTTCAGAAGATATTATCGCTATTTTCAATAAGGTAAAATATCCCTATAATGTCAATCAACTGACTCAGGAGCAGGCACTTCAGGCATTGAAAGATCCATTTGAGGTGGACAAATGGGTGAAGTTGTTATTGGAAGAGCGTTCACGCATGATAGACGCCTTTAAGTTGTTGCCTATCTGTGAGAAGGTATTCCCCACCGATGCCAACTTCTTCTTAGCTCAGATGACTGATGCTGTCAAGATCTATAACTATCTGGTAGATAAGGGTATCATTGTGCGCAACCGTCATCGGGTACAACTCTGTCAGAACTGTCTTCGAGTCACCATTGGTACGAAGACAGAAAACGGAGAACTAATCGCAGCCCTCCGACAATACTAATAAAAAAGTCCTCACGAATGAGGACTTTTTATTGTTGAGTTTTTACTTCGCTTTCTTGGCCAGTTTCTCTGCCTTTAGCAAAGCTTTTGAGGCTTTAGCGGCAGCTGTCTGCGACTTGGCCTGAAGCTTCAGGTCGCCAGGATTCTCGGCAGCCTTCTCAGCAGCCTTCTGGGCTTTTTCCTGAGCTTTCTCTGCATCCTTGGCAGCCTTGTTAGCCTTCTTTACAGCGTTTTCACGTTTCTGTCTTTCCTTCTCCTTTTTCTTAGCTTCCTTTTCTTTCTTCTCGATAGCCTTCTGCTGCTTCTTGGCTTCTTTTTCAGCAGCCTTCTGAGCCTTTTCAGCCTCCTTCTGGGCCTTGATGGCTTCTTGCTGGGCCTGAGCAGCGACAGGATTAGTAATCACATCTTGTGCTTGAGCGGTAAAAACACTTGCGGTGATGGACAATACCATCGTCAAAATAAACTTTTTCATAATCGAATGTTTTAATGAATTAATACTGTTTATTTATTGTTTAACTTTATGGTCTTACCATTCTTCAACCTGATGATCTGCACACCCTTGTAAGTGCTGTCAACACGATTGCCCTTCATATCGTAACGTCCCCAAACCTTTGATTCGTCGATAGCTACACGCTGAATACTGGTTGTTTCATACTCAACATCCGCCTCGAGGTTATTGGCCTCCGTGTAGACGTAATTAATATTGCCAATATAGGTATTCAGGTTCTTCAACACCGTGTCGTAACCATCGGCGTACTGGTTATAGAAATTGGCACCATCTGTCGACAGTTCGTTGGCAGTGAGATCCGCCAATTCCGTCATACGCTCCACATCGTCGGCCGCAGTGGCGGATGGCAGCAATTCCTGTATCTTATCGCGGGCATTGGTAGCCTTCTCAATCAGTGCGGCGTAAGGCTCCAAATTGTCTCCCACCTGCGCTATCATGTCGGACATTTGCTGATATTGCGATTCAAGCGTTGCAAGGTTATCGGACAGCGATTTCAGGCGTTCCTGAAGATTGGCTATCACATCATTACCGGCATGCGTCGATGACTGTTTGGCAATCAGTTCCTGAAGTTTCTGCTCAATATCAGCATACTGGTCTTTCAATGCCGCTATCACATCACTGATCTCCGTCATCTTGGCCTTCAGCTCGTCTTGAGCATCTTTCAGTACAGCCCAATAACCTTTGTGCGCATTGATCACCTCTTCGAGGCTGTTAATAACCAATTGACAATCTTCTTTAGCCTTGGCCAGCTTCTCTGCCTGCTGCTTTTCATAGGCTTCCAGTCCTGCCTCCATAGCAGCGTCAATGGTACTTTCGAGGGCTAACAGTCCGTTCTCCACCTCCGTTGCAGAGATAGTTGCCACCCTCGTTTCCAAAACGGTTATCTTCGCGGTTTCTGCAGCGACATTACAGTCAGACTGCTGCGTGGTAATATCTGCTAACGTCGTTTGCGAGGCAGTCAATTCCGCTGTTGTCGTGATGGACGACACTTTTGCCGCTTCCATAAATAGAGTAGTCAATAAGTTGTTAAGTGTCGACATCAGCGAAGCGCTCTTGGTTAGAAGTGATAACAACTCCTCATTCGCAATCGTATATTCAGAAAACAAGGGCTCACGTTTGTTCTTGAGGGCCTCCAACTCATCATGATAGGTTTTCTTCTCATCGGTAGTCAGATACTCACTATTCAACTTATTTTCTATTGCACTTATTATTTGGAGTGCTTCAATCTCAGCATACTTCTGCGACAATGCCTGAGAAATAGCAGACAATTTTGCATCGTTGGATGCCAGCGCAGTCCTCTTGTCATTAATAGCAGTCTTCTGTGCAGCATAGAGTCCTGCCAGTTCATCCAATTCAGCCTGAGTAACCTCTGGCTGCGGCTCTGGATCGGGTGTTGATATATCCACCACTTCAAATTTCATGGCAGAAGACGAGACCACCATTTTAACGGCGAACTTGTCTGCATCCTTGCACACACTCCAATCCGTAGTACCGTTTTCGCGACTATATGCCTTGATATAATAAGTCCCTTCTGATAAACTAGGAGCAAAATTACTGGTTCCAGTGGCTGTCGTACGGTTTTGACCCTGCTTCAAATCCCATTTTTGTCTGAGAGCAACCACATCACCCATGAGATTGCCATCAGAATTCTGGATGCCATACCCCAAATCAAAAGCATAAACATTAGCCAAATCACTGGTATATGTAAAGGCCATTCCTAAAATGCACCCACCTTTATTATTACGCGATGCCTGATAGTTCTGACCAGTAGGGATAACAAAGCTATCAAAATCCACATCACCTACTGCTGCACCAGAAACAGTTGCAATAACATCCTCTTTGAATGTGCCGTCTTCTTTGGTCAGGTAAATCACAGCATCCTGGTCGTAATTATAACCTCCACTGCCTCCACCTGTTCCCTGACTTGGGGGTGTCAAATCATCAAGCATGAAATAGTTGTCCTGATAGCCACCCCAGCCCCAGTTGATGGCATATCTTCCATTGCCATCGTAACCATGCAGGATGAAAGCGTGGCCACCATTATTTTTGTCGAGTCCGCCATAGATGACAGGCCGGCCTGAAGCAATCTCATTATAGATCAGATTATCCCAGTCGTCAACAGAATACGAGGAACGGGTGACATAACGGGTACCTCGACTATAGCCAAAATATGTCTTAAGGGCTTCAGGTATATCTGACACACTTGCAGAACTCTCCTCATAAGCGTATTGCATATGTACAGCGACGCCGCAATACATCATCAGTGAAGCAACCGCATCCTTCTGCGCTTCTGTCTCTTTACCATTATACGAATCCACCATATTACCCCAATCCAAGACTGAGCCAGCCGGGACAGCATTCATATAGCCGGTTCCTTCCTTATAAATGAGCGGATTCTGATAGCCGGGAATCTCTGCTTGTGTCTTATCAACAAAATGCTGGTGATACAATACCTGAGCCATCGCAGTGGCAACACAACCTGTTACACACTGAAATGGTTTGCCATCGGTATAATAGCCCGTCATCGTTTTTCGGTTATAAGGATCTCCCTGATTCCACTTCACTGTCATCATCTGAGAAACTGATGGATGAGAAGCTCTTCTGACGGCGGCGACAGCCCTGCCTTCCTGAATCTGCCGCATTTCTTCAGAATAGTGATTTAGCAAAGCCTCCATAGCTGGGGGCAAATTATCTATATCAAACGAGCCCGATAAAGAATAACCCAGAATCTCTGGTGTGCGGTCATCGCCACTCACGATGACAAAGCCCTGATTCTGGCCAGCATTGAATATATAATAGTAGTCAGGCTGGATGCTACCTTGTGCACGATGACGCGACATCTGTGTTTCCGCAGATGTGAGCGAACTTGGCAATCCCTTTTGACTAAGGAACTGTTGGGCCTTGTGAAGTGCCTGATCGCGACTAATCCGTCCTGCCCAAGTTGAAATGGCAAAGCAAACAAAAGATAGGATAAGTAATAGTCGTTTCATAAGCGATAGTTGTATAATTGTCATTAATTTGGCACAAAGATACGAATAATATCCGTAAGTACCAAGAAAATCTAAGAAAAGATTATTCTTTCCCTTTTCATTTTTCCTCAAAAACACATTATAATTTCATGAAAAGTTCGTATCTTTGCCGAGTGAATCATATCAAGAATAGTAAACGAAGGTATATCATATGAACAGGACTATTATTATCATGTTTCTGGCACTGGCCAGCATACAAGCAGGTGCACAGGATCTGACGCATTACAAACGGGTAATAAAGGAACTGAGTTCCGCTAAGTATCAGGGGCGCGGCTATGCCAAGAACGGTGCCAACAAGGCCGGGAAATTCCTGCAGAAGGAATTTGAGAAAGCAGGCGTGGATGAGGTAATCCTTCAGCCCTTCAAGTTGGATATCAACACGTTCTGCGGCAAGATGAAGATGTGGGCAGATGGCAAGGAGCTCCGTGCGGGCATTGATTTCTCTATGCGGGAGTATTCCCCTGGCGTGCACGGTGAGTTCCCCGTTTACCATGTCGACACCTTGAACTTCGATGCCGAACGCATGTATGCCGATCTGCAGAAGCCCGAATATGAAAATGCCTTGGTATGCTGCGATTTCTGGTTTTCATATGGACGCCGCAAGGATTTCTCCCGCCTCCAAAAAGCCGGGGAGTGCAACAATGCGGGACTCCTCCAAACCTGGACCTCACCTATCAAATTCTATAAGGCCTACGGCGAGAAAGTGGTAGACAAACCCATCATTTGGGTCACCCCTGAGGCTATTGAGGGAGTTAAGAATATTCGCGTCAAGGTGGACAACAAGTTCTTGAAAGACTACGAGTGCTTTAACGTCATTGCCAAGGTCGCCGGTCAGCGACACGACAGCTGTTATGTCTTTACAGCGCATTACGACCATCTGGGCAATCTGGGCAAGAAAATCTTCTATGCAGGAGCCAACGACAATGCTTCAGGTACTGCTGCCATCGTGACGCTGGCAGCATATTATACCAAGAACCGTCCGCCTTACGATATGTACTTCATTGCCTTCTCAGGCGAGGATGCCAATCTGCGCGGTTCCACCTGGTATGCAGAGCACCCGATTGTGCCGCTCCAACAGATCAAATACCTCTTTAATATAGATATGATTGGAGACAACAATCCCAATCAGTATTGCGAGGTGAGCGATGAGGGTATGCGTGGCTTCTCGCTATTTGAGAAAATCAATTCAGAGAAACACCACTTCCAGTCATTGCATCGTGGCGACTTAGCGGCCAACAGCGACCATTATCCCTTTGCCACGCGACATGTGCCTTGCATCTTCTTGGAGAACGAGAAGGGTGATGCCTTCCAGTATTACCACACCATCTTCGATACGTACAAGACTGTTCGCTTCGATAGCTACGAACCTGTATTCCGTCTGGTACGCGACTTTGTAGTACATTATGAGTGAGGGAATGAATCAACTGCGGCTTATGAATAAGAAAGCAATCATTGTCGGAGCCAGTTCTGGTATAGGAATGGAGGTGGCACGCCTGCTAATTGCCGACGGCTGGTATCTTGGCGTAGCCGCACGGCGCGAAGAGCCGCTACAAGAACTGAAAGCTACCGCTCCCGAACGTGTTGAAATCATGACCATCGATATAACACAGCCAGATGCCGGAGAACAGCTATTATCACTAATCAGTCGGCTCGGAGGGATGGATCTCTACTTCCATGCCTCAGGTATCGGCAAACAGAACCGGACACTGGAGGCAGACATCGAACTGAGCACTATGGATACAAACGCTGTGGGCTTCACAAGGATGATTGGCACGGCATACAGATACTTCGCACAACAAGGCGAAGGACACATCGCTGCCATCACATCTATCGCCGGAACAAAAGGCCTTGGCCCTGCCCCAGCCTACTCTGCCACCAAAGCCCTGCAAGCTACCTATCTCCAAGCCTTAGAGCAACAATCCCGTCAGCGTAATCTGGACATCTGCTTCACTGATATTCGTCCCGGTTTTGTAGATACGGCATTGCTCAGCGGTGCTTTCAAATACCCGATGCTCATGAAACCAGATGCTGTGGCCCGTAGCATCGTCCACAGCATCTACCGCAAGCGTCATGTACGGGTGATTGATGCCCGCTATCGTGTCATGACCTTTTTCTGGAGGCTTATTCCAAACTGGATATGGCGAAGAATGCGACTATGAGATCACTCGTAGTGTCTGATCCTCACGTCGATACCGTCACTCTGTAGTTGAGAGGGAACGCCGCTTACATCGGTCTGGCCGTAATGATAAGGGAACAGCACCTTGGGCTTAACCGTCCTTGCGGCCTTCACCAGCTGTTCAGTAGTCATCGTATAGGGTTGGTTACAGGGTAGGAAAGCGATATCAATGTCCTTGACAGACGACATCTCGGGTATATCTTCCGTGTCACCGGCAATATAGATTCTCAGACCGTCGATGGTCAGGATATAACCATTGTCACGTCCCTTCGGATGGAACTGGGTACGGCCCTCGCTTATATTATAGGCAGGAACAGCCTCTACCATAAAGTCATCAGCTATCTGCATCTTGTCACCATTGGCCATCACCTTGCCAGAGCCATACATATCTGCACATCGCTTATTCATAATCAACTGCGTTTTTTCGCCTGTCAGCAGTTTGATGGCATCCTGGTTGAAGTGATCACCGTGTTCGTGAGTCACAAAAAGATAATCTGCCTTGGGCATGGCGGCATAGTCTATGACCTTGTTACCCAACTTGGTCACCGGGTCGATTTCAATCTCCTTGCCATCGTACTCAATGCGGATGCTGGCATGCACGAGCGCATGGAACTTCACGGTCTTTCCGCTCTTCGTCTTGAAAATGTCCACCTCATAAGCCTCGTTAGTCACAGGCATACCTGCCTCTTTCCAAGCCTGGATACCGCCTTTCAGATTCACGCATTGATAGCCTTCGGCAGCCAGTCTGTTAGCGGCATTAGCTGAGCGACGGCCACTTCTGCAATAAACGGCAACCTTCTTCGTTGTAGATATGGCAGCCTTCACTTTCTCAATGAAATCGCCCTGAGCCTGGTCGATGTTGATAGCCCCTTCGATATGTCCCTCCGCATATTCAGCAGCAGTACGCACATCAAGAAGTACGACACTGGGATTCCCCATCAGTTCTGAAAAACCCTTAACCTCTACATTCTCGAAATTCTGTTGGCCACAGGCTGTCGAGAGCCCCAATGTAGCCAGTAAGCATGTGATAATCCTCTTCATAATTCCATGTTATATTTATTATTTTCGCTGCAAATATACGAAAAAAAGGTAATAACATGTACCTTTGCCGCCAGATTTAATAGTATTTTTAGTTAATTTCTAATAACCAAGCCTGAATTACTAAAAATGAACGTTAAAGATTCGGGATTTGGGAGATATTTATAATTACTAAAGAGTTAGATTTCTAAGATTTTAGTAATTTTGTCACCGTCATCAAAACCAAATGGTATGAAACAACAGACACTGACTAAAAGCGAGATGCAGGTGATGAACATCCTGTGGAGCCTTGATCGGGGAGCCTGCGTCAATGATATCCTGGCGCAATACCCAGATCCGAAGCCAGCCTACACCACCATAGCCACCTTCCTGAAGATCCTGACTCAGAAGGGGTTCATAGAGTATAAGAAAGGCACAGGCAAGTTGCTCATCTATTCACCCCTTATCACGAAGGAAAAATACCGTCGTCAGGTGATGGAGGAAGTGAAGGATGACTTCTTCGGCAACAGCTTTAAGTCGATGTTCAGTTTCTTCGTCAGGGAGGAACATCTGACAGCCGAGGAAATTCAGGAATTGATAGATCAGATTAAAGAGGAGGAGAAGATATGATTTCACTGCTTGTCTACTCGCTGAAATCGGCTCTTGTACTGACGCTTTTGTATCTGCCATACACGCTGATGTTGAGGAAAGAAAGTTTCTTCAGAATGAACCGTGTCACACTGCTCACCATCCTCATGCTGGCTTTGGTGTTGCCCTTGTGCGATTTTCCTTCATTAGCCATTGCAGAACAACCGGTAGTCTATGATGTGCATCATCGGATCATGCTGATACTACAGGATGCAGAAACCCCTGAGCCTCATTCGCCAGTAGACGCTTTCAAATCCTTATCATGGTTGACCCTTATTACTTTTATATATATGATAGGTGTAGCCGCAGCTTTTGTTATCCGACTCTGGCAACTGTTCAGGATCGGGAAACAGATTCGTGGTGGATGCCTATGGAAGGAGAAGCAGGGCGAGGCGACCGTATATTGTCACATCAACGATGTCGCGCCGTTCAGTTGGATGCGAAATATTGTCATCAGCGAGAACGATTATTTGGCAGATGGTTGCCGTGAAATCCTGCTGCACGAGAAAGCACACATCTTCTGCCGGCACTCGTTCGATATCCTATTGTTGACACTGGTAGAAACTCTGCAATGGTGGAATCCCATTGTCTATCTTTTGGGTAGCAGCCTGCGTGATGTCCATGAATACGAGGCCGACGACCATGTGCTTCAACAGGGCATTTCGCTGCGCAACTATCAGAATCTGTTAGTGAAGAAAGCCTTGGCAAACACCTCCTATGCCTTTGCCAACAACTTCAACCACAGTCTCATCAAGAAGCGTCTCTATATGATGAACCACCCGAAGTCGAATCCCTGGCTGCGGAGTAAGGTGCTCTATATCCTTCCTGTGACATTGGTTGTCCTCACGGCCTTCGCCACCCCCAAGCTGAATGAGACCGTTGAAAAGATGGTGGAAGAGATTAAAGTGCCCGTGCCAAAGATAGTAACAGAAGAAACCGTAGAACCGAGGGAAGAAAATTTGAAGTCCCTAACGACAAAGACGGGAATCTCAACCCCAATCCAACAAGAAATGACAATAGCCCAAGAAGAAATCAGCGACCTTCCCGATTCTGCTAACTACGTGAATAATGTACATCTAAACGAATATCATAGTCTTTATCAGAGTCCGGAGTTTCCTGGTGGAATGGAAGCGTTGAAAACATACGTTCAGCAGCATGTGACGCAGACCTTGCAGGAGGGAGCACCTGTGGCTGGCAAGCAAGCCTATGTGCAGTTCCATATCAGAAAGGATGGAACTATCGACGACATAGGATTGGTTAGTGGTGATGGAGAAGCATACCGTGAGGCCGTTAAGATGGTGGAACAGATGCCGCGATGGATGCCCGCCCGTGACCACATGGGTAGGATAACCGATGGTTATTTCGTGTTGACCGTCAACTATAATAATGACTAAAAATAGAATCGATGATGAAAAGATTATTACTTCTGTCATTCCTGACAGTCTCTGCATTCGCACAATCTTTGGCCTCAGCTCGCGTCATTGAAAAACCGGCTTTTCTATATCAGAATTCTTCAAGGCTTCTGCGTATAGATTCTGTGACAATGACTGATACGGCAACGGTAATCGACTTGTTTGTCCTGTGGCATAGAAACCTCTTATTCTTCAGTCGCGAAACCTGTCTGCGCGATATGAAAGGACGCACTTATCCTCTCCGCCAGATTATCTCAGACTATAACCTTCAGTTAGATGAGCCGAAGATATTCAAGGAAGAAGTAATCAGGCAGTCGGCCATAAAATTGGTGTTCCCGTCGCTACCTGCTGATGTGGCAGAAGTAGACATGATCGATCCGTTGTATTACAATTATGGACTGTTTGGTATTCGTCTGGACGGCAGCCCATTGCCTCCCCTCAAACTGCCAAAAGGCGTAGAAGAGCAGCTGACTAAGCTTATGGTAGTACAAGACACGCTACCCGCTGTGGACTATCGTTTCGGGTGGGCAACGGTCAAAGGTCATCTGTTGGAATATCGGCCGGGTATGGGTAGTCAGATCACCATGATAATAGGCCATACAGGCACATGGCCGGGCCGTCATTGTGACACACTTTGTGCAGAGGTGACGCCATCAGGTGATTTTACATTTCGGTTACCAGTCGCCCATGTCACGCCAGTTATGCTTGAACTGCTGCTGGAAGATTCACGGGGGATTGCCTATGTAGGGCCCGGCACAGAGACCGAAATCTATGTCAATATACGTGAACTGGCTTATCGGCGTCTTCACAAGAAAGCCAATTTGGCATCCAATCTCTTCGTGACCAAAGGTCCGCTGGCACAACTGGCCAATGAACTGAACCAGCATTTGTTCTGGTATCGTTTGGATTTCGACGAACAGAATTTCAAAACACTATTTCACGACAAGAAGGAATATGAGCGTTTTATAGAAATCCGAGACATGCTGCCCACCAAACAGCTGGAATTGCGGATAGCTGCACTCGACACCATGAAAGTGGAACAGCAGTGGTCGCCAGCCATGAAGGAACTGGTCAGATTGTACGGGCAATTGAAAACAGCCCAGATCATCCGTTATTACCCATCGAATGAATTAGAAAAAGAGGCAAAAGTGTCTCCTGAAGCCCAAAAGCAGTTGATAGACTGGCAGCGTGATGCCGTGATAGCAGAAGTGAACACCTATAAACAGCTTATCAACAATCCCAAGCAACTGTATTGTCCGGATTTTATCTTTTTGATTGAGAACAACAACAATGTCAGCACACTACTTCCCGACTTCGTTGCCAATGAGAAGAAACTTTGGAAGTTAAGGCAACAAATGGATGACTTTCTTTTGCTCAATCCTGATGAAATATCTGATCAATTAGCGAATCTTCCACCAGCTTATAGGCAATTGGTTTTGGCGTGGCAGGACATTTACCGTAAGGAGAGAGACCGTCTGGCAGAGACATCGTTTGATTGTGACACTCTTTTCCTGCAGGGGATACCTGACACACTGATTGTACAGACACTGCGTGAGCGCTATCGGGGGCATACCTTGTTCATACATTTTTGGAAGAATTTCTCCCCTGATTTAATCAATAATGCAGTGTTGCCATTACAGCATGAACTGACAGATCTTGACATTATTTGGATTACTATATATACATATCTCCCCAAACCCAATGACGGCGCCTATGTATCATACGCCAGATTACTGCGCTATGGTGTCTGGCCTCAGGGTGAGCATTATTTTTGCAATGTGTCAAGTCGCATAGACAGGCTTCTGGCTCTGTGCAAAACTATGGGGCTCAGCAAAGTCATACCTGATCCCTTCTGTATTATCTCTCCCGATGGCCAAATCGTAAGCAACAACGAAATAATAGACAAGACAGGATGGCCGGGAATTGATTACCTCTTCATCCGCCATTGTCTTCGTCAGACGGCACAACACAAATCCGTATCTCAATTTTACCATGATATTTTGACAAAAGCACAATAAAAAACGAAAAATTTTGGTTTTTCACTCATTTTTTCGTATCTTTGCAACATCTAATAACTAAAGCGTATAAAAATGATGAGAAAACTAATGATTTTGGCTGTTCTCTGCCTGACAGGTATGACAGCACAAGCTCAGCAGAACCTAAGCTGGGGACAGGTCCCGCAAGTGGCTTCGCCTGATGTACATGCCGACAACACTGTGACTTTCAATCTAGTGGCCCCCGAGGCTCAGAAAGTGCAGATCACAGGCGACTTCCTGCCACCGAAGAAAGTAGAATACCAAGGAAACACCTACGACACCCCAGGCGTGGCGGATCTCGTAAAGAACGCCCAGGGCGTGTGGAGCTTCACCTCCGACAAACTCCAACCCGAGCTTTATACCTATAATATGATTGTGGACGGCGTGAAGATTATCGACCCGTTGAACGTCTATAACATCCGCGACATCAACAATCTGTTCAGTGTGCTGCTCATCGGCGGCAATGCCCGTACCGACCTTTATAAGGTGAACAAGGTGGCTCACGGTACCGTGAGCAAGGTCTGGTACGAGAGTCCCACGGCAAGTCTGACGCGTCGCGTGACGGTCTATACCCCTGCCGGCTACGAGACTAGTGGCAAGACGTATCCGGTGTTCTATCTGTTGCACGGAATCGGTGGCGATGAGAATGCGTGGAGTGAGCTCGGCCGTGCTGCCCAGATTATGGACAACCTGATTGCCCAAGGCAAGGCAGAGCCCATGATTCTGGTGATGACCAACGGCAACATCTCGCAGGAGGCTTGTCCGGGCGAGACATCCGAGGGTTTCACAGTGCCGACGATGATGCTCCCCAAGACGATGGAGGGCTCGTTTGAGACCGCCTTCCCCGATGTGGTGAAATTCATCGAGAAGACTTACCGCGTGAAGAAGGACAAGGCCCATCGCGCCATCGCCGGACTGTCGATGGGTGGTTTCCACAGCCTCTTCATCAGCATCAACAATCCAGATATGTTTGGCTACGTCGGGCTATTCTCTGCCGCCGTGGACCAACAGCAGCCCGATCCCAACGGACATCCTGAGATATACGCTGACCGTAACGGCAAGATCGACCAACTGTTTGCGAAGAATCCCAAGCTGTTCTGGATAGGCATCGGCAAGACCGACTTCTTATACAAGAACAACAACGACCTGCGCGCCTATCTCGATTCGAAGAAGCATAAATACACCTATTTAGAGACCGATGGTGGTCATATCTGGCGCAACTGGCGCATTTATCTCTCAGAATTTACACCACTATTGTTCAAATAATCAGATGATACAAAATATTAAAAACAAGATATCTATGAAGAAGCTAATGTTTTTCGCCCTCGGCATGGCTGCCCTCATGGTGGGCTGTACAACTGCCGACAAAGTGACTAAGAACACTATCAATCAGGAAGAAGTGATGTCGAAGCTCTCGCTCGAGGACAAGGCCCATTTCGTGATCGGTGTGGGTATGGCTGGATTCTCCGGCGACGATGCCGTAATCGGTGCCACACAGAGTCTCGTGCCTGGTGCTGCCGGCACAACCTATCCTCTCGATTCATTGGGCATCCCTGCCGTGGTGCTGGCTGACGGTCCTGCTGGACTCCGTATCGACGCCACTCGCGAAGGCGACTCTGCTACTTATTATTGCACCCACTTCCCCATTGGTACACTGCTGGCCTCAACCTGGAACCAGAAACTGGTAGAGGAAGTTGGTCAGGCCATCGGTGAGGAGGTGAAGGAGTATGGTGCCGACGTGCTGCTGGCGCCTGCCCTCAACATCATGCGTAACCCCCTCTGCGGCCGAAACTTCGAGTACTATTCCGAGGATCCCGTGGTGGCTGGTAAGACCGCTTCGGCCTATATCAAAGGTGTACAGAAGAACGACGTGGGCACGAGCATCAAGCATTTCGCTGCCAACAACCAGGAGACCAACCGCATGAATACCGATGCACACATCTCGCAGCGTGCCCTGCGCGAGATCTACCTGAAGGGTTTCGAGATTGCTATCAAGGAGAGCAAACCCTGGACGGTGATGACCTCCTATAATTATATTAACGGTGTCTATACCTCCGAGAGCAAGGACCTTGTAGAAACCATCCTGCGCGATGAGTGGGGCTACGAGGGAACGGTGATGACCGACTGGTTCGGCGGCAAGGACGGCGCCAAGCAAATGTGGGCCGGTAACGACATGCTGCAGCCCGGTAAGAACGAGCAGTTCGACTCGATTGTGGCTGGTGTGAAGAGCGGCAAACTCGATGTGGCCGACCTCGACCGCAGCGTACAGCGCACCCTGAACCTCGTGGAGAAGAGTCCGCGATTCCAGGGATATCAGTTCTCGAACAAACCCGATCTGAAAGCGCATGCAGCCGTCACCCGCCAGTCGGCTGCCGAGGGTATGGTGCTGATGAAGAACAACGAGACCCTGCCTCTGAAGGAGAACGTGAAGAACGTGGCCCTCTACGGCTGCACGTCATACGATTTCATTGCCGGTGGCACAGGTTCGGGTAATGTGAACCATGCCTATGTGGTGTCGCTGCTCGACGGCCTGAAGAATGGCGGCTACACCGTTTCTGACGAAATCAAGACGGCCTACGAGCAATATATCGCCGCAGCCAAAGAGGCTCAGAAGAAAGCTATCGACGAACTGGCCAAGAAAGATAAGCAGGCTGCCATGCTAGCCAGCTTCATGCCCGGCAATCTGCCCGCCGAGAAGCAGTTCACCGCTGAGGAACTAACGGCTCAGGCTGTACAGGCCGACGTGGCTATCATCACCATTGGACGAATCTCTGGTGAATTCCTCGACCGTAAGTCTGCCGACTTCAATCTCAACGACTCTGAGATGAAGTTCATCCAGCAGGTGTGCGACGTCTATCACAAAGCTGGCAAGCAGGTGGTTGTACTGCTGAATATTGGTGGTGTGATTGAGACCGCTTCATGGAAGGAACTGCCCGATGCTATTCTCTGTGCATGGCAGGCTGGTCAGGAAGGCGGCAACAGCGTGGTCGATGTACTTAGCGGCAAGCAGTCGCCCTCGGGTAAGTTTACGATGACGTGGCCCATCAAGTTCACCGATGCCTACAGCTCGAAGAACTTCCCCATCGACGAGGATCCGAAGATCGATATGCTGAACCAAGGTCAGAAGGGTAACAAGAAGAATGTGGACTATACCGACTACGAGGAGGATATCTATGTAGGCTATCGTTACTTCGACTCGTTCGAGGTGCCCGTGAGCTATCCCTTCGGCTTCGGCCTCAGCTATACCACTTTCGAATACAGCGATGCGAAGATTGCCCAGAAGAACGACATCTACGACGTAACCGTCACCGTGAAGAATACAGGCGGATTTGAGGGCAAGGAAGTCGTGGAGCTTTATATCTCCGCACCAGACAACAAGGCAGCCAACAAGCCTGCAAAGGAACTGAAGGCCTTTGCCAAGACCAAGCTGCTGAAGCCCGGCGAGAGCGAGACGCTCACCCTGAGCATCACGGCTCCCGAGTTAGCATCGTTCGACGAGGCCTCTTCTGCATGGGTGGTTGCCGAGGGTGAATACCAGTTCCTCATCGGTGCTTCCTCTCAGGACATCAAAGCCACGCTCACCGCTCCTGCCAAGTCGTTCATGACCAAGGCCCACGATGTGATGAAGCCTGAGGTTCAGATGAATTTGCTGAGGAGGTGATTTGGGAGTTTGGAGTATATAGTTTATTGTTTATAATTTATAGTTTTAGGAAAATGAGAAAGTCAATGATAATAATGGCTCTGGCAATGGTATGCCTCGGAGCCTCGGCACAAGAAAGACTCTTCAACAGTGCCAGTGTTCAGTCTCCCGTCGTCAACCAGGACGGCACAGTGACATTTAACCTCTATGCCCCCAAGGCCGTCAAGGTGGAAGTAGCTGGTGACTTCCTGGCCGGCTCGGGTGCGGCTGCCATGAAGGAGGGTCGCAATGGTGTGTGGAGCTATACCACCGACAAGCTGGCTCCTGAGATGTACAGCTATACCTTCAACATTGACGGAATGACTGGCGTGAAGGATCCTTCGAATATCTACGTGAACCGCGACATTGTATCATTCACCAACATCTTCATCGTCAGCAACGAGAAGGGTGACAAGGGTGATTTGTATAAAGTGAACGAGGTGCCTCACGGCAATCTCTCGAAGGTTTGGTACAACAGTCCTACGCTGAAAATGCAGCGCAGAATGACAGTCTATACACCAGCCGGCTACGACAAGGGAGGCAAGTATCCCGTACTCTATCTGCTACATGGTGCCGGTGGCGACGAAAATGCCTGGAGTGAACTCGGTCGGGCTGCCCAAATCCTCGACAACCTGATTGCCACTGGTAAGGCCAAGCCGATGATCGTGGTGATGCCGAACGGCAACCCCAACTGTCAGGCTGCCCCCGGCGAGTGGTCATTCGGTATGTACACACCTGGTTTCCGAGATGGCGGTACGGGTCCCAAGAACCCTGCCGTGGCCTCGATTCCCGAGAGCTTCATGGATATCGTGAACTATATGGACAAGAACTACCGCACGGTGAAGAGTCGTGCCGGGCGAGCCATCTGTGGTCTATCGATGGGTGGCGGTCACACCTTCCACGTGAGTCTGCTCTACCCCACTACATTCGACTACTACGGACTCTTCTCTGCCGGTCTGCATCTGGGCCAGGGTTCTTCGTTTGCCGATCAGATCAAGGCCGACCCCAACTTCGCCCAGCAGTCAGCAAAACTGTTCGGCAGCAAGCCTAAGCTCTATTGGATGGGAATGGGTAAAACCGACTTCTTGTATCAGAGCACGGTAGACCTGCGAAACTACTGGGATTCAAAGGGTTATCAATATGAATATGTAGAGACCGACGGCGGCCATATCTGGCGCAACTGGCGTATCTACCTGACAATGTTCGCCCAAAAAATCTTCAAATAAAAAGGTTTCCTGTCAGCTGGGCATCAATTCTAATCAAGAGCGGCAAACTCAACTCCTTGATGGAATCTACCGCTCTTTTTATGCCCCTTTTTTACACGTAAAAAACATTAAAAGTGGGCATTCCTGATTTCCATGGTTTTTTTGCGGGATTTCGATATTTCGACATTTCGGTTACTTCAAAAACTCCTCCGTACTGACCTTCGTTCCACGTGGGCCGTACTCACCGAGGGCAAGATGTGCCTGCATGTGTTCGGGGTCTTTGCGTGCGGAAGTGACGGGGTCGCCATAGGGCGTGGGCGTCATGTTCGACATAGAGTGCTCCCACTCCTTATTGGGCAGGATGTTACGGTACATCACAGTGATGCAATTGCCGATAGGTGTCTCTGGGCCAAAATACGAGGGACGCTCACGGTCCCAAACGATGAGGTTGATGTACTGTCCGGCAGCCTTGGCCTTGGCGACGTATGCCTCAATTTCGGTCAGGCGCGGGTTCTGCTTTAGGCAGAGCACGAAGGTCACCTTCTCGCCGTCGGGCACATTGGCCTGCTCGTCATAGACGGAGTAGTAGGAACGGGTGTCAAGCTGGGTGCCGAAGCACATCGACCAGTAGCGGCAGGGAGCACTCTTGTAGTCCTCCACCTTCTTTGGATAAGGGGCGGGGATGAAGCTCCAAGTCATCACCTGATTGTCCTCGATGGCCGTGCGGCAGTAGAGGTAGTCGGTGGCATTGTTGGGATAGAAGCTGCCACGGGGAGCAAGCATAAAGGGCACGTCAGTCTCGGCATCGAACCACTGGGGCTGGAAGGGTGCGGGATCGCGCCACATGTTGCTGGTGCCGCGAAGAGGTGCCGGCACTTCCTGCATGGTGGTCATGTCGTAGGCCTGGATGGCGGGTAGCTCCACGCCGCCAAACTCGTCAATGCCTAAGTACTCGCGGATGATGAGGCAGGCTTTGCGGATGCCGGCGCCCAGCCGAATAATGTTCTGACTGGGCAGCTTGGAAATCTGCGCGTCGGTAGTGGTGGCGGGGACTATATATACCGTAAAAGTGTTCTTAGCCTTGGAGGTCTGCACGAAGGGGTTCACGCAACCGTCATCAGGCACCATCTCGAAGTCGGACATACCGCTGATGACCTCGCCGTTCTCATCGTTGTAAGTGCTGAAGCTGAAGTAGCGGCAGCTGGGGAACTGGCCAGAGATCTTCAGGGCCAAGTTGGCGTTGTCCTCCACGCTATAACTGTACTCCCAGTAGTTGACGAAGAGGTCGGGAAGCTGGGGCACGGTGAAATCGGCACCCTTGGCCGTCGGCCCCCACTGCTCCTTGGGCGTAGGGTTGTGGATGGTTGGGCTAATGTTGTTGTCTTTGTCGGAGCATGCGGAAAAAGCAGCGCATACCATTGCGATGACTGCAATAAAAGTCTTTGTTTTCATACGCATAATGATTATATGTTACGGTTATCGTTTAAAGCATTTTCACCAATTAAGCATTTTATTACCAACACCAAGAACTCGATGACAAGCCTGGCATAGACAATGCCGATCAGCCATGCGAGCCAGAACTACTTTCAACCTGTTTAGGTCTATAGTTTCCATCTTAATAATTTAACTCTGGGACAAATTTAATAAAAAAAGAGATTGGTTGCATCTATTTATTCTATATATTAACGCTTTTTGTGAGAAAACCAAGGTTTTGAGGGGAAAAACCACCCTAACGATGAGGGAAATCGCCCCAAACGATTAAATGAGCGCAAAAGAATGTTTTTTTTGCCGAAAGTGGGAGTTTTTAAAAGATTTCTGCTTAAAAAATTCATTGGTTACGATTTTATTCGTACATTTGCAGCAGAATTAGTGTGCTTATGAAGTTTAAACAACGCCCTTTTTGCCCTTCGGCATTTTTGCCCATTTAAATGATTTCAGGTATTATGCATAAGAATAAATCACATATCTTCGGCTATCTCTTGGGCCTGCTTATCTTTGTGATTGGCATTCCTGCTCTGATGTGGCTGGTATCCTGTCGTGAACGGCCATACATTCCTGACTCTGCCTTGCAGTGCGGAATGGCTGTGTTGCTCGCCGTCTGCGGACTGGCACTCAGCATCTACAGTATTGTCTATATGCGCATTGTTGGTATGGGGAATCCCTTCGATGCCTATGGTCATGAGGTGGCGCCTCGCACAAAGCATCTGATGACAGATGGGCCGTATCGTCTGTGTCGTAATCCAATGCTTGTAGGCATCTACATCTATGATATAGGTATTCTTATATGGCTTTGGTCTGTATGGCCCCTGTTTATCGCTCTCATAGAAGTGATTCTGCTCACTCTGCAAGTGCGCAGCGAGGAAAAGCGGCTGGAGCAGGACTTTGGACAGGAATACCTTGACTACAAGGAGCAAGTGGGAAGATATTACCCCAAACTAAAGCAGCGTATCGGAGAGTATCAGTATAAGTCGTCAAGTGGTGGCGGGGACCAGGATCCCTCCATAAAACTGATTATATTTGACTTTGACGGTACGCTGGGTGATACCAGACGGAATATCGTAACAACAATGCAAATGACTATCAAGGAAATGCAACTTCCATATCGTAGTGAGGCGGAGTGTGCATCCACTATAGGACTGCCTCTGGCAGGATGTTTCAAGGCGATGTTCCCTGATGTCCAGGACGAACTCATTCCCCGATGTGCAGAGACCTATCGCAGAATCTTCAATGAGAATCTTAAGAACTTCAAGCCCGAAGCCTTTCCTAATGTCGTCAAAACCT
Organism: Prevotella sp.; assembly: GCA_017650905.1. Lineage (GTDB taxonomy): Bacteria > Bacteroidota > Bacteroidia > Bacteroidales > Bacteroidaceae > Prevotella. Next base: position 43,864 of record JAGCDZ010000019.1, on the reverse strand, counting down.
TGAAAACCTTGAAGGAAAAAGGGTTCACAATGACCATCGCCTCGTCACGTTCACACAATTCTCTTACAGAACTGACTCACAACATGGGTATAGCCGATTACATCTCGCATCTGATAGGGGCAGATGATGTCAAGGAGGCAAAACCCAAGCCCGAACCGGTGGTAAAGACGCTTACAGCCATGCAGTTCGAGGCCAGCCAGACACTTGTGGTAGGAGATATGGCCGTAGATATTCTGATGGGAGCCAATGCCGGAACCAAGACTTGCGGCGTTACTTGGGGCAATGGAACGAGAAAAGAACTTGAAGAAGCGAGAGCTGACTATATCATTGACAAAATGTAGGAACTGATTTCCCTAATACCTCAATCACTTTAACCCAATCCGTTTCTGGCTCGAAGCCGAACTTGTCGTCTATTCCCACGTTGAAATAGAGCTTCACCTCGAAGTTCTGAAAGCTTGTGTTACCCACTTCCGGATTCTCGTTGGCATAGTCGAAACGAATGCCCTCTTCTGCAAAACGCGCTCTATACTCGTCCATCTTCTCGGCATAGCATCCGCTCCAGAGAATCAGGCAGATATCCTCACGGGCGGTCATCAACTGCAGGGCCTCCCTCGAATATGGATAGTAGTCGTAGGTCTCCTCATTCTCATAGCAGGCCCGCAAAATGGTGTCGTGAATATCCACTACCACATAGATCTTCTCCCAGTTCTTCTCAAACTTGCGATTAAACGCAACTTCAAATGCCTTTGCGATATCCATAATTCCTAATAATTCTCTAAACTTGGCAGCAAAGATAGCGATATTTCTGCATTCCGCAACCATATCGGTAACAGATTTAAATGTATTTAGGCAAATTATCGGCAAAGGAGCGCAAAGTTTGAGGAAAGTTTCGTAACTTTGTCGCCAAAACAAAAGCATATAATCTGTGAGCAAGAAAACAATCGTATGAACATTTTCTGAAGGACATCAAAGATACAGCATAATGCCAAAGGAAAGGAACAAAGCAGACGATTACCGCGAGAAAGCGTATCAGGGTGATACCAAGGCGATGAATAACCTTGGTGTCTGCTATGAGCGTGGCACTGGCGTAAAGGTTAGTCTCGAACTGGCGTTTGAATGGTATATGAAGGCTGCAGAGCTGGACGATGTTTATGGCTGTTTCAACGTAGGCGAGTGCTATTATCACGGAAAAGGCGTGGAGCAAAGTGCAGAAAAGGCTTTCGAATGGTACATGAAAGCGGCAGACAAGGGTGATATGCTGTCGCAGGTGAATGTGGCCAATGCCTATTATCTTGGTGACGGTGTCGAATGTGATCACCACAAGGCGTTTTTATGGTATCGCGAAGCGGCCTTCCAAGGTCATGTATTGAGCCAGAAGAACGTTGGCGCAGCTTTTTGGAATGGCGACGGTGTGGAGAAGAATCTGGAGGAGTGTGCTTTCTGGTATGAACTGGCAGCCAACGGTGGTGATGCCCAAGCACAGTTTGCTACAGGCTGGTTTCTGATGACAGGTACTGGCGTTCCGCAGGACGAGCGCAAGGGTCTGAAATGGATTCACAAGGCAACATTCCAAGGCTATCAGCCAGCGATTGACTATTGCAAAGAACATGGTTATAAATGGTATTAAGCTTATGACACAGACCAGCATATATATTCTCATCGTTATCAACGTCCTGACCTTCTTTATCTATGGTATTGACAAATGGAAAGCCAAGCAAGGCAATTGGCGCATATCAGAGGCCACTCTGCTAATACTTGCAGTCATTGGTGGCAGCATCGGCGCATTGCTGGGCATGGAAGTCTGGCACCACAAGACGATGCACAAGAAGTTCAAGTATGGTCTACCGCTGATCTTATTAATCCAGATTGTACTGATTTACTTCATTAAAATATAGCTTCACGCTGAACCCTATCACCATGGGAACGTTTCGGGGTCGTTGAGTACACTCGAGCGCAAGTTCTGGTTCAGACCGCTGATGGCCTGCATGTCGTCATCGGAGAGCGAGAACGTCATGATTTCCAGATTCTCGGCGAAGTGGTTGGGCTTGGCTCGAGGGATGGTAATCAGGCCTCGCTGCACAATCCAGCGGAGCACAATCTGCGAGGCTGTCTTCTGGTACTTCGCAGCCAACGACTGAAGAAGCGGATGCCCAACTACGTCGATGTCGCCCTGTCCGAACGGCCCCCAGGCTTCCACCTGAATGCCCAGCTGACAGTTATAGGCGATGTTCTCTTCCTGCGTCATGAAAGGGTGTACCTCTATCTGATTGATGACGGGGCGAATCTCAGCATAGGCAAGCAGGTCGTCCAGATGGTGGCGGTTGAAGTTGCTCACACCGATAGACCTCACCCTACCCTGTCGCACATAGTCCTCCATCACCTGCCATGTATCCTTCACACAGTCCTTCACGGGCCAGTGAATCAGCAGCAGGTCGATATAATCTGTTTTCAGTTTAGCAAGACTATCGTCAATAGACTTCCGGACGGCCTGCTGACCTTCGCGCATAACGTTCGTATTAACTTTGGTAGTGACGAAAACCTCTTGTCTCGGCAACCCGCTGTCAAGAATGCCTTGCCCGACCTCAGCCTCGTTTTCATACATTTGAGCCGTATCGACGTGACGGAATCCAGCTTCCAAAGCCAGACAGACATTCCGTTGGGCAATCTCTCCGCGCAGCGTCCAAGTTCCAACACCAATCTGAGGAATCCCGATGCTGTTGTTAAGTCTGATCATCATGCTACTGATATCATTACCTTCATTTCAGTACGGCTTTCACATCCGTCACCATGTCCTTGTGCTGCTCGTCTGCTTTAGTCAGTTCTGAGGTAAGAGCAACGATACCAGGCTTGTCTTTTGTAGTGAAGGTTCCTGTATAAATGATGTCACTATCGAAGAACAAAGTAGCCTCAACCTTTACTTTGTAAGTTCCTGAGGGAACAGCTTTTCCATTCTCATCGGTAAAGTCCCACGTGAAGGTCTGCGCACCGCCATTCTGGGGTGTGGCACCTGTGACTGCATCCAACTGTACATCAGTCTTTTCTTCGGCCTTTGAGGTCTTCACCCATGTTGGCACACAGGCAGGGCGCACGATGTAGCCTCGCTTTGCCTGCTCACCGCCACGGGCACGGCCTTTCGTCGTGTACGAGGTGACGAAGAGCGTCTTTACGAGCTCACCCTTCTCGTTCTCTATCCACACGGCATACTGGTTGGAACCAGGACCTGCCTGTTTCTGATAATTGAATGACACTTCGAGGGATTGAACTTTGGCGGCCTTTCCCTTTTGGTTCTGAGCCACTGCGATAATCGATAGCAAAAGGGCTGCAAAAACCACGGTAATAATCTTTTTCTGTTTCATAACTGTAGTTTTTTGTTGGGTTACTTATTAAACAATGCTAATTCTTGGTGCAAAGATAGCAATAATTCCGTAATTATCACTATTTTTGCCGATACTTTTAAATGTATTTAGGCAAATTAACGGCAAAGGAGAGTGAAGAATCTAAAAGATTTCGTATCTTTGCAGCAGAAACATAGAATTAGACAAATTAACTGATATGAAAGAGATAAACTACAAAGACATGAAGTTCAATCCGTTCAACCTGATTGGAGGTGAATGGATGCTGGTGACTGCTGGTAATGAGCAGTCGGGTTGTAACACGATGACGGCCTCATGGGGACACCTCGGATGCCTGTGGGGACACAATGACCCGACAGCTGTGATCTACCTACGTCCCTCACGCTATACAAAGAAATTCGTGGACGAAGAGCCATACTTCACACTCTGCATCATGGATAAGTCATTCAAGAAGCAGATGGCCTATCTGGGCAGTGTCTCAGGACGTGACGAGGACAAGGTTGCCAAGACTGGTCTCACACCTGTCTATGCCGACAACTCCGTCTATTTCCAAGAGGCCAAACTGGTACTCGTCTGCAAGAAGATGTATGCTTCAGAACTTCAGGAAAGCGGTTTCCTCTATCAGGAGACCATCGATGAGAACTATCCCCAGCGTGACTTCCACACCATGTACGTGGGCAAGATTGAAAAAGTATTAGTAAGGGATGAAGAGTATCTGAAAAATCCCGATTAACATTATCTTTGCAAATAGTCTTAAGTTACCAAGCATTGAAATGAATACGAAACTGACAAGATAATAGATGATGGAGTATATAAAGAGACAAATAATGACAACACTTATGTTGTTGCTTGCACTGAGCGGATGGAGTCAGGGATTTAAGAATCCTGTACTCCCAGGCTTTCATGCCGACCCCTCCGTATGTCGTGCCGGCAATGACTTCTACCTGGTAAACAGCACATTCCAATATTTCCCTGGCGTGCCAGTATTCCACAGCAAGGACTTGATTCACTGGGAACAAGTGGGCGCCTGTCTTACCCGCGAGTCGCAGGTCAGAATCGAGGGGATGGACGAGCAGACGGGTATCTATGCCCCCACCATCCGATATCATGAGGGCCGCTTTTATATGGTGACGACGGTGTTCCCCTCGCGCAAGCATTTCTATGTCTATACTGACGACCCGAATGGTGAATGGTCTGATCCCATCTACATCGACTTCTGTGTAGGCAGCTGCGATCCTACCCTATTCTTCGACAACGGCAAGTGCTACTTCCTGTGGAAAGAGGGCGACATCAAGATCTGTGAGATTGACGTAAAGACAGGCAAGCAGCTCGGTGAAATCCATCATTTAGGCGTTGGTCTTGGCGGGCGATACCCTGAAGGGCCACATATCTATAAAAAAGACGGCTATTACTATCTGTTGCTGGCAGAGGGAGGCACAGAACATGGTCATCACGTGAATATCCTTCGCAGCAAAAGCCTGTTCGGTCCGTATGAGTCTAATAGCGCCAATCCTATCCTCTCACATTTCAGCATGAAGATGCAGAACAGTCCGATACAGGGACTCGGGCACGCCGACTTGATACAGGCCAACGATGGCTCGTGGTGGATGATTTGTCTCGGCTATCGCACCCACGGCTATCTGCAGCACGTTATGGGTCGCGAGACTTTCTTAGCTCCAGTGATGTGGGAAGAAGGCGGTTGGCCTGTGGTAAATAACGATGGTACCCTACAGATTGACATGCAGTGTCAGACGCTGCCACAGGTTCCTCTGCCTTTGGAACCATCAAAGGATGAATTTGATGCCGACAAGCTATCATTCTACTGGAGTCACCTGAACATGCCACAAAAGGATAACTACTCATTGAAAGCCCGTAAAGGATGGCTCAGGCTGACGACATCTACAATAACACTCGATGAAGTGGGCAATCCCACGTTTATCGGCCATCGACAGTCGGAGCCAAACTTCACCGCAACAACCAAGGTTGACGTGTCTGGCTTGAAAGACGGAGGTATTGCAGGCATCACAGCCTACGCCGCCCACCATAATCACTACGACGTGCAGGTAGCTATGCGCGATGGCAAGCGATACCTGCAGGCTAAGATCCGTATCGGCGAGATGGAGCATATCGAAAAGGATATTCCGCTGAATGAAGATCTCGTCTATCTGAGAATTACTGCCGATCCGCAGTTCTATCACCTGTACTACTCCACGGACAATGAGCAGTTCACGCATCTTGCCCGCATGGACTATCGCTATCTGAGTACTGAGACCATCGGCGGCTTCTGCGGTGTCCACATCGGCATCTTCGCCCACACCCTCAAAAAGGCCATCAGCCATGCCGACTTCGACTGGACGGAATTTAATTTTCACATGACAAAGATGTAATCGACATAAGTCGCTTGCTAAGCAAGAACTGATATGAAAGTAATAGATGAACAAATGATTAATGGCGTGGTGGAAGAAGCAAAGAAATCGCCACGACTGAGAATGAACTACAATCCCCACCAAAGTTTGCATGAAACAGAGGGCATATTGGAGATAAAGGATGGCAAGGACATCTATCTTGCAGGAGGCTGTTTCTGGGGAACAGAGCACTACTTCAAGCAGATTGAGGGGGTGGTGGAAACGGCAGTGGGATTTGCCAACGGACACACTGAGAATCCGACATATAAAGAGGTTTATACAGACACAACAGGCTATGCAGAGACGGTACATGTGAAGTACAATCCTGATGTGGTTAGTCTGGAGTTCCTCTTGCAGATGTTTTTCAAAGCTATCGATCCGACAAGTCTCAATAAGCAGGGTCATGATGAAGGGACACGCTATCGTACTGGCGTCTATTATGCCAATGCAGAGGATCTACCCGTTATCGAGAAGGTGTTTGCCGAGGAACAGAAGAACTATCAACAGCCTTTGGCTGTGGAAAAACTGCCCTTAGAGAACTTCTATACAGCAGAAGAATATCATCAGGACTATCTCGACAAGAATCCAACGGGCTACTGTCATCTGCCAGAGTCACTGTTTGAGTTTGCAAGGAAAGCCAAAGAAAAGAAGTAATGCAGACAATACTCGCTTTAAGTGAATGTTAGAAGAGGTAGTGGAAACGATGGAAAATAAAAATAAAGAGACACTATTTATGAAAAAGAAACTATTACTGATGCTCATTTTGTGTGGAGCATGCTTCTCCTGCCACTCACCGCAACAGGACAAGCAGAATACGGACTTAACTAAAGTAAATAAGAATATGACAAACGAACAATTAAGAGAAAAACTGGCTTTGGCGCTGGAAGACATGAAGGCCAAGGCGATTGAGATGGGTATTGAGGGGGTGGCAACAGCCTCGGTTCTTAACAATGGCGACACAGTCGACTGGATTGGTGAAATGAAGGTTGTAGGCTCGTACTGCAATTGGAAGGACGGCTATAATCTGGTTGCCGTCGCATGGTCGAAATGCGGCGAAGTGATTGCCACCCAAGCCGACAGCGGCGACCCGAACCACAAAACGATTACAGGTGAACTGGGCTATGCCGGTGGCGCCTACGACGAGCACGAAGGCTGCAAACTGGCATTTGCCTTCAGCGGGGCAACATCAGAAGAGGACTTGGTGGTAGCCAAGTACGGCATAGAGAAAATGAAAAGTTATATTTCAAGCCGACAGGAGGCTGACACTACCACAACGTACAATCCACTGGCCACGCCGCTGAAGAAGGACCACATTAAACCGAAGCGGTAACCAGTCTGTTTTGTATCCCAACAACATAAACGCGGAGAACTATTGAAGCCATTGTATTCAGCATGAGGATTGTTTTTTTCGTTTTCGCAGCAGTTTGCCTGAATAGGTGCTCGATTTCGCTTAACTTTGCACAGTTATGACAGAAAAGACGCCTATTTACAAGATTGTTCTGGTGAGTCTGGTGTGTACTATCTTCGCCAGTTTTCCTAATATCGCGCTGATGAGCTGCGATTGGAACTGCATTCCTGCTGACCAACATGCCGGGTTTATCTCTTGTACCCTAATCCGCTTCGTGCTGTTCTGGCTGTTCTCCGCCGGCATCCTGCTATTCAACGAGAAGGTTGTAAAGCAGCACACACTCGTGGGCAGAATCTGGCCGAACCTGGTGTTCACACTATTGGCTTTCGTTTTGTATAAATATGTCACTTACCTGATCTGTCCGGGTTTTGACCGGTTCAAGATGATACCCACATTCCAGTTCATCGTGATGGGCATGATGGGCCTGCTGTTGGGCTATACCGACTATCTGAGCCGTATGCACCGAAAGAAAGACACGGAGTTGCAGCAGTTGCAGATTGAGTCGTTGGAGAGCCGCTGTACGGCGCTGACAAACCAGATTAACCCGCATTTCTTTTTCAACTCCCTGTCAGGTATCAGCAGTCTGGTGAGGAAGAAGGATGACAAACTGACGATAGACTACATCGACCATTTGAGTGATATCTTCCGCTACATCCTACAGAGCGAGAACAAAGGTCTGGTCACGCTGGAAAAGGAGTTGGAGTTTGCCCGCTCATTCTGTCAGGTGATGCAGATACGCTATGCAGGAAAACTGGACGTGAGTTTTGACATTCCCGACCGCTACATGGGCATGAGGATTCCCGTACTGGCGCTGCTGCCACTGATAGAGAACGTGACGGTGCATAACATGATAGACAGCGAACACCGGATGCAGGTCAAGGTGTATGTGGACAATGCACAATCCACAATGCATAATCCGCAATTGGTGGTGGAGAACCCCATCTATCCGAAACAGTTCAAGCAGGAAACGCACGGAACGGGACTGCTGAACCTGGGCAAGCGCTTCACGCTGCTGACAGGGAAACAGGTGAACATATCTGATGACGGAAAGATTTTCAGAGTTATTTTACCATTGAGTTAAGATGATGAAAGTATTGATTATAGAAGACGAGACGACAGCGAGTGAGAACCTGATGGCGATGCTCAAGGAGATAGACCCCTCGATAGAGGTGCTGCACGTGTTGGAAAGTGTGCAGCAGACCGTCAGATGGCTGAGTACGAATCCTGCTCCCGACCTGATGTTCATGGACATCCATCTGAGCGACGGCTCTGCCTTTACACTCTTCGACCAAATGGATGTGCAGACGCCCATCGTGTTTACAACGGCCTACGACCAGTATGCGCTCGATGCGTTCGCCGTGACCAGCATCGACTACCTGCTGAAACCTATCAAGACTTCCGAATTGACCCGTGCATTGGAAAAATTCAAAAAATGGGGTAAGGCCGACGTGATAGCCTATCTGGAACAGATGATGAAACTCCGGCCTGGTGCAAAAGAGACGCATGAGTACAATCAGTTGTTGCTGATTCCCTACAGAGACAAATTGTTGCCTGTGAACATGGATGAAGTAGCGTGTATCTACAGCAGCGACAGAAAGACGCAAGTGTATCTGAAGAACAAGAAGGTGCTCGACTACAACCGTTCGCTCGACTCAATTATCGGCAGTCTCGACCCCACCCTATTCTTCCGCGCCAACAAACAATATATTGTGGCCCGCGACTGTGTGAAGGAAATCGTGATATGGTTTGATAGCCGACTTCTGCTGAAACTGCCCATAGAACTGCCCGAGCCACTCTTCGTCAGTAAGAACAAGGCAGCGGAATTCAAAAACTGGATGACTAAAGTATGAAGATAACGATATGTGCATGTGCTTCGCGCACATTTATAGACAAGGAAAAGGTGGCACAGTTGGCTGCCGCTGCCAAACAGGCTGGCATGGACGTGGAGATTGTCAGCGACCTGTGCGAACTCTGTGAGACTAAAGAAGGAAAGGTTCACGAGATTGCTCAGACCACCATCGTTGCTTGCCACGCGAGGGCCGTGAAGAGTCTGATGGCATTCACGGGGGAGCCTGATTGTAAGAGCATTGACCTGCGCAGCCAGTCATTGGAAGATGTGTTGCAAGCTCTGGGCATTGCCGCTGCACCTGCTGACACTGCCGATGAATGGAAGGAACAAATAGCGACCTTCCCCTCGAAACTCGGCGAGGATGCCTGGTATCCCACGCTCGACAAGGATGCCTGTGCCGAATGTGGTAAGTGCTTCGAGTTCTGCCCCTTCGGTGTGTATGAGATGGTCAACGACCGTGTGACGGTGGTTCATCCGCAGCATTGCAAGAACAATTGTCCGGCATGCGCCCGACAATGTCCCACCAGCGCCATCATCTTCCCCAAATACGACCGCAGCCCTATCAACGGTGGTGAGGAGATGCAGGAGCACGCCGTGCGGCTCGACTCGAAGGAGCTCTATGGCGAGGTGTTACGGAAAAAGCTCATAGAAAGAAAGATAAGTATATTGAAGAAATAAGGATGGCATTGAGACATTGGACATCATTGGCCGGCATAAGTTGCCGAATCGTCAGACAGACGCCCCCACGACTGCTGTGGAAGTTTGCCTGGAACTTCGGTTTCCGCAGTTGGCAGAACATGCGTCACTTCGAGCGGATGTCGGGTAAAGGCAAAAAGTTCTTCCCGGCCTTTGTGATGATCAGTATCAATGAAGCATGCAACCTCACCTGCAATGGCTGTTGGGTAAGTGCCGGAGGAAAGAAGATGCTCACGCCCCAGCAGTTGGACGGCATCATCAGCGCTACAAAAGCTGAGGGTAGTCGATTCTTTGGCATCCTGGGTGGCGAGCCACTACTCTATAAAGGACTGATGGACGTGCTGGCACGTCATAGTGACTGCTACTTCCAACTCTTTACCAATGGGCTACTGCTGAACGACGACGTGGCTCAGCAACTGCGACAGTTAGGTAATGTTACCCCGCTTGTCAGCAGTCTCCATGGTCTTCAGGCCTGCAGGAAGGCCGGGCTTATCTTCGGCGTGGCAGCCTGTACCAACCAGACCAACTTCGACGAGGTGGTCAGCCGTCAGTATATCGAACGGGTGGCCAGTGAGGGAGCAGCCTATCTTTGGTATTACATCTACCGTCCAGTGGGTGCCCATCCCCACCCTGAGGTGGCACTTACCAAAGAGCAAATCCGCCAATTACGGCAATTCCTGGTCGAACAGCGTTGTGATGCGCCCCTCGCGATTATCGATACCTATTGGGACGATAAGGGTGTGGCCATGTGTCCAGGTGCCACTGGCATGAGTCATCACGTCAGTCCGTCGGGAGCCCTCGAATTCTGTCCACCCATGCAGATGGCCTGTGAACAAATCAACGAAGCGGGTACAGATATAGCGAATCTCTTTAAAGAGTCACAACTCATGGCCGACCTGCGGGTCAGGATAGCCCAGCAAGGCAGGGGCTGCATATTGATGGAGAATCCCCAACTCCTTGCCAAGTTGCTGCGGGAACATGGAACCATCGATACTACCAGCCGACAGACCGTAATGGATGAATATATTCGTATGGCTACTGTGCCTGATCACGACATGGGTGCAGAGGCTATTCCCGAAAAGAGTACGCCCTACCGATGGCTCAAACGGCATTATTTCTTTGGATTTGGCGCGTATGGATAAAAATAATAATGAATAAGCCAACACAGATACCAGATACGCTTCAAGAGCGGATGACCCTGCGCAGAGCTCTACGCGACTTTGTGCAGGCGAAATCCCTTTGTCCCCCAGTGTCACTGAAGCAGTTAGAGGCACTGGCAGAGGAATTTATGGCACAGAAGGAAATGGATGGTGGTATGCTCCCTTGGTTGATGGTGGAAATTAATAACCAACTCTGGGTAGATATTATTGCCACCATTCCTCACGACCGTCGGCTGCTGATGTTGCCTAAGTGTCTGAGCAAGCATGGAGAGTGTCGCGGCGAATATGATGAATACGGACTGCTGTGCCATCGATGTGGCCGTTGCCTGATTCCTGATCTTCAGGATAAAGCCGAGCAATTGGGGTCGTTGAGTTTAGTGGCAGAGGGGTTCACTCAGGTGATAGAACTGATAGAGAATCATGTGGTCGATGCGGTAATCGGCGTGAGTTGTCTTGACTCTTTGGAAAAAGCCTTCCCGCTGTTGGTCAGTCACGCTGTGCCGGGACTGGCTATTCCCTTGAACGATGATGGCTGCATCAACACCCATGTGGATGATAGTTACGTGGCCGAATTGCTATCCTTGACAAACCCTGAGCAGCACACATTACTCCAGTACGAGGCAACTCGTCAGCAGATTGACAGATGGTTCAGTCGTGAGGAGTTAGAATGTGTACTTGGACATCCTGGAAACAAAACCTCTGAGGTATGTCTCGATTGGATGACAAGAGGTGGTCGTCGCTGGCGGCCCTATCTGCTCTGCGCCGTCTATCAGTCCATCACGGGTGAGACGTTGTTGAACGAGGATGTGCATCGGGCTGCTGTCGCTGTGGAGTGCTTCCATAAGGCCTCGCTCATTCACGATGACATCGAGGACGGCGATATGACCCGCTATGATCAGCCCACCATTAACGCCCTCTATGGCGATGCCTATGCCATCAATGTGGGCGATGCCCTGTTGGGCATGGGTTATCGTCTGCTCACACTGAGCAACAATATGGAACTGGTGCGACTGATTGCTGAGGCTCATGCTTCGCTCTGTCAAGGGCAAGGGCAGGAATTGGAATGGATTTCAAATCCCCGTCCTATAGGTCTTGATTTTACCCTCGATATTATCCGCCACAAGACGGTACCTGCCTTCGAGGTGTCGCTGATGTTGGGACTCGCCTGTACAAGTAATCATCGGCATCTGCGTCCTATGCTGCACGACTATTCCGAAGCACTCGGCATCGCCTACCAGTTGAAGGATGATTTGGAGGATATCAATCAGGATCGTTCACCCTCGGCTATTTTCGCTTTGCGTCATGAGCATCCTGACTGGAGCGATGAAGCGGTGAAGGGCGAACTGAACGGAATGATAGACCAATACAAACAAAAGGCACTCGACGCTCTGAACGACCTCGACAGCCTGGAACTGAAACGATTGCTATATCAAGTTACTGAAAAGATATTGAAGTGATGAAGATACCGTTGATGGTGAAAGTATATTTCCAATTGCGCAAAGGATGGAAACGCCTGAACAAAGACGCGCAGCAGCAGGTCAAGCAGTATCTGCTGTCGCAGCGTCGCGCCAACGGTTATCTCAATGCAGGTGGACAGGTGGATGCCTACTATACGCAGTTTGGTAAGGTGTTGGAGGCTGTCCTTTCACCCATCAAAGTGCTCTGGCTCCCGAAAAAGCCCCTCGTGGTAAAGGAGAGTATAGGTCGCGATACCATCTACGGACAATTCTTCGCCTTCCTGTCTGGGGAAAAATACATTGTACCTCAGACAGCTGACCTCAGACAGCTGACCTCAACAGCTGCTTGCTGCCTCCTTGCGATGCAACATCAGACAGGCGAGGTATTAGATATCTCATTAATCAGTTGGTTGAAACAACGGCAGGACGAGACGGGCGGATTCCGTGCCAGCGAGGTGGCACCCGTGCCTGACCTCCTTTCTACGGCAGTAGCACTCTTCACCCTTCGACTCATTGGGGAAAGGCTGCAGTCTGTCGCCCGTTTTATTGAAGCCCATTGGTTAGATATGGGTAGTTTTGTCCCTACCCTTTTAGATGAATACAGTGATGTGGAATACTTGTTTTACGGACTATTAGCATTAGGAAGTGATGATCAATAAAGAACAACTCCAGGAAATGTGGCACGATGCCTACGGCAGACTCATGCAGAGTCGGACAGCCAATGGCATGTGGAATGGCAGGCTCTCCAGTAGTGCCATCGCCACTTCTGTGAGTGTGTTCGCCTTACAACGTATCGACAGCGAGCGGTATACACCCTATATTGCCAATGGCGTGAAATGGTTGCACGATACGATGAAAGCCGATGGCACATGGGGAGACTCAGTGGAGAGTCCATCGAACATGACGGCTACGCTGCTGACCTACGTGTCGCTCTATGCTGTAGGTCAGGCACCTGCCCAAGCGCGAGAGTATCTTGATAAACAATTTGGTGGTCACACCGAAGAAGCGCTTATTAATGGCGTGCTGAGCTACTATGGTCGCGACTTGACCTTCTCTGTCCCTATTCTGACGATGTGCGCTTTGGCAGGTGTCATCAGCAGTTGGGATAAAATACCCACCTTCCCCTTTGAGTTGGCCACGTTGCCGCAACGATTGTTCCGCTATCTCAATATGCCTGTGGTGAGCTATGCCATTCCGGCGCTGATAGCCATCGGTATCTGCCAGATGCACAAGAAAGGCGGGCTGTTATCACCGCTTCGCAAACTGTTCATCCCCAAGGCCATGCAGGTACTCCAACGTATGCAGCCCGCCGATGGTGGATTCCTTGAGGCGGCTCCACTTACAGCCTTTGTCAGTATGTGTCTGGCTGAAGGTGGTTTCCGAGAGCATGTAGTGACACAACACTGTGCTCAATTCCTGATGCAAACCGTTAGGTCAGACGGTGCATGGCCCATCGATACCAATCTCTCAGGTTGGGTCACCAGTCTGACAGGAAAAGTGTTCAGTGGCAGCGATGACGATAAGATGGCTTTGGCTCAAATTATCAAACGCAATGCCACTACTGACATACATCCCTTTACGGGCGCTATTGCAGGTGGTTGGGGATGGAGCGACCTCAGTGGTTCCGTACCCGATGGTGATGACACCAGTGCTGCCCTTGTCGCCCTTCATCACCTGACTGATGGAACCCTTAGTGTCGAGGTGGAGAACGGGTTGCGGTGGCTTATTGGACTGCAAAACAATGATGGCGGCATGCCTACTTTCTGTAAAGGATGGGGCAAGTTGCCGTTCGACCGCAGTACACCCGACATCACGGCCCACGCTATGCTGGCGATGGGGTTATGGTTGCCCTCGCTACAAGGTGACCTTCACCAAGCCGTAGAGAAGAGTTATGACCGTATGCTCCATTGGTTGGAGAGTACTGTTCAGGAAGGTGGCTGGGTGCCACTGTGGTTTGGCGATCAGGATGCCATCGATGAAAAGGCTCCTGTCTATGGAACTGCAACTGTGGTTGATTACCTTATGCAGAGTGGTCAGAAAGAAGGAACAACGCTGGCTACACAGCAGATAGAATTCCTATTGGCCTGTCAGAATGAGGATGGCGGATGGGGCGGCAACAAAGGTGTGCGCTCCAAGGTCACCTATACCAGTCGGGTTCTGGCAGCCCTAGCCCATTTCCGTGATTCACAATGGTCAACGGTCAATAGTCAATGGTCAATGGCTTCAGCCAAACAGCGCGGTTGGGATTACCTCTATCGTCGCTATCAGGCTGGCACCCTCTATAAGAACGAACCTGTCGGGTTGTATTTCTCCCGACTGTGGTATTCTGAAGAACTATATAATGTGACATTCCTGCTACACGCCATCAAAAATGAAGAAAAATAGAATAACACTCCTTACCGCTGCGCTGGTCGTATTCTACCTGCTGATACTGATTGGCTGGCATCTCTATGACCCAACCACAGGCTTCACAGAAGCGGTGCCTGGAGCCGACAATCGTCCTGAAGGTCACGCCCGTAAGGCCGATGATGTGCTGATTGGTGAGTTTTTCATGAAAGAAGAAGGTATAGTTTCCCCCAACGAATTGAAAGGCGAATGGCCCTGTTTCCGTGGCGCCCACCACGACAACAAGGTCGTCTATGCAAAGGGGCCGTCACTCATCAAGGATGATTTCAAGGATGTATGGACAGTAACGACTGGTGAGGGACATGCTTCACCTGTTATCTCTGAGGGTAAGGTCTATGTCCTCGACTACGACGAGCAGTTGAGTTCCGATGTCCTGCGGTGTTTCGATCTGCCAACGGGTAAACCTCTGTGGCGGCGATGGTATCGAGTGCCTATGAAGCGCAACCATGGCTTTTCACGCACTATCCCAGCCATCTGGCACGACCTTGTTGTTACCATCGGTCCTGAGGGACACGTGATGTGTTGCAACAAGCATACGGGCGACCTACAGTGGACCATCGACATGAAGAAACGCTTCGGTACTGAGATTCCTTTCTGGTACACGGGTCAGTGTCCATTTATTGATAATGATGCCCTTGTTTTGGCACCGGCAGGTAAAGACACCCTGATGATTGGTGTCGATGTGCAGTCGGGCAAAACCCTCTGGGGTACTCCCAACAGCATAGGCTATAAGATGTCGCACTCCTCCGTGATGCCCATGACCTTTGCCGGTACTCCTACCTATGTTTATGTAGGTGTAGGAGGTGTTTGTGGTGTCAACGCACAATCGGGTCAACAGGGCAAACTGTTGTGGAGTGCTACTAAGTGGCAACCTTCTGTCGTGGCACCTTCGCCCTTGCAGATTTCACCCAATCAGGTGTTTCTTGTGGCAGGTTACGGTGCTGGTGGTGCCCTATTGCAGGTAACGCAGACTGGCAGCACCTGGAAGGCTGAAATTCTGGATGCCTATAAAGCGGCCGAAGGTATGTCGAGTGAACAACAGACACCTATCATCTATGATGGCAGACTCATCACCATCCTACCTAAGGACGGCGGTGGTATGCGTGAACGTCTTGCCATGTATATGCCCAATAACATCCACACCCCTATCTGGACTTCCTCTGCCGATGAACGATTCGGCTTGGGGCCTTACATGATGATAGGCAATATGCTCTTTGCCTTCAAGGAAGACGGTGAGTTGTTTGTATTCCATGTTAATGCCCAGTCCATGACGTTGCTTAAACGGCAGAGGGTGATGGAGGAAGGTATCGATGCTTGGGGACCGCTGGCATATGCAGATGGCTATCTGATAGTGAGAGATTCCAAAACGATAAAATGTCTGAAAGTGTTTGAGGAGTGAAAAATATGGATAGAAGAAAGTTTTTGAAGGTATCGGGTTCTTTAGCCGTTGGTGGGGCCATTCTCTCAGTAGTGAGTGGTGGTTTGTGGAAACTGTTCACCAAACCCGGTGACCTGTTTTATGGCACGAAACGCGCCAAAGGCTTTTCGCTGATAGAGGATGACGATGAGCCACTTGTATCCCCTTATCGACGCACGTTTGGCTTTGAGGTGCCAGATGAAATTCATGCGCTCGATGTGGAAGGAGGAAGCATTTTCCTCGCCACGCCTAATCAAGTGTATATCTTTGGTCTAAGCGGTGAGTTGCAGTATAATTTCAGCATTCCCTCGGGGTTACGTGATTTAGCGGTCTATGACGGAAAGGTATATGCATTGTTCCCTGCTGCTATTGAGGTGTACGACCGACATGGAGAGTTGGTGCATCAATGGACTGCATGCAGCGACAATGCTGACTACTGTTTTATGGCGGTATGCGCTGAGGGCGTGTTTGTGACCGATGCTTCCAATAAGCATATCTGCAAGTATCATCCCGACGGCACTTTTGCATGCTTCATCAACAGTCCCAAGGGATTTGTCGTGCCGAGTTATAGTTTCGGTATTACGGCGGTGGATGGCAAAATATTCTGTTCTAATCCGGGTCGTCATCAGGTGGAACAATATACGACCGACGGCACGTTCGTGGCCTCTTTCGGTAAGTCTGGGGCTGGTAAGGGTGCCTTCAGTGGCTGCTGTAATCCTGTAGTCATCACGCCGGCTTTTGGTGGCGATCTACTCACCTCCGAGAAAGGCATACCTCGTGTGAGTTGCTATTCTCAAGATGGAGTGTTTCGAAGTGTGCTTTTAGATGCCAAAGCCTTGGGCGGCGGACATGATGCCTACCGCATCCGCGTGATGAAGGATAAACTGATTGTGGCTGGAAACGACAAGGTGTCGGTGTTCCAATACAATAAACAACAAAGTCAACTGACCGAGTGTGGACAATGCGAACAAAACTGCCCGTTGAAAGTATGAAAGATAAGAAATTGACAAGTCCTATGGACCGCAGGAATTTCCTGCAAAAATGCGGCACTCTGCTAGTTGCTGGCGTAGGTGTGGCAACCGGCGGTGTACTTGCCACCAGAGCCAAAGGCAAGGAGAGTGACGCCTTCTGGCAGATTGACCCATATACCTGTACCCAGTGTGGACGATGTGAAACTGATTGCGTGCTCCCTGTGTCGGCGGTGAAGTGTTTCCATGCTAACCGTGTGTGTGGCTATTGCGATCTCTGTGGTGGCTACTATCGTCCAAGTGTAAAGGATTTGAATACGGCTGCCGAGAACCAACTCTGTCCTACGGGTGCCATCACGCGAAAGTTCGTGGAGGAACCATATTTCGAATATACTATCGATGACAGTCTCTGTACGGGTTGCGGCAAGTGCGTGAAGGGATGCACCTCCTTCGGCAATGGTTCACTGTTCCTGCAGATTCAGCAAGATCTCTGTCAGAACTGTAATGAGTGTCAGATCTCGCGGGTATGTCCCTCTAATGCCATCAAGCGAGTATCTTACGAAGAAGCATATCAACTGAAAGACCATGCGTAGAGAACTATCATTAGCAATTTCATCGCTCATCAGTCTAAGGGCGATGTGTGAGGCCCGGTTCCCAAAGCCTGACTTCACCTCTGGCTACCAATACCCAGACATTGAGCATGGTGTGCCTCTGGAATGGTTGTGGAATGTGGTTGATATCGTGCTGCTTATCACCTTGATAGGTGTTGTAATGTGGGCGGCCTACAAGCGGAGGAGCCGTAATGTCATCCTTGGCGTGTCGGTGGTGTCGGTGGCTTATTTTGGTTTTTTCCGTAGTGGCTGTGTGTGTAGTGTGGGCAGCATTCAGAATGTGGTGCTGGCATTGACTGATTCCACCTATCATTTGCCTTGGTATGTACTGTTTATTTTCATTATTCCCCTATTGGCTGCTGTGCTATTTGGAAGGGTCTTTTGTGCGGGTGTATGCCCTTTAGGTGCCCTTCAGGAACTGGTCAATGTGAAGAACTTCCGCTTGACAAGGGCTGTATCTGCCGCCTTGTCTGTCATTCCGTGGATCTATTTGGCCTTTGCCATCCTCTATGCAGCTACCCGCAGTCAATTCCTCATCTGCCGTTTCGACCCCTTCGTTGGTATCTTCCGCTTGGGCGGCGACCTTGGCATGATTATCTTTGGTGTATCGCTACTCCTGCTCTCAGTGTTTGTAGGACGGCCCTTCTGTCAATTCCTCTGCCCTTACGGTGCCCTGCTCTCAGTGTTCAGTTCTTTCTCGTGGAAGAAACTGACCATCACTTCCAAGACCTGCATCAATTGCGCTTTGTGCATCAAATCCTGTCCAGTTGATGCTATTCATTCCCCTCAGACCAGCAAGACCAAAGAGTCGAGGTCGGCAGGGGTCAGACGTGTCATCCTTTTTGCCGTATTATTACCGGTCTTCACGTTGGGTGGAGCCCTGCTGATAGGTGGACAGAGTAAAGCACTCAGCAGTGCACACAAAAGTGTATATCTTTATAATTTAATTCAGGAACAGCAGGCTAACCCCGAAATGGAGATGCCGTTGGAGGTGGAAACTTTCCATGCGTTGGGAGGTAATATTGAAGCTTTGCAGGCGGAAGTTGCTGAAGTACAGCACCAATACGCTATCTATGCACATTTAGCAGGTGCCTTGATTGGCTTTGTGATAGGCCTCAAACTGCTCCGACTTTCTGTTAAACGGTCACGAAAGACTTACGAGATAGATACTGCACGATGCACGATGTGCGGCAGGTGCTTTAGTTATTGTCCTCAAAATACATTCAAGAAAGATGAGAAAGCTTTATAGAAATATGGCCATCGTCACCAGCATTTTCATGTTGGTATTAGTAGTGATGATGGGTGTCAGTTATTATCAGATGCAACAGGTTTCGCCCCTACAGTCGGAGGTGATGCAGACGCTGAAGGAGTTAAATGAGGCAAATGGCGAGAATGAAGCCTTGCAACAGCAGGTGCGCCAGCTCGACCTTCTTTCCCGTAAGGCGTATTTTGTGAAAGAGGGGCAGTTGAAGGTAGGGCTTTTCATCCTCCTCGCCATGGCTGGTGTGCTCGTCGTAAGTCTTAACCTGTATTATCGTGGTACGAAGTCATTGCCCGACAAGCAACTGGATCCCATTGATGAATGGATGAACAAGAGCCGTTCACGAAAATATATAACGTGGGCATCGGCGGGTGCTGCCGCAGTAATACTGGCAATGGTGGCTTTGCAGCATATAGATTTTGGGAACCTAATGAAGAAGGTAAAGGGCAGCAATTCTGGAGAGGATGTTGCTGTGGCACAGCAACAAACAGGACAAGACACAGCGGGAGACTCTCTCCTTGCTGTTGCCGATACACTCAAGACGGATTCTACAGCGCTATTAGCTGCTGTCGATTCTTTAGAGGCAAAAGAGGAGGTAGATAGTCTGCCGATACCAAAGATTACATCAAACGCTTTCCGTGGTAACAACTCATTAGGCATTTCGTCGGCCCGTGGAATTCCCACCAATTGGGATTTGAAGAGCAAGAAGAATATCCTTTGGCAGGCAAATATTCCAAAACATGGCTACAATTCACCAGTCATCAATGGCCGTAATATATTCCTGACCGGCGCCGATCAACAGGCCCGCGAACTCTACTGCTTTGATGTCTATACGGGAGAACTGAAATGGAAAGTGGTGGCAGACAAAATACCTGGTTCGCCATCCACTATGCCAAAAGTCAATGCTGATACTGGTCTTGCTGCAAGTACGGTGGCAACGAATGGTCGTCAGGTATGTGCCATCTTTGCCACGGGTGATGTCATCTGTGCCGACATGGAGGGCAAGCGTCTGTGGGCGAAGAATATCGGTGTGCCCGATAACCATTATGGCTATGCGTCGTCGTTGCTGATGTTCGGCAACGAACTGATTATCCAATATCAGAACAACTCCGGTGCCAAAATCTTAGCGTTGAGTACAGCCAATGGTAATCAGATATGGAGTAAGTCGGGAAATGATAAGATAGCCTGGAGTTCACCGATCATTGCCTCTTTAGGCGGTAAGTCGGCCTTGGTCGTGATGGGTAATCCTGCCATTGCCGCATACAATCCCAATAACGGGGCTGAGTTGTGGCGTGTGGAATGCTTGAGCGGTGAGGTAGGGTCCAGTCCTGCCGCTGCTGACGGGGTGGTATATGGCGCTAGTGAATATTCCAAGTGCATTGCCATCAACGGAGCCACGGGCGAGACACTATGGGAGGCATCGGACTATCTGCCCGAATGCTCAAGCCTTTGTGCTACCAAGAGTCTTGTCTTCTGTGCTACAAGTTATGGCATGGTGTGTGCTTACGATGCTAAAACGGGTGCAGTAGTGAAGGAACATGACCTGACCACGCCGTTCTATTCTTCTCCTGTAGTGGCTGATGGTAAGGTCTATCTGTTCAGCAACACGGGAAAAGTTTATATCTTCTCGTCGAGTAATTTCAATCTCATCAAGTCGTTTGAAACAGGGGAAAAAACCTTTGCTACACCTGCCTTTACAGATGGCATGATGATTGTAAGGACGGACAAGTCGCTATACTGCGTAAAGAAAAGTGAATCGTAAACAATGGAAAGTGAAATCATAAAGCAGCGTACTTACGCCATCATTGATAGGGTCGGCACCACGCGAGACAAGGTCATCCCGTTACTGCAGGCCATTCAGCAGGAGTTCAACTATCTTCCTGCTGATGCATTGAACTGTGTGTATGAGCGAACCGACATCGATCGTGCCCAGTTGTTGAGTGTGGCGACCTTCTATTCGCAGTTCCGCATGGCGCCTTACGGACAGCATGTCATCAAGGTATGCATCGGTACGGCATGTCATGTGAAGGGTGCCACCCGCGTGTATGATGCGTTTGTGCGCGAACTAAAACTGCCAGAAGGAACTATAACGACGTCTGATGGTAAATATTCCATTGAGAAGGTGGCTTGTCTGGGCTGTTGCGCCTTGGCTCCCGTGGTGCAGATAGACGACAAGATCTTCGGACATGTGCAGCCAGGTAAAGTGCGTGAGGTGCTCGACGAGTTTGAATCGATGGTGGCCACTTCTGGAGTTGAGGAATACATTTCCGAGGAGGTACAAGGTGAGGTTCGTCTGGGTATGGAAAACTGTTGTCAGGCCAGTGGTACGGCTGAGGTCTATACCGCTGTGACAGAAGCCTGTCACGAGTTGGGCATCCACGTGCGTTTGAAACCTATTTCATGTGTGGGAGCCTGCAACCAGGTACCGCTCATCGACGTGGTGACGCATGAGGGCGAGATGTTCCGCTATCCGAACATCAAACCAGAAGAGGTAAAGGAGATCCTGCTGCATCATTTCAAGCCAGCCAGCAAACTGAAACGGCTGCGCAATGCGGTTCTCAACCAGATAGACACGTTCCATACAGATCAGACTTGGAATAACAGCCTATGGATTCCCGAAGAGGTGAGGACACAAAAAGTAAATACCTTCCTCGAAGGACAGTACCGCATCTCCACCGAAGGTTACGGCCATCTCAATCCTTTGGATATTGACGAATATATATCCTTGGGGGGATTTGAAGCGTTGAAGAAAGCACTCACCACAATGTCGAGGAAAGACATAATCGACGAAGTGCTGAAGAGTGGCCTTCGTGGACGTGGCGGTGGTGGGTTCCCTACCGGTAGGAAATGGCAATTGGTGGCTGATGCTACTTCCGATGCAGGAAAGTATGTGATATGTAATGGTGACGAGGGCGACCCTGGTGCTTTCATGGATCGCATCCTGTTGGAGTCGTATCCGCTACGTGTGATTGAAGGGCTCACAATTGCTGCATGGGCGGTAAGTGCAAAGGAGGGCATCTTCTATATCCGTGCGGAATATCCTCAGGCCGTCATCCGCGTACGCAAGGCTCTCGACCTGTGCCGCCAACGCGGACTATTGGGTGAGCACATCATGGATACTAACTTCTCGTTTGACATCCGGGTGTTTGAGGGTGCCGGTGCGTTTGTGTGTGGTGAGGAGACGGCTCTCATCGCTTCGATAGAGGGCAAGCGTGGTTTCCCTCATCTACGTCCGCCTTATCCTGCGCATTCGGGATTGTTCGGAAAGCCTACTTTAATAAATAATGTAGAGACACTAAGTCAGATTCCCTACATCATCCGTCATGGGGCTGAAGATTATACCAAGGTGGGGACCAAGGGCAGTCCAGGCACGAAGGTATTTGCGCTCGCAGGCAGGGTGAACCACGGCGGACTGATTGAGGTGCCGATGGGAACCACGCTGCGCGATATCGTGGAGAAGATTGGCGGAGGTGTGGAAAGCAAAGCGATAGGCGCTAAAGAAGAAATGAAAGCAGAGGCGCTGAAAGCCGTGCAGACGGGCGGTCCCTCCGGTGGTTGCATCCCCGCTGAACTCTGTGATGCGGAGGTGGATTTCGATGGTCTTAACAAGATGGGGGCCATCATGGGATCTGGCGGACTGGTGGTATTAGGTGAATCGAGTTGTATGGTGGATGTAGCACGTTATTTCCTTCAATTTACTGCCCAGGAATCGTGCGGCAAATGTACGTTCTGTAGGATTGGCACCCGTCGAATGTTGGACATACTCGATAGGCTGACAACAGGTCAAGGTACGATGGAAGATATCGACCGTCTGGAGCAGTTAGCCAACAGCATCAAGGTGTCGGCTCTATGTGGCTTAGGTAAGACAGCCCCCAATCCGGTGCTCTCCACGTTGCGCTATTTCCGAAAGGAATACGAAGAGCACGTGCAGGGCATCTGTCGGGCGGGCGTGTGCAAGCAGATGGTGAAACTGACGATTACAGACGACTGTGTGGGCTGCACCAAGTGTGCGCGCAACTGTCCGTCGGAGGCTATCGAATATACACCTTACGAGCAGCATCACATCGATGTGGAGCGTTGTACCCAGTGTGGACTCTGTATGGAGGTTTGTGATTATCATGCAATCATAAAGGTAAGAAGCGATGAAGATTAAAGTCAATGGCAACGAGATAGAGGTGACGGGTCAGCGCGTGCTGATTGAGGAACTGCGTGAGATGGGACTACAAATACCATCGCTGTGCTACGAGCCCGAAGCCAAACATCAGGCATCATGCATGGTGTGCATGGTAAAGGATGTGAGAAATGGACAGATGATTCCAAGTTGCAGCACCTTTCCCCAAGAAGGCATGGAGATAGATACCGAATCCGAGGAGGTCGTAGAACTGCGGAAGATAGGCATCGAACTCTTGCTGAGTGATCATGGCGCTCGCTGTGGTGCGTGTGAGGGCAAGGAAAAGTGCAAACTGAGGGAATTGTCTGTACAGATGAAGGCAAAATGGACGCGCTTTGGTCCTATAGCACCCATTAGGGAGAAAGAACAGATTCATGTGAACGGGCACCTGTATTTCGAACCCGCCAAGTGCATCCGCTGCGGTCTGTGTGTGTACAACTCTCAGAATGGTTTCACGTTTATGTATCGGGGATATGACATGCAAATAATCATCCCTGAAGAGAATAAAAAGAATGTAGATGAAAAGATGGCTGACCTATGTCCCACTGGTGCTCTGTTTGTGCACGAGTTGCGCCGTAACGAGTGATTATGTTGAGGACAGTCTGAGTCGAGACTGGACGATCTTTCGTGGTTCTCCGTCGTTGAGTGGCTATGCTGAATGTGAAATTCCGGCATCGCCTAGACTCCTGTGGAGTAGAACGGTACTGTCGCGTACAGTAGCTGCGCCCATCGTTTACGACGGAATGGTCTATACTCTTGATCGCAAGGGACGCCTGCGCCGGTTTTCACCAGAGGGTGATTCTCTGCTGGTGCATGATTTCCAAACAGCCATTGAAGCATCGTTTGTTGTGGATGATTCTATACTATATGTGGGTAGGATTGACGGCTATGTCAATGCGTTCTCTATTGCTCGGCAGCAAGTGGTATGGGAATTTGAGACACTGGGGCAGATCTCCGGTTCGCCTAATCTAATTGGTGACCAACTGCTCGTGGGTAGTTACGACGGATGCATGTACACTTTCGACAAAAAGACGGGCAGAAAGAAGGGACAATTCCAGACAGGCTATTATATCAACGGCACGGCGGCTGTCTGGAAAGGTTATATGATGTTCGGTGGCTGCGACGCCTGGGTGCGAGTGGTCGATGTGGCTACGGGCACGCAAACGGACTCGCTTGAACTTGACTCTTATGTGCCAGCCTCGCCTGCTATCCTTGATGGGGTAGCCTGTGCCTGTGACTACAATGGAAACGTGTATGAAATGACGCTCGAAGACGGAAAGATTTCAAAACACAAAAAATTGCTTGCGTCATCAGATGATAATGAAGGGCAGGATGGCGGCGTGGTATCGATGCCGACACTCACCCGTACCGATGTGTATATCTTGTCGGGCGACCGATATATCAGTTGTATCAATCGGGCAACGGGTCAGGTACGCTGGCGGAAAATGCTGCGTGGCATGACGGGCGAATGTTCGCCATTGGTGGCGCATGATAAGGTGCTCGTATGCACCAAGGACGGACATGTATCAATATTTGACAGTAAGGACGGTACCGAACTTTGGCACTACGAGGCGGGGGAACAAATTATCGCCTCGCCTGCCATCATCGGTGACCGCTTCTATATATTAACCAGTAGAGGAACATTGCTATGCTTTGCTTAGAGAATATTACAAAACGATATGCTGACGGACAGCGGGCACTGACCGTTCTGGACGACCTCTCATTGCAGGTGAACGAAGGCGAATTCATTGCCATCACTGGAGAGTCAGGAGCAGGAAAGACTACGCTGCTGAATATCCTCGGGACGTTGGTATCACCCGATGAAGGCCAATACCTTATTAGAGGCAAGAAATGCCCTATGACAAACTCAGGCACCGGAAGAGATGAGACGGAAAGGCTCTGCCAGCTGCGCAACAAGGAAATTGGTTTCGTCTATCAGGACCATCGTTTGTTGCCGCAATATACAGTACGGCAGAATATCCTGCTGCCTACGCTCGCCGCGAAATCGACATCGATGGAAGAGGAAGAGCAACACGCATTAGAGTTGCTAGAGTTTATGGGCATCGCTGCGCTGAGAGACAGCCCTGTGACACAACTCTCGGGCGGTGAACAGACACGTGTGGCTATTTGTCGGGCACTCATCAACCGGCCTTCCATTCTGCTTGCCGATGAACCCACGGGGCAGTTAGATGCCGCCAATGCGCAGACCATTGCCAAGCTCTTCCAACAAGTGAATACTCAATTACATACAACTATCATCATGGCAACCCATTCCGCAGAGATGGCCAAGGTGGCGCAAAAGACCTACCGACTGATAAAAGGTAAACTAATGAACGATTAGACAAATAGATATGACATTAGCACCGCTCATAGCACAAAGTCGAAAGCACTACCAACGGTTTTACTGGTTGGTCAGTTTTGCTGTTATCTTGATGACGGCAGTACTGACGGGTAGTTTGTTGCTTGGCGACTCGGTGCGCTGTACGTTAGTGCAGCGTGTCGGTGAGCGGTTGGGCAAGACCGAGACCATCATCACCAGCAGGACAGGGTTTATGAGCGACAGGCTGATGCAGCAACCCCTGCTGAAAGAGGCGCAAGGCTATCTACTGATGGATGGTTTTGTATCGGTAGGCGAGAAGTTGCTGCCTGTCTATGTGTGGGGCACTGACGCCGACTCGCTGTCAACAGGCGAGGTGATGATCAATGAACCTCTTCGTGCTAAATTGGATGGAACGGAGGACATAGTCCTGCATTTGCCCTCGCACAACTTAGTTCCTTCTGGCAGCCTTTTCGTCACCAAGAGCTACGCCACGCAGTTGCGTGTTCACGTAGCTGGCGTGAAAAGCATTGAAGAGGGCGGCAACCTACTGCTAAAGAATGAGCAGACCTTGCCGCTGAATGTGTTTGTGAGCCGACAGGAGTTAGCAGAGAAGATGGAACTAGAAGGCAAAATCAACCTAGTACTATCTGAAGATATCATCAGCGAAGAGCAGTTGGCGGAAAGTTGGATGCCGGAATTGTCGGGCATCCACCTGACCGATTCTTCCCTAACGAGTGACGGCATCTTCATCCCTAACGACATCGTGGAGAAATGCAAAGGCGGATTATATTTCTCTTATCTCGTCAACGACCTTGCCAATGGCAATGACACCATCCCCTACTCCTTCGTAACGGCAGTTAATAAATGGCAAGGCGAACCGCTTGACGGCCAGGATATGATTCTGTCTGATTATGCCGCCAAACGCCTGCATGTCTCGGAAGGCGACTCTGTTGATATGAGCTATTTTATCGCTAAGGATCTGAAAAACCTTGAAACGCATGAACAGACATTTAGGGTTAAGCACATTGTGCCACTTGCTGATTTCATGCGCGATAGTTTGCTGATAGTCGAGTTCCCCGGGTTGAGCCATGTGGAAAAATGTACCGACTGGGACAGCGACCTACCCATCAAGATGGAGCGCGTGAAGAAGGAAGACGAGGATTTCTGGTACGCTTATCGACAGACCCCCAAGGCCATCGTCAGTTACGAAGCGATTCGCTCTGATTGGAGCAATGCTTTCGGGAGTGCTACCGCCTTGTGCTTCACATCGCTACCCGATATCAAGCTTACACCGCACGATGCTGGCATGCAGATCATCCGTCCCCGTATCCAAGGCATAAAAGGTGCGACGGGCGGCGTGGACTTTGCAAGCCTGTTCCTCTCGTTAGGCTTCTTCATCATCCTTTCTGCTATTCTGCTGATGAAGAATCCCTTGGTAGAGATGTTCACCCAACGCCGTGGCGAGATTACCCTCTATCGGCAGATGGGCTTCGCTGACACAATGATATTCAGAAACCTCTACCGCGAAGCCTTTACCACCATGCTCTGCACCTCGACTTTCGGCGTCCTCGCGGGTCTGCTCTATTCTGCACTCACGCTCTGGCTCCTCGGTAACGTCTGGAGCGGAGCGACACATACGGAAGGCTTCGCCCTGCACATCCGTCCGCTGACGGTCATCGTCGGCTGGGCTATCGGATTGCTCATCTGCGCCATAGTCTTGTGGTGGGTCGTTCGAACGATGCTCAGGCAGAGACAGGACGAACACATCGAACCGACACAGAAACGTAATCAGAACGTCTATCTATTCGTCGGCCTGCTCATTCTGACGGTCGTACTGATTGCCGTGAACTTCATCTTCCTCCATAATATGATGCTGTTCATCGCCTGTGGACTGCTCTGGATTCTCACGTGGGGCATATTCCTCCGCGTCATCATCCGCTCACGCGCCGAAACAGACACCCCCACCGTGAGCCGCACACAAATGATGTGGCAGTCCATCCGTGCCTCGCTGAAGCAGCATCTTTTAGCTTATTGGGCGCTCGCTCTGGGCGTCTTCACTGTGTTTGCTGTAGGACTAAACCGTCCTGATTTCAGTCAGGCGACTGAGACAACGGGCGGCTATCAATATTATGTAGATAGCCGTGTGCCCATACAATACGACCTGAACAATTCGGCTGTCCACCAAAAGCTGTCGCTCGAATCATTGCCCGACAGCACACAGTTCCTCGGCTTCCTGCGTCACACCCAAGACGAGGCCAGCTGTCTGAACCTCAATCAAGTCAGCACGCCGACCGTCCTCGGCGTCGACCTCAAATACATGGAGCCTTTCGGCCTCCCACAACATTTCTCTCATCTCTCACCTCTTACCTCTTACATCTACATTGACGAAGAATCCCTCATCTGGAGCCTGAAGAAATCAGTAGGCGACACGCTCTACTATCAGAACGACCGTGCCGAAACGGTCCCTGTAGTCATTGCCGGCACCTATCCCACGGGCATCTTCCACGGCAACGCCATTATGTCTGCGGAGGACTTCCGCCGACTTTGGCCGAAGGAATCCGGCGTAGAGGTGTTGTTGATGAAGTCCTCCCGTCCTGATGAGGCCGCCGAGATCCTCTCCACCGCCATGAACGAATACGGCCTCAACGTCCAGACCGTCGGGGAGCGCATCCAAATGTTCTTCGAGGTAACCGAGACCTATCTCCTCATCTTCCTGACCTTGGGCGGACTGGGCCTGCTCTTAGGCATCTTCAGCCTGATGATTATCGTGCGCAAGAACCTCACGGCGCAGACCGCCACCATCCAGCAATATCGTGCTATTGGCTTCGGCGACCGCCTGATACAAAGCCTCCTCCTCCGCGAGAACCTCCTCGTACCGCTCTATGCCGTCGCCGTCGGCGCCACAGGTTCCGTCATCAGCATCAACGCCAACATCGGCGGCGCCGGTGCCACCACGCTCCTTTTCGCTGCCCTCACCCTCGCCGTCCTCGCTGCGGCCCTCATCGTTGGCATCCGAATCATCGTCAAACAATACATCATCAACACAGAAACAATATGAAACATATTCTCATCCTCTTCTTAGCGTTCAGCGCTATCGGCCTCCACGCCCAGCACATCGACTTCCGTGGTGCCAACCACTGCGGTATCTATCCCGACGAGAAGAATCTCCTGAAGGAATGGCCCGATGGCGGTCCTGAGAAACTTTGGGTTGTCAACGACGCTGGCAAAGGTAACTCCAGCGCCTTGGTCAGTGATGGTTTTATCTATACTGCTGGCCTCACCGAGGACGAGCAGCAAGAACAGTTGACCTGCTTCAAACTCGACGGCACGAAGGTCTGGCAAGTGACCTACGGCCACGCCTGGACGAAGTCTTTCCAGGAGACTCGCTCCACGCCCGTCATCGACGGCGACCGTCTCTACATGGTCAGCAACATGGGCGAACTGGTCTGCCTCAATCGCACCGATGGAAAGGTCCTATGGACCGTTGATTATTGGAATAAGTATAACCTCACGCCCAATGACCAGGGCATCTGCGAACACCCACTGATTGACAGCAACAAGGTCATCGTCACCACCTGCGGCAAGGACATCTGCATGGCGGCTTTCAACAAGCTGACGGGCGAGGTTGTCTGGGAGACCAAGGGTTTCGGCGACCCTGCCACTTACTGCACCTCGCGTATCGTCGAGTGGAACGGCCATCGGCAAATTATCGGTGGCACGGAGATGCATGTCTTTGGCATCGATCCTGAGACAGGAACGATGCTTTGGAACGATGGCCAATGGACGCCCGCCCTCGAAACGAAGAAATGGCTGAACGCCATGATTAACAGCCCAGTCTTCTACCAAGGCAAACTCTTAGTCAGCCTGGGCGACGGCCACGGTTGCACGATGTACCAGATGGCCAATGACCTCAGCGCCGTCACGCTGCTTTGGAAGAACAAGGAGATCGACCTCTATATGGGTGGCATGATCGAGATTGACGGTGTGGTCTATGGCAGCACGGGCGACAAGCACAAGTGGGCGGCCCTCGACATCGAGACCGGCCGCGTGTTTTACCACCAGCCGTGGGCCGGCGGAAAGGGTCGCGGTGCGCTCATCATGGCCGACGGCATGTTCTACATGTTCGATGAGCGTCGCGGCACGATGGGACTGGCCCGCATCAATCCCGAGCGGCTCGACGTCGTCAGCGAGTTCCGCATCACCGACGGCTCCGGCGCCTGCTTCTCCCATCCCACCATCTTCGACGGCGTGCTCTACGTCCGTCACGGCACCGCACTCATTGCCTATAACATCAAACAATAGAATATTCACCAATTTTAAAATGTTAAGCGTATGAACAAGAAGTTTCTTTCAATCATGCTCATGGCCGCCGCCACGACGGTCGCCATAGCACAGGTCACGCCCTACGGCTGGCGCGGCCCGGAACACAATGGTAATTACCCCGACAAGGGACTGTTAAGTCAATGGCCGGAAGCCGGTCCCGCGCTCGTGTTCGAGACCGAGGACGCTGGCAAGGGCTACTCCACGCCGCTCGTCGTGGGCGACAAGGTGTACATTACCGGCCTGAACGAGGATGGCACACAGGAGGTCTTCCAGTGTTACACGCTCGACGGCAAGAAGCAATACACCGTTGAGTACGGCAGCCCCTGGAGACAGTCCTATCCCGAGACCCGTACCACGCCCGCCATCGTCGACGGCAAGGCCTATGTCATCAGTGGCATGGCCGAGATTGTATGCATCAACATCAAGGAAGGCAAGATCCTCTGGAAGGTCGATGGCGGCACGAAGTACCAGCGCCAGACCGGCATGTGGGGCACCGCCGAATGCCCGCTGGTGTATGACGACAAGGTGATCTATACGCCCTGCGGCAACATGACGACGATGGTGGCCCTCAACCGCAACACTGGTGAGGAAATCTGGAAGACCCGCGCCATCGGCGAAAAGTCGGGCTACGTCTCGCCCATCATGATCGAGTACAAGGGCAAGCGCCAGATCATCGGTTCCACCTGTCAGACCGTCGTTGGCGTCAATCCCGACAATGGTAACATCGAGTGGACCTTCGACGACTGGGGTCCTCGTCACTCTGGCGGCGGTGGAGGCCGCGGCCGCGACAACATCGCCCCCAACTCGGCCCTCTACAAGGACGGCAAAATCTTCTTCTGCCACGGCTATGACATCAACGGTTTCCAACTGCAATTGGCCGACGACTTAAAGAGCGTCACCTGCACCTGGCGCAATGAGACGCTCGACACCCACCACGGCGGCTACGTGCTCGTCAACGGCAAGATCTTCGGCTCGAACTGGATCAACAACAACGATGGTGCTTGGTGCTGCGTAGACTGGGCGACAGGCAAGACCGACTACGAGACAAAGTGGTCAGGCGGCGCCGGCAAAGGCTCCATCATCTCGGCTGACAACAAGCTCTTCATCTACGACGAGCGCCGTGGCAACGTGGGTCTCGTGAATCCCACGCCTGAGAAGTTCGATGTGGTCAGTAAGTTTCGCGTGGCTAAGGGCAGCGGCCCCTACTGGGCACACATGTCTATCAACAACGGTATCCTGTATCTGAGGCACGGCGAGTATTTCGCAGCCTACAAGATTAAGTAGACAAAGCAAAGAAGGAGTGGCTTGGCCACTCCTTCTTTGCTTTATTTCCTCTCCTCCATGTCACAATAGAGTTTGAAGAACTTGTCGTTAATCTCATCGCGGATGCGGCGGTACTCGTTCATCCTGAACTCATAGGAACCTTCAGTCACCTTGCTGGGGTCTTCAAAAGGAATGTGCAGACGATGCTTCACGTTGCCAAGAAAGATTGGACAGGTCTTGTCGGCATTGTCGCACACGGTGATGACATAATCCCAGTCCTCGTTCATGTATTCATCCACTTGGCATGGTTTGTGGTCGCCGATGTCGATGCCTATTTCCCGCATCACCAGCACGGCTTTAGGATTGACACGAGGCTCGGCCTTGACACCGGCAGAATAGACAGCGAGGTCCTTACCGTAAGACTCGAGCAGGCCGTGGGCCATCTGACTGCGACAGGTGTTGCCTGTACAGAGCACCAGCACCTTGATGCCGTGCTTTCGTGCATTCAATGTTGTTACGCCCATGAGTAGGGCAAGACAGACCAATAGGATTTTTGTGATTGTTCTCATTTCTTTAGGAATTTAAACGATTCGGTGTGTCGGGTTCGGGCGTCCCGGCTGCAGGAAGCGCCAGGCGAGGATTTCGTTGTCGTACTGGTCGTCGATGGCTGTGGCGAGCACATCTTTCACCAGTTCATTCAGATGTTCGGGTGTGGTCTCTACGCGGGCATTGACGATCAACTTCAGGTTCTCGCCCGAGCCGGCCGTACCGCGCAGTTGCAGCGTAGCAGCGTCGCCCGTGATGTTGCCAACGGCGTATTGCGGCCCATTCTCGGCAATCACCTTGATGTGACCCACGCGCAGCTTCTCCTTTTTCACCACCTTCGCGAGTCCGTTCATGATATCCTTCAGCAGTATATCCCAATAGACTGGTTTACTATCAGTTACCGCCACAGTGCCATTAAGCCAACCGAGGACGGCCTCGCCATGAGCATACTTATCGTAATCGATGTCGAGGATCTTCTTCCCACTGCCCTGACGGTTGGCCACTTCATCCAGCCACTCTAGCACGCCGATGCCGTTCTGCACGCTGGCGGTCATCACCGTCGTGTGGGGGAAGCAGGTTTGGGTGTCCTTCTTCAGTTTCTCCTGTTCGGTCTCCGTCAGCAGATCGGTCTTGGTAATGAGGATCACCTCGCTCTCCTCCAACTGCTTGCGGTAGATGTAGGCCGCATCCTCGTGCAGCCCACCGTCGCCGCCATAGATAATTGACTTCAAGCGCATTGGGTCAGAGAGACCCGTCAGAGGCGATACGAGTACCTCCGTGTCGAGGTATTTCTTCAGCGGACGGATGATGGTGGCGGTCAGGTCGGCACAGCTACCCACGGGCTCGGCGAGAATCACGTCGGCCTCTACCTCCTTACGGAGCCCTTTGATAGCATTGGTAAAGCCGTCGAAATTACAGCAGAAGCAGCTGCCGGCCACTTCCTTCACCTGCAGATTGGCTTGGCGCAGCAGTCGGCTGTCGACGAGCTCCGGCGCCTGGTCATTAGTAATCAGTCCCACGCGCAGTCCTTTGGCCATCAGCCGCTGCGCCACATCCCATATCAGGGTCGTCTTGCCGGCTCCGAGAAATCCGCCGGCGATAATCAGTCTGGTCTGTTTCATATCTTTATAAATTCTTGTTTTTGTTGATGGGTTCGAGTATGTATTTGAAAAGGAGTGCGGCGACGGCACCGCCGAGGATGGGCGCAAGGATATAGACCCAGAACCAACCGCCAACGGCATCGGGCAGGGCAGCATCGCCCCACCCCATCAGAAATGCTACGATGCGTGGACCGAAGTCACGGGCGGGATTGAGGCCGGCCTGCGTGAGAGGAGCAACGAAGAAGATGATACTCGACACGGTGAGGCCGATGAATAGAGGTTGTAGGTCGGATGAGGGCTTGCCCACGTTGCAGTCCTCCGTCAGTCCGAAGATGAAGAGGGCGAGCATCATGGTGCCGAAACCTTCCGCCAGCATGGCGAGGGGCAGCGAGACGGTCGCAATGGCGTCGCCAGGGTTGGGATAGAACTCGCCGAACATGCGGGCAGTACCCATCGAGGCGGCGGTACCCCTCACGATGTCGTGCGTCAACTCATACTGCGCAATCGACGGGCCGAAGAGGATGTAAAGCATCGCCCCCGCCATAATGCCGCCCGCGAGTTGCGCCAGAAGATAACCCGGCAGCATCTTCGCCTTCATTCTGCCGGCGACAACCATCGCCACCGACACAGCAGGGTTCAGATGGGCGTAGCAAATATGTCGCGTCAGGAAGACGGCCAGCGTCACGGCGATACCCCAAACAAGTCCAATCTGAAAGATACTGTTATACTCTCCGAAAAGTACGGCCACAGCCACGCTGCTACAGCCTAAAAACGTGAGGATAAACGTCCCCAGCATTTCTCCAATGAATCCTTTCATGCCATTATAAACTATTTGTTCCTGCAAAAATAATCATTATCTGCACAAATAGCACTATTCATTCTTTCCATCACGAAAAATGAATGCCTAATAACGAAAAGAATAATTATCTTATTTTATTCAATCACTTGACTACTGTTTGCTTCAACTGCCGAAGTTCCTGATTGCTGACGGCGTAGTTGAAGATGCGGAAGTCGGCCACATCGGTCTGAGTTAGGTATTTGTCGCCACGAAAGGGCGCGCGGCCTATCCAGCAGTTGGCGGGGGCATTGCGGAAAATCTCTGCGAGGATGGGCATGTTGTCGTTCCGTCCGATAAGTTTGCCATCGAGGAATAACTCGCCTTTGTGGCCCTGCTGACGGTAAAGGGCATGAATCCACACATCGCGCTTAGGCTTGCCGCCCTGCATGATGATCTGCTCATGTTCATAGCCACCAGTAGAGATCTCAAAACGCTGCTCGTTCAGGCGCATAGCCATATATGGACCTTCGTGGGCGCTATTCTCTGCCAGTTGGGAGAAGGCGAAGAGGAAGTGGCCGTAGCCGTCGAGCTGGTTCTCGGAACTGACCTTGAAATGGACTGAAACGGTGAAGTCGCGAAGCTGACTGATAATAGCGCCGGTCTCGGCCGTGAGGTCGTAGTAGCCGTTGTTCGCTTCCAGGTGGAGGACGGTAGGATTCGTCTCATCTATGCTGGCCGTTCGACGCAGGTATTCGGGTTGCCATTTGAAGCTATACTCGACCTGCTGTTGAGTTTTGATGGTCGGTTTAGGCAGGACCGAAGTCATTTTGGCAGTCAGACGTCGGATATGGTCTTTTAGAATCTTGTAAGCGGGTTGCGGCATCGAACCGTGGTCGTAGCCCTGCATCTCGTAGAGCGTCACGTCCTTGTGGCCTACGAGTTTCAACATGCGCCAGAAATAGGCCTGTTCCTCATAGCGGCCATAGAGTTCCAACTCCCTATCCCCAGAAATAATGACCATAGGTGGTGCATCAGGACGGACGTAGGTAAGAGGAGCATACTGGTCGATGGTGGCCTGCAAGGGCGAAATGCCCTGTTGCTTGCGGATGTTATAGTGCGTCACGCACTGTCCACTGAAGGGTACGAGGGCGGCCAAGGAATCGGCATCAACGCCGTACTTGGCGAGCCATTTCTTATTTAAGCCGATGATGTCCAAGAGATAGCCACCTGCGGAGTGTCCGGCCACAAAGATTTTGCGATGGCTGCCGCCGTATTTCTCAATGTTCTTGTAAGTCCAGGCCACGGCAGCTGCGGCATCATCCAGGATATCGTCGATTTTTGCTTTTGGTAGCAAGCGATAATTGGCGGCGACGACCACCAAACCACTATTCTTGAGCTGCGGATCGATGTGCTTCTCGCCACCTTCAATACCACCACCATGGAACCACACCACCACGGGCGCATCCTTTTGATTCGTAGGGTAATAGACATCGAGCTTGCAGCGCTCCTGAGCATAGTCATCGGCTGACATTGTGTAGGGAATGTCGTTCACTTGCTGATACTGTTGACGCTGTGCTTGTGCAATCATCGGCAACAGCATGAGTACGAGGATTGTAGCACTTTTCAGTCTCATATTTTTGTTTTTTGTTGGGTTACATGATAAACAATGCTAATTCTTGGTGCAAATATAGCGATAATTCCGTAATTATCACTATCTTTGTCCTCAGATTTAAATGTATTTATGAGAAAAGCAAGTAGAGCAATGGATTTCAGAGGAAAAGTTGTCGTTATAACTGGTGGTGCACAGGGCATCGGACGATGTATTGCGGAAGAATTTCAGAAAGTAGGAGCTACAGCTTGTGTAATAGATAAGCAGCAGGGCGACCACTTTGTTGGCGACCTTGCAGACAAACAAGTACTTGAATTGTTCGCTAAAGAAGTGATAGAGCAGCATGGCTATGTGGATTACCTTATTAATAATGCCCTGCCGCTGATGAAGGGCATCAACGAGTGCAGCTACGAGGAGTTCCAATATGCTATGAGCGTAGGCGTAACGGCTCCGTTCTATCTCGCAAAACTCTTTGCTCCGTATTTCGCCGAAGGTGCAGCCATTGTGAACATCTCGTCCTCACGTGACCGCATGAGCCAGCCGCAGACAGAGAGCTACACGGCTGCAAAAGGTGGCATTGCTGCACTGACCCATGCTCTTGCCGTAAGTCTGGCGGGCAAGGTACGTGTGAACAGCATTTCGCCTGGTTGGATTGACACCGCTTATACCGTTTACGAGGGGCCCGATGCCGTGCAGCAGCCAGTCGAGCGTGTGGGCAATCCCTTGGATATTGCAAACATGGTGCTCTATCTCTGTTCCGACAAGGCGGGCTTCATCACAGGCGAGAACATCTGTATCGATGGTGGGATGACCCATCAGATGATATACCACGGCGACCATGGTTGGACTTTGGGAGCAAAAACTGATAAAGACTAAAATAGACAGAACTATGACTAAAAAGCTATTCGCATTATGCGCATTGAGCCTGATGGTGGCTCTTGCATGGGGACAGAGTCCCGTAGTCAAGGTTGAAGGTGGACTGGTGCAGGGTGTTGCCTCTGCATCGAGTGATGTAACCGTGTTTAGAGGCATCCCATACGCAGCACCTCCCGTAGGTGATCTCCGTTGGAAGCATCCGCAGCCCGTCGGGAAGTGGGAAGGCGTGAGAAAAACCGACACGTTCAGCAACATCTGCTGGCAGCCTGGCAATGCCGTCGGCACATTCTACGGCAATGAGTTCTATTGGAAGGAGAATACCGTACAGAGCGAGGACTGCCTCTATCTGAACATCTGGACACCTGCCGATGCCGTCGGCCAACGCGACAAGAAACTTCCTGTGGCATTCTGGGTACATGGCGGTGCCTATTTCAACGGCTACGGACATGAGATTACGATGGATGGCGACGCATGGGCCAACCGTGGCGTGATCCTCGTCACCATCAACTACCGTCTGGGCATCTTCGGTTTTCTCGCCCACCCTGAGCTGTCGGCAGAGACATCAGACGGCACATCGGGCAACTACGGTACCTACGATCAGGTGGCAGCTCTTAAATGGGTGTATGAGAATATCGCGCAGTTCGGTGGCGACCCCAAAAATATCACCGTTCTCGGACAGAGTGCCGGTGCTGCCAGTATCAAGAATCTGGTCTCGTCGCCCTTGTCGAAAGGCATGATCAAGAATGCGGTCATCCAGAGCGGTGGCGGCATCAGCGAGACGACAACGTCAAATTCAGACAATGGCCAGAAACAGGCTGAGACAACGGGCAAGACCTTTATGGATAAATTTGGCTACACCTCTTTGAAGAAGATGCGCAACGCATCAGCCGAGGAACTTCTCAATCATTTCAAGGCAGAGGGCATGGGGCTCTTCAGGCCCCATATCGACGGCATCCTACTGAAAGAGAGCTTCGACGATGCCGCCAGAAACCAGCATCTGGCCGATGCAGAATACATGATTGGCTGCACGCTGGATGATATCCGTCCAATGGGCAAGCAAATTGATACGTTTTGCTTCTTGCGCGACTCACTTGATCATCGCCCAGCCTATCAGTATCTCTTTGCCCGTAAACTGCCTGGCACACACGACGGCGCCTTCCACTCAGCCGAACTATGGTATATGTTCCACACGCTCGATCGCAGTTGGCGCCCCATGACAAAAGCAGACTACAAATTGGCAGATGAAGTGATGGACTGCTGGACGAACTTCGTAAAGTATGGCAATCCCAATAAGCCTGGCAGCGAGAACTGGCATCCGTTCACACTTGCTAATCCCTACGTCATGACGTTTAATATTAAATAAATGAAATAAGAGCACTATATATGGTATTAACTAAAATAAGTTTAAAATGAAAAAGGTATTATTTGCTTTCGCTGCCTTGATCGCATTGACCTTCGGTCGAGTCTGCTCACGCTCGGCAAAGTTCAAACACGTTTGGCTTTGCTCTTGCTTACTCGCAGTCTTAGCAGCATGTGGTAACAAACAAGCAGCTGCTCCTGAAACAGAGAGTAGCGAGGTAACGAACGAAGTAGTAACTAACGACACAATCAGTAAAGAAATGAAAGAAACAAATATGCAAGAAGTACAGGCGTATTTGAAGGAGTGCGGAGCATTCTTCATTGCCACAGCCGACAGTGACCAGCCCCATGTTCGTCCATTCGGCGTATCAGAGATTATCGATGGCCGTCTCTACATCATGACGGGCAAGGTGAAGGACGTTTACAAGCAGATGGCAGCGAACGGCAAATTCGAGATCTGCGCCTTGAAGAAATCAGGGAGCGAATGGATGCGGCTGAGTGGAACTCTGGTCAATGACGAGGCATTGGCTGTTAAAGAAGAGTTCCTGAACCGCAACGAGAGTTTGAAGTCGATGTATAAGGCTGATGATGACAATATGGCCGTGCTCTACATCACCAATGCAACAGCCCGATTCTGCTCGTTTTCAGCACCTGAAAGAAAGGTAAGTTTCTAAAATGAAACTGAAGGTCATCAACAAAGAGTTTTGAGATGCTGATGATTTAAAGACAGGTGACTGAATAACGATGAACATATTGATTTTATCCGGAAGCCCTCGTAAGTGTGGTAATACAGAATTGTTGGTAGATGCTTTTGCCAAAGGAGCTGCAAAGCATCATCATGTAGAGATAGTTTCTGTGCGTGATGTCAAGGTGAACCCATGCTTGGGATGCAACGCTTGTTTTAAAAACGGTATCTGTGCCCAGAAAGACAATATGGCTGCAATCTATAAGAAGATGGGCCAGGCAGACATGCTCGTCATAGCCTCGCCCGTCTATTTCTATGGCATCAGTGCTCAGCTAAAAGCTGTCATCGACAGATTCCACAATCCCATCCGTGATTCGTTCCACATCAAAAAGATGGCATTGCTGCTCGTTGGTGCTGCCACGCTGCCAGAATTGTTTGATGCCATTCTGACGGAATATAACCTCTGCTTGAAATTCTTCAATCTGGAGGATGCTGGTAAGATCCTCGTGAGAGGAGTCAAAGACAAGGGTGACATCAAAGGAACACAATTTATAGAAAATGCCTATCATTTAGGCGCATTAATATAGAACTATGAGACTAAACAGAGCAACAACTGAAGACTATGAGTCCATCATAGCATTCTACGATGATGTGACGGACAGAATACTGCGAATGAGTGAATGCAATAATGCATGCCTCTATTCTTGCGTCCCTTCGGTAGCAGGCGACCAGAGGTCGAGCAGCTGAGCGTGAGCAGTATCGACTAAAATCAATTAAAACAACAGTGAGTGTTAAATAAGAGTTAAAAAGCGAAAAACGTTTGACTCGTCCCTTAGGTCATGCCTTATCTTTGCAATCGCTTAGCAAAACATCGCGCGGTTATGAGTTATAAAACGAAATTAAAAATCGGAGAGTTCTCAAAGATGATGCAGGTCACAGTAAAGACCTTGCGTCACTATGAACAGAAGGGACTCTTGGTGCCTGACGAGGTGGATGAGTGGACAGGATACCGCTATTACAGCATCAACCAGATGCAGAAGCTAAAGGATATCCGCGACCTGCAACGACTCGGATTTTCGCTGGAGGAGATTAAGGATCTCTATGAATACGATTCGCACACACCCAGCATCCGACAGCTGACTGAGAAGATTAAGGAAACGGAGGCACAACTGAAGAAACTGATAGCCCGCAGGAACCAACTGCTCGACTGGAGAGACTCTCGCAAAGAAATGAAGACAATGGAAAAATTCAGTATTCAATCACTGCCTGAAATCATCGTGGCAAGTCATCGTGAAGTCATTCCCAATTACGAAGCCCTTGGACCTCTGTGCTACGAAAAGATTGGCCCAGAGATGCTGCGCTTGGGTTGCAAGTGTCCACCTCCAGGCTATTGCTTCACCATAGAGCACAACAAGGAATACACACCCACGAACGTCGACATCGAGTATTGCGAACAGGTGGAAGAGATGGGCACCGATAGTGCTATCATCCAGTTCAAACGTCTGCCAGCCGTACCAAAAGCACTCTGTATGAAGCACGTAGGCCCTTACGAACGTTTTTACGATTCATTCATCGAGGCATTTCGCTACATGGAGGAACAAGGCTATAAGATTGCTGGTCAGCCACGTACCTGTTATATTGACGGAGCATGGAACCAAAACGACCCAGAGAAATGGCTCTCAGTCATTCAGATACCAATCGAATAATCATAAATTGTCTGCCTCACCAACAATGGGGCAGACATTAAACATATGAATAATGAAGGAGATAGAAGTAAATACAAAAGCGATTGCGGCTTGCGGACTCTACTGCGGAGCATGCAGGAAATATCGCATGGGCAAATGCCAAGGATGTCATGAAAACGAAAAGGCTTCATGGTGTAAAATCCGTAAGTGTTGCATAGAAAAGGGCTTCCATACCTGTGCCGAGTGCGAGATGGACGTCAAGGATTGTCAACTTCATAACAATCTGATAGGAAAGTTCTTCGCATTCGTCTTCCGTAGCGACCGTCCTGCCTGCATCCGATACATTCGCGAAAATGGTGAACAAGCCTTTGCAGAAGAAATGACAAAGCGAGGTGAACAGACCATGCGGAAATAAAAAATATGAAAACAAAAGCACTTGTCGCTATCGGCCAGACCCCATTGTGTCATTATTGATTGATACGTTGCACCATTAGTTTCTCCAACTCCGAATCTGATTTCTCGAATAGTTCGTCGGGTTTATAGAATTTAGTTACCATTGTGGCAAAAA
Organism: Prevotella sp.; assembly: GCA_017650905.1. GTDB lineage: Bacteria > Bacteroidota > Bacteroidia > Bacteroidales > Bacteroidaceae > Prevotella. The sequence continues at coordinate 3,590 of JAGCDZ010000019.1, read as the reverse complement.
CCTTGTTGTTGTAAATGAAAACAAAATCATAGTAGCCTGGATTAACCTCCTCGGGATGAAGACAGAAGGTACCCCATTGAGAGTTTTCTTCTGCATCGGGATCTTTGTTCAACTCACACTCTTGAATATAATCAGGGGTCTCGTCGTTCAACTTGTTTTTCTGGTAAAAACCTTGGTCGGCTTTGTGCTTGAAAACCATCACTTTGATGCCTGTCTTTGCATTTGCTTGTGGATAAAACTCTACCCATTCGTCAAGTTCAAAAACTGAACGGATACCTTCGATGGCGTAAGGTTTATTGTTGAAACCAGCACTGCCGCAACGGTTACCAGAAAGAATCAAGCCTGTCATAATGGGCTTTTCTCCCTCTTTGAGATTTACGAAATAGAGTTTGCCAAGTATCATCGTGTCTTGAACCTGCGTATTGTCGGACAAGTTGGTTGCATTAGCATTTGTGCCATTATAGCCGCCTACTGCTGAAAACAGGGCAAGCGCTACGATTAAAAATAAAGCAATTCTTTTCATACACCTTCATTCCGCAACACTATCAGTAATACACTAATATCCTGAGCAACAAGGTTGCCATAGATTTATGCCATATCAGATAGTTCACTTGTCTTAGTGTTGTGATTAGAAAACAAGCAAAACTCTGATACATTTGTGGCAAAGGTACAAATATAATCAGAGGATATCACACTTTTGAGGCAGATTCTTTTCAATTTAACACAATTTTGAAGAAAAACCGACATCAGCACCCGAGTGATATCAGTTTTTGAACAAACAGGCTGCTGTCATGAGGAACATCTTGATTGCTTTTTTTATACGTTTTTATTTGGGGAACGAGCGTGTCTCAAGGAAGTTTCGGAAAGTCTGCAGATAGCCATCAGGGATGTGGATGATTTCATCTCCTATATAGACACAATCATTGCGATCCACTTTTTGAATCTTATCAACTGCTACAATATAGGAGCGGTGAATGCGCAGGAATTTGTCTGTTGGCAACATATCCTCGACAGCTTTCATGGTCAGATGAGAAACCAGCGGCTTTTTCTCACCGTCAAGATAGAACATCACATAGTCTTTCATGCCGTTGACATAAGTAATCTGATCAATGGAGATATTCCTCCATTCTCCATCAACTCGGACGAATATGGTATTCGGCTGCTGTTTGGGCTGGACGGCAGTCTGTTGGGTGTCAAACCACTTTATGGCCTTTTCTATTGATCCAAGGAATTTGTTATATCTGATGGGTTTCAGTAGGAAATCGAGGGCATTTACCTCATAACTCTCGAAAGCATATTCTTTAAAGGCTGTCGTGAAGACGACGCGTGTTTGTTCTGGCAGGCTGTGTGCCAACTCCATACCGTCGATGTTCGGCATCTGAATATCGAGAAACAGCAAGTCGGGCTTTTGCTTTTTGATAGCGTTGATGGCCGTGATGGAGTCTGTATATGAAGCCAGTAGTTGCAAGTCGGGAGTCTTTTCCACATACGATTCCAGCAGGCGTACAGCCAACGGCTCATCGTCGACTATCATACAAGTGAACGGTTTCATAGGCGGATGGAGATTTTGACGTGATAGATATTCTCTGGGGTAATTTTCTGTTCCCAAGTGTAGTGTCCGGGATAGAGCAGGTCCAGGCGACGGCGGGTATTTTCGAGTCCGATGCCTGAACCACTACGGTCTTTGGTAGACTTGGGATTATTCGTGTTGTTGCAGAGGAATACAAGTGTATCGTCATGCTGTGTCAGGCTGATATCAATAGTAGCAGGCGCATTACTGTTCATACCGTGCTTGAAAGCATTCTCAATGAGCGAGATAAACAATAGTGGAGCTACTTCCATCTGTGAATTATGAACTGTGAATTGTGCCTTGACGGTTGTCATCTCATTACAACGCAGTTTCATGAGCCCGATGTAGTTGCGCATGAATTCCACTTCACCATCAAGGCGTACTTTGGGCTTATTGGTCTCATACATCGCATAGCGCAGCAGGTCGCTCAGTTGCATAATGGCCTCCTGCGTCTCATCACCGTCAATCTGTGCCAGACTGGAGATATTGTTGAGTGTATTAAACAAGAAGTGCGGATTTATCTGGTTCTTCAACCAAGCGAGTTCAGCCTCTATCTCTTTCTGCTTATGTTCGCTTCGTCGCATCATATATCGGACACTCAGCGCAATGCCGATGGCCATCAGACAAAGTAGTAGCGAGACGGTTATCGACGAGATATAGCCAGCACGGAAATGATCTGGCAGATCGCTGTGATTATTATTAAAAAGATGCAGGTTGGTAATCAGAATCAGTCCCGCATTCGTCACACCGAATAGCCAGTAGCGATGACGGATCCACAACAGGGGTATGCACAGGTAGAAGTTAAGCAGATAAACAATCATCGCGGGAATCAGCCAATAGAAGGCTATCCATAGGGAATCCATAACCAGCTTGCCATCGCCGCTGCTGATATAACTGATCAGTGCTGGTGAGAGCATGATAAATGACAGCAGCAGTATTTGTGCCACCAGCAACCAGATGTCTTTTGCCTGTATTTTCTTCATCGGTGCAAATATACGAAAACTTTCTGAAACGACAAAATCTCTCCCGCATAATCTCTATGCAGGAGAGACGAATCATCAAAGTATGTGGGCTTTGAACTGCTATCTGGTAGCAATAGTCTCGTCCATGATTCTCTCGGCAGTATTCTTTACTGTCAGGTCGAGCATCTGAATATACTTGTTGTACTGCTTCTCACTCAGGATCTTCTTCATAGTAGCCTTATGACGAGCCTGAATCTTCTCCCAAGCTTCACCCCCCTTTGAGGCATCATTCAACTGATAATAGGCTTCCATCGAACTATTGAACTGCGCCATTGCTGTCTTCACCGATTCTCTCTGGTCCACTCTCAGATCCAGATAGCTGCTTAAACGGTCGAATGTCAGCTTGCTGTAATTGTTTTCACTCTGTGCGTTAGCACTCATTGTCATCACGAACATTGCCACGAGGGCGATCATCATCTTTTTCATATCCTTTGCGTTTTTAAATTGTTAATATGTTTATTATCTGTTTCTGTCTTCAGACTTTGTTTTCGTCTTTTGACAGTGCAAAGGTATGAACAATTCCGTCTGCTTCAAAATCACTTTCGACGTTTGCCCCCATGTCTTTCGACGTTTCAACCTACAACATAATAATACTATTCAGTTTTTTTTATTCACATCTATAATCGATTACTTTGTGCCTGCTTTGCCCATTCTCCCTACTCTACCGTTCGTCGGAGAAAGGTGGCGTGCTGGACTACTGCAAGGAGAACCGCATTGAGTTCTGGGCCTACATGGTGCTGGAACAGGGCGCACTCTCAGGTAAATATAATAAGGAGAACCCGTTGCCCGCAGAGAGCGACCGAGGCAAGAAGTATAACCCCGTGCTGGAACAGCTTGAAGCCCTCACTAATGAGATGACCACCATCGGCAAGAAGTACGGTGCATCGTGCTCGCAGATCGGCATCGCCTGGGCTATCGCCAAGGGAACACAGCCCATTATCGGAGCCACCAAAGAGCGTCACGTCATCGAGGCTGCCGAGGCCGCTAAGATTCAGCTG
>JAGCDZ010000018.1 GCA_017650905.1 Prevotella sp. | reverse complement strand
TGTCCGCCTGTCCGTAAACCACTATTGCGACGAGGGCGAGCAGTGCGGTGATGATGGTTTGTTTGTTCATTATATACCTTATTATTCTTTAAAACTATTCGCAAAGTTATTCTGAGTTTCTGAATTGAGCAAGGAAACTGGATGAAAACAAGCAAAATGGGTGTTACAGCGTTTTTAGAGTTAAAACGCTGATAATAAACGTAATAAGGAAAAAGTTGCTAAGAAAAAAGTGCCAAACTGTAACGTCTATTTATGTAAAGACGCGATGGAGATAGCCCAGGAACTGCGGCAGTAATACGCTTACATTCGATACCAACACCATCCCTCTCCCCTTCACCGGCGAGAGGGATGTTTCGTTTTGGCGATATGGTGTCAGGTGTTTCATTTCATTATTTTTATACGAGGGCGAGCAGTGCGATAATGATGGTTTTCTTGTTCATTTCACCACCTTTCGTTTGTTAATGATGTATATTCCATGCTTGGGATTTACAACCTTGCAGCCTTGGAGGTCGTAGGCTGGGGATTCTTTCGTGTCAGATACGACGCTACGGATGGCGGTGGTGCTCTGAGCTATGAGTTCGGCCTTGGAAACCGAATAGACATCTGATTCGGAGTAGATGAGAAGGCGGTCGCCGTATTGTTGCAGGTCGTTTACTCTGTCAAATTCCCTGTCGGAAGTCATTACTTGCGACGGATACCATGAGCGCCCGCCGTCGGTGGAGCACATCAGTTTGATGCAACCCCCATTCTGGCCACTTCGCCACAGACATCCCGCCATATATACCGTGTCGGGATGCTCGTTGTCGAATATTGAGAAGTACCAGTAGGCCGAGCGTGTTTCGTCGCCCCAGTAGTTCTGGCAGCTCCAAGTCTGGCCGTTGTCGTCGGTGAGGAACACGCAGCCCTCGCCGCCGGCCAGCCAACGGTCGGGGTTGGTAGGATGGAATGTTGGCTGATGTACGCAGTTGTCACCGGGGAAGCCGAGCGAATTGCCGTGGTCGTTCCACGTCTGGCCGCTATCGTAACTGATTTTGATATGGCCTTCAAAAATCATGCCTTCTCCACTATTGTAGATGATGTTCGGACGTGCAGGGTGAAAGCCGATGAAAGTTGCCGCAGGGTTCGCATAAATGAATTCCGTCAGGCACTCCCATGTCTGGCCGAAGTCCGTAGAGAGTAATATGCCCCGGCAGTTTGACGAGACCATCAGCGTGTTCTTGTCTGTAGGATGGCTTGCCATACTTGGAAAACGCTCGTATTCTTTCTTGATGGGGATTTCGGGTGTGACTTCCTCGTATGTCTGCCCGCCGTCGTGCGACAGGAGCAGGAAACTGCCGCCTTCATTGTAGCGCAAGGCCAGAATGTCGTTGCCACGTCGGGCATAGTCCTGTAGCGGCACGCCCTCGAAGCCTACAAGTTGCCACGCGCTATTGTCGGCTGACAGGTCTTTGGCATAGAGGCCCTGACTGGTGCAGACGTAGAGCTTGTCGCCCTCGACGTGCATCCTGGGCTGAGAGGAATTACCCTGCCGCTCGCCTCCGTTGAAGCCGAGGCCAAGGGGATGGAAAAGCTGGGCCTGTGCTGCCAACGTAGTAAAGACGGCAAGCATCGCAAAGGCGAGTCTCCAAATTGTCATTGTTTTCATTGTTTCTTTGTTTTGATGATAATTTCTTGTTCATAAAAATATTTCTTGTTTAGAATGATTGTTTCAAATTATTTTTGTAACTTTGCACGCAGAATCATTTAATTGTTATGGACTATGACATTCTTCAATCAGTTTCACAAGGAGGTGACGGAGCGCAAGATGCGGAAAATCGCCGCATCGCAGCAATCGCCGATGAACTCGAACGACTTTGCGCAGTATATGAAGCGCAATGTAGAGTTAGCCAAACAGATGTGACACACTTCGATGCTGAGCAGCGTACTGCTGAGCAGATGGCAAAGGAACATGGTTTTTGGATTCCCATGATGGAGGTATTCGATCTTGGAGTCCCTGGGCCCAGCGGTAATGAAAACGACACTTATGTAGCGACAGATGCTATTTATAAAGTGAACAATCTTCTGAACAGTGGAAGCATAGTTGCCCTGCTTAGGAAGATTTTGATGCACAACCAAATATTTCCTGACACAGCCTATTGTTTTTATGGGTTTGCAGGCTTTGATGGCCGTACCGTACAGCCTGTAATTCGTCAGCCAAGAGTAGAAGATGCACATCCTGCTACGATGGTCATGATTGAAACGTATATGGCGGCACTTGGTTTTGAGAAAACCACAAATGAAGGACGCTTTACAAACGGACAATATGAAGTTTGGGATGTTGTTCCCAGAAACGCCCTTGTGGATGCTGAAGGCGACATCTTCGTTGTTGATGCCGAGATAAAGGAAATCAAATAGTTTATACGACACCATCCCTCTCCCCCTAACCGGCGAGAGGGATGTTTCGTTTAGGTGATATGGTGTCAGATATTTCATTTCAGTAATTTAATGCAAGGGCGAGCAGTGCGGTGATGATAGATTTCTTGTTCATTGTTCTGTTATGGTATGAAAACAATAATTCATCTCGTGTGTTACATGGTCAGTCAGTGCGTTAGCAGTTGCTCTACGGCTGCGACAACGCCGCTGATATTGGAGGGCCATTGGGCTGCGCCTGGCATAAGCTGGCCCTTGGTATCTACAAGACGGTAGGTGGGAAAGCCGCTTACCTCCAAATAACGCTCGATGGCACTCTCCTGTGCACGAGGCAGGTTGTAGTGGACGGCATTGTCGGTATCGAGATGGTTTTGGATGATAAAGGTGCGCCACGAGTCCTCGGGACTGTTGTTGCAGAAATAAAGATAGACAACGGGCTTACCTTCCAGTGCCTTCTTCAGGTCGGGCACATGCTCCATCTGCCCGCGACAAGGACCGCACCATGTTCCCCATACATCCACATAGATGACATACCCCTTGAATGGCTTAACGATGTTCTCGAAGAGCTGTTGACCGTCTGTGATACCCTTCAGCTCCTCATCCGGCACACGCAATGAGGCGGGTGTACCGTCCTTTGGTGCTATCGCCATCTGTTTCTTCTGACTCTCTTCCAAGAAATCCTTGATACGTTGATTGGCATTGTCGATGGCTTGAAGGAGAAGGGGATGATGAACCTCCTGATGTGCCAAATCCAATACACGAGGCGAGGCTACGTGGCTTTTGCCATCAATATCTTTCATGAAAGTTTGCGTCTTGAGGATTTCACGGGTGGTATCGTCCATATCGAGGGAATCAAGGACACTGACAGTAAGTGGGACGTTCTTTTCGCTCAGTTCCCAATCCCAGTACTGTTCAATGAGTGGTTTGCTCAAAATGGGAATGATGTCCGACCTGAATGCATCGTTTATGTCAACATCATTCCCATGATA
>JAGCDZ010000017.1 GCA_017650905.1 Prevotella sp. | reverse complement strand
AATACCTGGGAGAAGGGTCTGACCTATGCCTACCGCGATCGTCGTAACAAGAAGCGCGTATTCCGCAGCCTGTGGATTCAGCGTATCAATGCTGCCGCTCGTCTGGAGGGCATGAGCTATTCCGTCCTGATGGGCAAGCTCACCAAGGCAGGTATCGAGATTAACCGCAAGGTGCTCGCTGACCTCGCCATGAACAATCCCGAGGCTTTCAAGGCCATCGTGGAGAAAGTTAAGTAAGTGAGTGAAGAGCGAATGTATTCGTTCTTCCGAACGCAAGTAACTTGGAGCTGTAGGCTCAAGGTGAAGTAAACAAATCCTTCAAGAATAAAGCAGGTGCCATCGTTGTAATGGCACCTGTTTTTTTATTTCCCTCGTTTGAGTTCTATCGTCTTAGGTATTTTCTGCCACTTGCCGTTCTTAGGTACTTTGAGGGTAGAACCGCTTTCTTGTTTGAGAATGTAGATAGAGTCATTCTTCCGGGTGAGGGTAGCGGTGAGGTCCTCTGAGCCGTAATCGTTGATAAGGTCCAGTGTGGCGGTTTTGCTGTCCTTTATCTTGGCTGAAGTGATGACCCAGCAGAAGGAATTGTTCTTTTTGCCGAGATAGCCTGGCAGCGTGCCGTAGAGCTCTTGTCCTGGCACTTTGATATCCTCGTCGTAGAGGTTGATGCGCAGATAGACCTCAAACATATTATTATATAAGTACGCGCGGAATGTCGTACTGTCCTTTTGCTCGGCAAAGGCGCTGATAGTCAGCCATAAAGCCATGATTGTAAGACAAGTTTTTCTCATGCTCAGCTCATTTTGGGGGCAAAGATACCAAATCTAAATCAATAAATCGCAAATCGAATACAAAATAGTTGGAAAAGAAAGGAAGATTTTAGTTTTTTTTAAGTACCTTTGCAACCGTTTATAATTATAACGATGGTAAATAGTCTTTTGAAGCCCGACTACATTTTCGAATCTAGTTGGGAAGTATGTAATAAAGTAGGTGGAATCTATACAGTCCTTTCGACACGTGCCAAGACCCTGCAGGAGGCACATCAGGATAAAGTGATATTTATCGGCCCAGGTTTGTGGAAACGGGAGGACGGTAACTACACAAAGGAGGAGAGTCCCTATTTCAAGGAGGACCAGTCTCTCTTTGCCAATTGGCAATGGGAGGCTAAGGAGAATAGCCTCAAGGTGAGAGTAGGGCGCTGGATGGTGCCTGGAGAACCCATCGCCATCTTAGTTGACTTTGTACCATATTTCGAGAAGAAAAATGAGATTTACAGTTGGTTGTGGGAGCATTATCAGGTAGACTCGCTGCACGCTTATGGTGACTATGACGAGGCTTCAATGTTCTCGTATGCTGCCGCCTTGGTGGTAGAGAGCTTCTATCGTTTCTACGTAGAAGTCAAGGGTCAGAAGGCAGGCGACGTCAAAATGATCTATCATGCCAATGAGTGGATGTGTGGTCTTGGCGCCCTTTATATCAATAATAAGTTGCCTCAAATTGGCACAGTCTTCACCACCCATGCCACCAGTATTGGTCGTTCGATTGCCGGTAATATGAAGCCGCTTTATGATTATTTGTTCGCTTATAATGGTGATCAGATGGCAGGCGAATTGAACATGCAGAGCAAGCACTCCATAGAGAAGCAGACGGCTCACCATGTGGACTGCTTCACAACTGTGAGCGATATTACTGCCAAAGAGTGTGTGGAGCTGCTGGATAAGCCTGTCGATGTGGTGCTGCCCAATGGTTTCGACGACAGCTTTGTTCCCTCGGGTGTACAGTTCACCCGTAAGCGCAAGGCTGCTCGCAAAAGACTGTTGGATGTGGCTAATGCTCTGTTGGGTGAGCAGCTTGGTGATGATACGCTCATCGTGTCCACCTCAGGCCGATATGAATTCCGCAACAAGGGTATCGATGTGTTTGTCGAGGCCATGAACCGCCTATTGCGTGAGAAGGACCTCAAGAAGAAGGTTGTCGCCTTTATTGAGGTGCCGGGATGGGTTGGAGAGCCTCGCAAGGATCTGCAGGAGCGTTTGAATAGTAAGAAGCAGTTCGACACGCCCCTCGAAGTCCCACAAGTTACCCATTGGCTCCACAACATGAGCCACGACAATGTGCTCGGTATGCTGAAGTATTACGATATGCACAACCGTAAGGACGAACATGTGAAGGTGATTTTCCTGCCTTGTTATCTCGATGGCAAGGACGGCATTTTGAATATGACCTACTACGACATCGTGCTTGGCAATGACCTCTGCGTCTATCCTTCTTATTATGAGCCTTGGGGTTATACCCCGTTGGAGGCTGTGGCCTTCAAGGTGCCTTGCATCACCACCGATTTGGCAGGCTTCGGTCTCTGGGCCAATTCTGTCTTCGGCAGATACGGTGAGATTCAGGATGGTGTGAAGGTGATTCATCGCACAGACTATAATTATTCTGAGGTGGCTGATATCATCAAGGATACAGTGGCAGAATTCTCCTCCTTTACGAAAAAGCAGGTGGACGAGGCCCGCAGGCATGCCGGCGAATTGTCGAAGAGGGCTTTATGGAGCGAGTTCATCAAGTTCTATGAACAAGCATACGACATCGCCCTCCGCAAGGCTGAAGAGAGAAAGAAAAACTAAAAAAGACAAATATAATTAATTCAATAGATTATGAAAATTAAAGCAGATTACACAAATGCTCCTTCTTGGAAGATATTGACCGTAAAGGCCACTCTGCCAGAGGAACTGAAGTGTTTGGACGAGATTGCCCACAATATGTGGTGGGTATGGAACTACGAGGCACGCGACTTATTCCGTGACCTTGACCCTCAGCTTTATCATGATGTAAAGCATAACCCTGTGATGCTGCTTGAGCGTCTTTCTTTTGCCCGTAAGGAAGCTATTGTAAAGGATAAGGCGTTGATGAGGCGTATTAAGAATGTGTATGAGTCATTCCGTGATTATATGGACGTGAAGCCCGACAGTAAGCGTCCCTCCGTAGCCTATTTCTGCATGGAGTATGGTATCCACTCTGCTCTGAAGATTTATTCCGGCGGTCTGGGTATGCTGGCCGGCGACTATGTGAAGGAGGCTTCCGACTCTAACGTGGATATGTGTGCCGTCGGCTTCCTCTATCGTTTTGGCTATTTCACACAGAGCCTCTCGATGGACGGTCAGCAGATTGCCAATTATGAGACTCAGAACTTCGGTTCACTCCCTATTGAGCGTCAGCTAGACAACGAGGGTAATCCCTTAGTCATCGATGTGCCCTATACCAACTATCAGGTTCATGCCTATGTATGGCGCGTGAATGTTGGTCGTGTGAAGCTCTTTTTGCTGGACACCGACAACGAGATGAACTCTGATTTCGACAAGCCCATCACCCACACCCTCTATGGTGGCGACTGGGAGAACCGTCTGAAGCAGGAAATCCTGCTCGGTATCGGTGGTATGCTGCTGCTGAAGAAGCTCGGCATCAAGAAGGATATCTATCATTGCAATGAAGGCCATGCTGCTCTCTGCAACCTGCAGCGTCTGTGCGACTATATCGAGGAGGACGGCCTGACATTCAACCAGGCACTTGAGTTGGTTCGTGCTTCAGGTCTCTATACTGTTCACACACCTGTACCCGCAGGACACGACTACTTCGATGAAGGTCTGTTCGGTAAGTATATGGGTGGTTATCCCCAGAAACTCGGTATCTCTTGGGACGAGTTCATCGGCATGGGCCGTACCAATCCTGAAGACCACGGTGAGAAGTTCTGTATGTCGACCTTCGCCTGCAACACCTGTCAGGAGGTGAATGGTGTGTCGATGCTTCACGGCTGGGTCAGTCAGAAGATGTTCGCTCCAATCTGGAGCGGCTATTATCCCGAGGAGAACCACGTGGGCTATGTCACTAATGGTGTTCACTTCCCCACCTGGTGTGCTGCAGAGTGGCTGAAGGTCTATGCCAAGTATCTCGATGAGAATCACCTGAGCGACCAGTCGAACGAGGAAATCTGGCATGGCATCTACGACTGCCCCGATGAAGAGATTTGGGAGACGCGTATGGCTCTGAAAAAGAAGCTCTTCGACTATATTAAGGAGCAATTCCGCGAGACTTGGCTGAAGAATCAGGGTGATCCCTCACGCGTGGTCTCTCTGTTGGAGCGTATGAACCCCAATGCACTCGTGATTGGCTTCTGCCGCCGCTTTGCCACTTACAAGCGTGCCCACCTGCTTTTCACCGACCTGGACCGTCTCAACAAGATTGTCAACGATCCTGAGCATCCCGTTATCTTCCTCTTCGCAGGTAAGGCTCACCCCGCTGATGGTGCTGGACAGGGCCTGATTAAGAAGATTTTCGAAATCTCGCAGCGTCCTGAGTTCCTTGGCAAGATCATCTTCCTTGAGGACTACGACTTCCTGTTGGCTCGTCGTTTGGTTTCAGGTGTTGATATCTGGATGAACACGCCAACCCGTCCGCTGGAGGCTTCTGGCACATCTGGCGAGAAGGCAGAGATGAACGGTGTGGTGAACCTCAGCGTGAAAGATGGCTGGTGGCTGGAGGGCTATCGTGAGGGTGCTGGATGGGCTCTCACCGAGAAGCGTACCTATCAGAACCAGGGTTATCAGGATCAACTCGATGCCGCTACCATCTATGGCTTGCTGGAGAACGAGATTGTTCCGCTGTACTACAACAAGGATAAGAAGGGCATCTCCAAGGGCTGGATCAAGGTCATCAAGAATTCGATTGCCACGATTGCACCTCACTATACGATGAAGCGTCAGTTGGACGATTACTATTCCAAGTTCTATGAGAAGGAGGCTAAGCGTTTCAAGGCACTCTCTAAGGACGACAACCGCTTGGCTAAGGAGATTGCCCAGTGGAAGGAGACTGTCGCTGAGCGTTGGGATGCCATCTGTGTGGTCAGTGCCGAGTCTACAGCTCCTTCATCAGGTCTGCATCTCACGGGTGAGAAGTACACTCTGCGCTATGTCATCAATGAGCAGGGGCTCGACGATGCCGTTGCATTGGAGAAGGTCAATGTCTATACCGACGAGAATGGCGAGGACCATGTGTTCTCCATCGAGCCGCTGAAGATGGTGGGCCATGAGGGCAACAACTATACCTTCGAGGTGGTTCATTCACCCAAGCAGGCCGGCCAGTACAAGAGTGCCGTCCGTATGTATCCCACGAACAAGAACCTGCCTCACCGTCAGGACTTCTGCTACGTGAAGTGGCTGGAACTTCCCTTGTCCATCTAATCCATAAAACAATCAAGGCTCGCATCACCGCGAGCCTTGATTGTTTTATGGATTAGAGTGTATCGTGGAACCGACAATAACCTTGCGATTCCGCCCGTTGATAACTTCTGCTCGCCACGAAGTGATTTCGCAGATCCTTCGTGCGTGAAACAGAGGGTCGTTTCTTGAAAGGCGGATTTACCAGAACTTGAAGAAGAAATATACTGCGGCTTTCTTCACGTCGGCCACGGGCTCCACGCGTCCAACAATGCTGCCGTTGTAGCGTACATCGCCGGTCCGGGTGTCTATGCCGCCCACGATGTGGCCGTCGAGTCGCACCGTACCGTCGTTGTCGATAGTGCCAACCACATGGCCGTTCTTCAGCACCTCGTTGCCTCGTATCGAGCCTTCGATGTGACCTCCCACGTAGATATTATTATCGCCGTCGATTTTTCCCTTGATCGAGCCACCGACGTAAACCGTGCCATCGGCAAGCATACTGCCTACGATGCTACCACCCTTACGGAATGACATCTCGCCACCCTTTCCGCCAGACGAGCCGGACGAACCGTGGCGTTTTTCAATCTCCTTGTTGGCCTGGGCGTAGAATTCCGCGTCGGTCGGGTTATATGTCATCGTCGCAGCCTGATAGCCATCCTTGATGTCAACCAGCTGTTTGTTCGAGTGCAGCACGCCGAAGACGAAGTAGGCCAGTACCACACCGTTCATCTTGTCCGATGCGTCGACGAACGTGCCGTCGCCCAGGATCGCCATTTTCTGGTTCTGCACCGAACCGACATTCTTCTTGTCTATGAACATGATGCCGATCTCGTCGCAGCGAATCTGCTCACCCCTCGGGGTGGTGAATGTCTGGCCGTCGATGCTGCCCACCTTCGTACCACTGCCGTCGGTAACCGTACCGTCTGTCTGGAACATCAACGTCCGTCCCCCAGTTATCTTCAGCTCACAGGCTCCACGATCGTAAGTGGCCAGTACCTTACCCGTTTTCCGGTTCTTGATGGTCACCTCGCCAGGCTCGCCGGGCTCAATTCTGGCCAGTACCTTTTCCGCAGACTTCGAGGTGCCGCTGTTTCTGGCTGCGGCCTTATTCTTCTTCTCCTGCCCGGCCTCCTCGTTCAGCTTACGGTAGTAGTCATTGCTGCCGTAGTCATCGTTTTCCACATCCACTGAACTGCCTATCGTCTTTGTCACGGTTTTGTTTACGGCTTTGTTCTCCGCATCTTCAATCTTGTCGCGAACTTTGGCTTTTGCTCGGTATTCCTCACTGTCCACCTTGTCCTTGACGGCCTTCTTGGCCTTGTTCAGAAGGCTGCCGAACTGGGCATTAGCTGTGTTCTCTACGCCGAACATGATGACAATGGCCATCATTACTCTGATAATCATTTGACTCTTTCTCATAACTTTGTTTTTTTAATGGTTTATAATTATATCATACTTTATTAATATGATCGCTGATTTTACGGTCGATCATCAGTTCTATCTGAGGGAGCATCTCCTGCCATGTGCGATCCACCATGCGCTGGATCATCTTCTCATGGTCGGAGAGATATTGCAGATGCTCTGTGATGAGTTGCCGTGCTGCCCGTTGTTTATCAGTTCTGTCTACCATCGATTATATGATGTTTTTATGATGGTGCAAAGTTACGGTAATTTAAGGTTCCAATACTTGATAAAACCTTCCAATAAATTGTATTTTTCTTCCAAAACGCAGAAAATCAAGCATTTCTGCCTGATTTTCCGTGTTATACTCCAGTAAAAAGCGCTTAATTCAGTTTCTCGCGATACTGCGTGGGGGTTATACCATAGATGCGTTTAAAGGTGTGCGTAAAGCTGCTGGCCTCGTCGAAACCACATTTAAAGGCCACATCCACGATAGGCATATCGGGCTGTTCCGTCAACAGTTTACCGGCCTTCTCCATCTGAATGGCAGAAATAAAGGCTTTTGGACTCTCACCGGCAGCACTCATCAGCCGGCGACGGAAGGTCTGAACACTCATGTTCATCTTCGAGGCCACCACCTCCACGCTCCATTGCTTGTCGGCAAATCCCTCATTCACGACCTCAATAACATGCTTCAGGAATATGCGATCGGGATTTTCTTCTACGGGAGGTTCTTCTCTTCTCAATTCCTCTTTCTTCCTCGATTCATCCCGCAGAAGCTGAATCTCCTGCATCAACGCCTCGATGCTCTTGCGCTCACGGATACGGATCTGACGGATAATCAGCCATGAAATTAGGATGACGGCCAGAAGCACAATGATGGCAATAATGATGGTACGCTTGTGGGCGCTGCGAACCTCCTGGTTCTCCTGCATCAGCTGATCGTTGCCGAACTCGGCATTATAGCGGCTCAAAGCATCGGCAGTCGCGTGGGTATAAAGCGAATCTTTCAGCAAATCGAAATAATCGAGCTCAATCTTGGCACTATCGGGGTTGATGGTCCAATAACTCTCGTAGAGTCCGCGATGCGAATGGATTTCGTTATACAAATCACCCATCTTCGAGAACAGGCCTGCCGCCTCTTTATAATATGGTATGGCCTCGGCCGGTCGCTTCTGGCAGAGCAACGACATACCCAGGCGGTTCAGCGCGATGGCATACGAATGGTAATCGCCCATCTCTTTCAAGTCGGGGATAATCTGACGATACAAATCTTCTGCCTCCTGATAGCGGTGAAGCCCCAGAAGTGCTGATCCCTTCTGTGAAAGTCGGATGGTGAGTTTAGGCTTGCGCCCCAATTGCTCTTCAATCGCAATGGCTTGTTCTACGTATGGAAGGGCCTTGCTGTCATCGCCCAGGGTGTGGTAGATTTCTGAGGCCATGCCCAGAATGATGGCTTTACGACCAGGATTATCCACCTTGTTGGCGTGTTCGAGTGCCTGCAGGATTACCTGCTCTGCCTCTTTGGTCTGATAACCGGCCATTAAGATGCCAGCCAGCGTGTTCATGCTCGACGAGATGCGATCGTCGTCGCCACCCTTCAGGTCAACCTCCATACTCTGACGCGAATAATTGGCAGCCTGCTTGAAATCGCTCAGACGCACATAGATGCAACCCAATGTATTCAGGCAGTCCGCTTTTTCGGGGTTCGAGTGGTGATATTTTCTAAGAGCTTTTAAGGCATATTGCTCGGCATCCTTGTATTTCCCCTGATCGTACAGCCACTCAGCAGCCCAATACCATACCTGCTGGCATAATGAATCCGTACTCGCAGACGCAGGGAAAGTGGTCTTCTCGTCGATAAACTCTTCATTCAGCAAAGCATCGAAGAACGCATTGGCCGCAGCAGCTACAGGTTGCTTGTCAAACTTGGCCAGTGTGCTTTCCACATCCTGTGCCCATATCCCTACAACACTCACGCTCACAAAGAGCCATGCAATCAGTCGCTTCATCTGGATTTAGTTGCTCATTTATTCCTCCGAGTAGTTGTCGAGGATGTACTTGCCGAGGTCGTTGTCCTTGTTGCGCTCAGCACAGTTGCGGATGGCCTGCTTCATGCGCTGGTCGATGCTGTCAATCTCGTGGAGCAGGCTCTTTTGTGTCTCTTCGGTAGTATAGGGGCTTTGGTGGATAACGTTGACGATGTTCTGGATCTTCTGGCTACACTCCCGGATGGTATCGTTCAACGCCTGCCACTCCCGCATCTGCCGATGCTTGGAAGAAAGCTGACAGCCCGTGATGAAGAGACTCAGGGCTGCCAGTGATATTAGTTTAGATGAGGTATAGGTCACTGATACTCATGTTATTAATGACACGACGGATGGCTTCTGCAAAGGTGTCGGCTACAGAGAGCTGCTTGACCTTGGCACAGCGGTTGGTGTAGGGGATGGAGTCGGTGAAGACTATTTCCTCAAGTGCTGAATTCTGCACACGCTCGCTAGCAGGACCGCTCATCACACAATGGCTGGCACAGGCTCTCACGGTCTTGGCTCCATTCTCCTTCATCAGGTCGGCTGCCTTGGTGATGGTGCCGGCTGTGTCAACCATATCGTCGACAATCACCACGTTTTTGCCTTCCACTTCTCCAATAATCTGCATAGACTCTACCACATTGGCACGCGCACGGGTCTTATTGCAGAGAACGAGGGGACAGCCCAGATACTTGGCATAGGTATTGGCTCGCTTGGAACCGCCCACGTCGGGTGAGGCTATCACCAGGTCGTCGAGCTTCAGACTCTGCAGATAGGGCAGGATGACACTTGAACCATAGAGATGGTCGACAGGCACATTGAAGAAACCCTGTATCTGATCGGCATGCAGATCCATCGTAATCACACGGTTTACACCCGCCACGCTGAGCAGGTCGGCTATCAGCTTGGCACCAATGCTGACACGAGGTTTGTCCTTGCGGTCCTGACGCGCCCAACCGAAGTAGGGGATAACGGCATTGATGGTGCGGGCAGAGGCTCGCTTGGCAGCGTCAATCATCAGCAGCAACTCCATCAGGTTATCGCTGTTGGGGAAGGTACTTTGTACCAGGAAGATGTCGCGGCCACGGATGCTTTCCTCGTAGCTGACGGCAAACTCGCCATCAGAGAACTTGGTAATCTGCAGTTGTCCCAAGGGGCTGCCTAGGCTCTGGCAGATCTTTTCTGCAAGGTACCTCGTGGCGGTACCGGAGAAAACCATGTAAGAGTTTGTATTGATCATTTTTCTGATTATAAGTATTATTAGTCTACAGCTTTCTTTAATCGCTCGAAATGGAGGAGTAACTCCTTGTAGTCGAGCTCGTTGTGGATGTCAAAGCGATTCCAGAGGTCGCCACAGATGACCACTCCGCCGAATCCCAGCTCGCGAGCCACTTTGATGTTGCCGAGGTTCATGCCGCCGAGGGCATACACTTTCTTGTCGATGAGTCCCTGTCGTGAGGCTTCTTGCAGTTCCTCCATCGTGAAGCCTGACTTCTCTTCCTTGATGGTTTGGCTGTCGAAGATGGGGTGTAGGAACACGTAGTTGCATTGCTTCTTGGCATCTTTGAGCTCCGACACGGCATGGCAGGTGCGGCTGATGTTGCCCTTATAGCCCGTAGGAGGCTCGGTATAGGCATCATCGATGTGTATGCCGCGCATGCGGTATTCTTCTTTCAGATAGAAGTGGTTATGGACGGTTGTCTTGCTGGCAATGTCTTCGCCCAAGAGTGTCAGCAACCGCTCGGAGTACATAGGTGAGGAGCCTGGCTTGTGCAGGTGCAAGTTGTCCATTCCCTCCTCAAAGAGGTTGGTAAGAATCTTGTCTTCCTCCACGAAAAACGTGGGTCTTGTCATAACAATTAACTTCATTTCTTCAGTCTCGACTCTTTCTCATGTGCAAAATTACACCAAAAATCCGATATTCAGCACTCTTTAGCGAAAAAAATATCTTTTATGGGCCATCTTTCAGAAAAAAGCAGTAATTTTGCACCTCGAAAATAATAAAAAAGGTAAATTTGAAAATAAATTGTAAATCGTAAATAATTAAATTGTAAATTACAAGATGAAAGCATTTGTTTTTCCCGGACAGGGAGCACAGTTTGTTGGTATGGGTAAGGACCTGTATGAAAACAACCCGCTTGCAAAGGAACTTTTTGAGAAGGCCAATGATATTCTTGGCTATCGTATCACTGATATTATGTTTGAGGGTACTGACGAGGAACTGAAGCAGACGAAGGTGACTCAGCCTGCCGTTTTCCTGCATAGTGTGATTTCAGCCCTCTGCATGGGTGATGCCTTTGAGCCGAAAATGGTTGCTGGCCATTCCCTGGGTGAGTTCTCAGCCCTGACGGCTGCTGGTGCCCTGAGTTTTGAAGATGGTTTGAAACTGGTTTATGCCCGTGCGATGGCCATGCAGAAGGCCTGTGAGGCTCAGCCCTCAACGATGGCTGCCATCATCGGTCTGCCCAACGAAAAGGTGGAGGAAATCTGTGCTGCTATCAACCGCGAAGGCAACGTCGTGGTATGTGCCAATTACAATAACCCTGGTCAGTTGGTAATTTCCGGTAATATTGAGGCTATCAACGAGGCTTGCGAGCTGTTGAAGGCTGCCGGTGCCAAGCGTGCCTTGCCCCTGAAGGTGGGCGGTGCTTTCCATTCACCGCTGATGCAGCCTGCCAAGGATGAACTTCAGGCCGCTATCGAGAAGACTGAGATCAAGGCTCCTCAATGTCCTGTCTATCAGAATGTCGACGGTAAGCCTCACACTGATCCCGCTGAAATCAAAGCCAACCTGATTGCTCAGCTGACGAGCAGTGTGCGTTGGGCTCAGAGTGTGGAGAATATGATTACCGATGGTGCTGACGACTTCACGGAGTGCGGCCCAGGCAAGGCTCTGCAAGGTATGATTGCCAAAATCAATAAAGCGGTGTCAGCCCATGGCATCGAAGTAAGTGAATAATGAATAGTGAAAAGTTAATACTCTATCAAGTCTTTACCCGTCTCTACGGTAATCGTAACACCACTCGCAAAGAGGGTGGGACACTGCAGGAGAATGGTTGCGGAAAGATGAACGACTTCGCGCCTATTGCCCTGAAACACATCAGGGAAATGGGCGTGAGCCATATCTGGTACACGGGTATCATCCGTCATGCCACCCAGACAGACTATTCTGCCTATGGCATCACCAGGAATCATCCTGCCATTGTCAAGGGTATGGCGGGTTCTCCCTATGCCATCACAGACTATTATGACATAGATCCTGATTTGGCTACGGATGTCGACAAGCGTATGCAGGAGTTTGAACAACTGATTGAGCGTACGCACAAGGCTGGTATGAAGGTGATAATCGATTTCGTGCCTAATCATGTGGCCCGTCAGTATCAGAGCATCTGTAAGCCTGAGGGTGTGAAGAATCTCGGAGAAGAAGACAATCCACAGATGGGCTTTGACCCACAGAACAATTATTATTATTGTCCAGGACAGCGCTTCACACCTTACTTTGACCTCTATCATGGTGAGGACGAACCCTATATCGAGGAACCTGCCAAGGCTACGGGCAATGACTGTTTCCACAATGCACCCGGCATCAACGACTGGTATGAGACGATAAAGCTGAACTATGGCGTCGACTACTATGCCGGTCGCGTGGGCCATTTCAATCCTATCCCCAACACGTGGAGCAAGATGACTGACATTCTGCTCTTTTGGGCCAGGAAGGGTGTCGACGGCTTCCGTTGTGATATGGCGGAGATGGTGCCTGCCGCTTTCTGGCAGTGGGCAACGGATAAGGTGAAGTTCGCCTATCCGCAGATCATCTTCATCGGCGAGGTGTATAATCCTGCCGAGTATCGCAACTATCTGGCCGCTGGGTTTGACTATCTCTATGACAAGGTGGGTATGTATGACACCCTGCGCGAGGTGATGCGTGGGCATCAGAGCACCCACGCCATTACTGGTGCCTGGCAGGCTACTGACGATATTCGCAGCCATATGCTCTATTTCCTCGAGAACCATGATGAGCAGCGTATTGCCAGTAGTTTCTTTGCGGGCGATGCTCAGAAAGGTGTGCCTGCACTTGTGGTGTCGGCGCTTCTGCAGCAGAATCCGCTGATGATTTACTTCGGACAGGAGTATGGCGAGCGGGGTATGGACAAGGAGGGCTTCAGTGGTAATGATGGTCGCACGACAATTTTCGACTATTGGAGCGTGGACACTATCGTGCGCGCTGCTGAGCGGAAACTGACTGCTCAGGAGAAGCATCTAAAAGCTATCTATGACAAGGTGATCGGCATTGCTACTACAGAGAAAGCTGTCGTGGATGGGGCCTCTTTCGATCTGATGTATGTCAACGGCCAGTATAACCATGAATATGCCTTTATCCGAAAGGCCGGGGCAGAGGTGTTGCTGGTGGTGGCAAACTTCGCTGATTCCAATCAGACCGTCAGCATTACAATTCCCAGCCATGCTTTTGATTTCCTTAAAATGAAGGAGAAAAATGTGCAGGCTACGGATTTGCTCTCTGATGAGAAGCAGAAACTATCCCTGAAGCGTGATGAGGCTGTGGCAGTCAATGTGCAGGCCAATTGTGCCGTTGTGTTGAAGTTTAAAGCATAAAACAAACAATATGGATCCCATTCTTAATGACCACAACAAGGAAGAGTTCCCGCCAGCGCATACTGCTGCGTTTGACACATCCCAAATTTAAGATGCTTGTTCTCAGTATATTATGAAAAAGTTCCTCCTATTTAATAAGAGGAACTTTTTAATATTCTTTATGAATCAAAATTGAAAACTATTCTAATTTTAGGCTTTAAATCAATGGTTCTTGTATCATTCTGACTCCATTGTTACATAATAATGTTCTTTATAGATTTTCCCATCTATATTATATTCTTTATCTTCATCCTCAACTAATATGAAAGCATTTTTTGTTAAAGAAACAATTTGGAAATTATTTCTGAATTCATCATTACCAATACTGATATAATCTTTACCACCTATATCTACAACAGAATACCCCCAATAATAATTTATCACATCTGCAATAGAAGTTGGAATTGTTTTGGGGATACCATTTTCATAAAAGGTATCATATCTAAATGGTGAACCATACATATATATACTCTTATCATGCATGAATTCAATTTCACCAGTATAATTATATGATTTTACCCTACCATCAATTTCTGTTTTTTTATAAACTCCATGAATAGTCCATTTACCAGTAAGCATTTCAACAATATCGTTAGACTTATTGCTTTGCGCATCATTATCATTATCTTTAGTGCATGCAGTATAACTTAGTACTGTAAGTATCAATATAATAATGCTACTTTTTTTCATTTTACTATATTTTTTTTATTCTGCCGCAAAGATAGAGATTTTATCTGATACGACCAATTTTTTAGGCGATATATATTCAAAAATGTTATGAAAATGAACATTTTTAACTAGATACATTACAATTCAAACTCATTTTTCAGTCGTTGAACTGTTGCAACTGATATATTGGTGAGTTTGGCTGTCACACGGATGGAGTAGTTTTTGCGAAGGTAGGCAAGCACTTCTTTGTACTGCTTTTCCTTCTGCTCACGGCTCTTAACGCTGCCCTTTTTACGTCCTAACTGACCACCATTCTCAACGTACTGCTTACGCCCACTGTTCAGACGGAAACTAATGCTGTCACGTTCAAGTTGCGCACATGTGCTCAAGGTAGCTATCATAATCGGTGCAAAGAGTGTCGGCTCGCCCTTTTCATCAAGTAGCGTCAACTGTTCCTTCTGCATGAACATGTTAATCTTGTGGTCAACCAAATCTTTCACTGTTGCTAGCACTTCGAATGCGTTACGACCCACACGGCTCAACTCCGAGACCAGCAACATGTCAACGTGTTCACGCTTGCAGTAGTCGATAGCCTCAACAAGTGTAGGCTTTTGTTTGCTTGCACCGCTCACATGTTCTTCGTACACCTTACGCACTTCCAGCTGCGCATACTCTGCGTATGCCTTGAGGTCAGCCACTTGTCTTGATGTGTCTTGTCTGTTCTGCTGATAACCGCTTGAACTTGTACGGCTGTAGATAACTGCTGTCTTTGCCATCATATTAATCTTTGATATATTGTTGAACATGTTTTATATCACTTTTTGACCTTGTAGATAGATATATTTGCTTTTTTTGATAACACCTTATTATTTGAGTACATCATGCAGTAAACTTGTTACCTTCTGATTACATTGCAAAATTACGACATTTATTTGATATATGCAACTTTTCATGGTTAAATCCAGTTAAATATGTTGCATTTGTTTGATATATGCAATATTTTGCCTATCTTTGCACCGTAATTGGAGATTATGGAGAAGGAAAGAACAGTTATCCATCTGGAGATAAATGGTCAGCATCACTACTATGGTAGTGTCGCCAATATGTATGAGTTCTACACTAGTGAAGAACTTGGCATAACTTATGCAAGCCTACGGAACTACGGCTTATCTTATGAACACCCTTACCAAAATAAGAAGTGTATCATCCGCAAGGGAGTACTGCTGTCAAAGAGTGGGGGGCGTGGCATTCGTAAATCTTCACAAGTATAATGAAGATAAAGACGGCAAACTGTTGTTTTCTTCACTAGTTAAGTGGTGAAATAGCCATAAACAAAGAACTTGTACAACGTTGAGGCTGTACAAGTGAATTTACATAGCGTGGGTAATGAAACTAATAATTGATGTCCTCAACATAGCAAATGGCTTTTTGTAAATATTCAAGTTCGGCATCTGTCAACATGTTATGGTTGCCATTTATCCATTCGATAAACTTGTACTTCTTCTGTATCTTTTCTGCTAAGTCTTTGGTGTTATCATATCTCTTAACCATGTCGATATATTTCTGCCTTATCTTCCATTTATTTGGTAACATAATAACTTGTTTATTTCTTCTCTGATTAATGAACTGATATACTCATGTATGGGCTGGCTGCCAAGAAACTCATCCATTGATAGACTAGGCTGGTTTTCTATTGCCTTTTTGTATTGCTGGTATCTTTTGGTTGCAGCGTCACTTTGTTTCTGTCTAGTAATAGCCGTATGATGCCTGCCCCACATTGGGTTATTAGCCCCATGTCTATCTTTCCTGCTATTTGTTTGTAAATTATTTGTCTTGTCCATATTACTTTTGTCTTTATTGATATATTTATTTATGAATTGACTTCATATATAAATAGTACGATTAATAAAAAAATGATAGTGAAACTATTGTTTTTCTTCTTATGTCAATTATTATTTATAAGGACGAAATAGAGTTGCAATAGTCCAAGCAGTTATTATTAGTTTAATCTGCTGCAACAAGGGTCTGAATACCTTAAAAGAAACTATGGTTGAGGCTACACCAATTAAAAGTAGCGTGTACACTCCGCTAGTCTTGTCTGATGTGAGGGCAACGCTGACACCAAACGCCCCTTGATTCCAGAGCGAAAGCGAAAAGGACAAGAATCACTAGTGTTGTTAAATGCTGATAGGGATGGGAACGATTCAGCGCCTATGGAATATAGGTGGAAGAGGCAACAAAGTGTGCTGCACTGTATCAGAACAGTGACCATATATCTTTCTTATATCATCTCCATTGCTCATAAGAGTCTGCTCTGCGAGGCATGGGAGATATATGGAAGATAAAAAGGTGGATTGTATCTTGTCGTGAATAGGTCCCCAGATTTTTTTTCGAACTGATGCTGTGATATGGTGAATTGGAGTTCACAGCAATAGGACTTGGGTGACATAGCTTATTCTTCTTCGGTGGCTGCTGCACATGCTATCTCTAGTTCCTCTTGTTCTTTCCTTCTCTTTAATTCATCAATGACTTGTTGATTATGTTTGTCCCAATCAATATCACTTGTTGGGTGCTGTTCTTGTTTGGCGTCTTGAACTTGAGCAGCTGGATATTCCTCATAAGCATAGAGTGGGAAACTGCCAATCCATTCGTTCTCGACAAGCATATTGTCAAACTCTTCGTAAGTATATGTACCAGCATGTAGTTGTCTATAGATTTCACTTTTGCCGTTGTAGTGAACTGTCTGATTATCCTTGTCGTAAGTAAATGCGTGGTCGTTGTTGTTGATAATCCAACTCCGAAACTCTATCCCATAGTGACAGAAAGCCTCATCGAAGAACATTTCATCTTTCTTATATCTTGCATTCTTGATTGTACCCCAACTTTCAGCACCATTGGTATAGTGTACAATTATCAAGTTCCATAACTTGTGTATCTTGTAGACGGTCACATCTTCAATGTATTCGTCAACCATAGCCTTAACAAGTTCCTTGTTTTGGTGTATCTCATCAATTTTGTCCTTGATGTTTGAGTATGTACTCGTTAACCTTTGCAGTTTGCTGATGGTTACTCTCCTTGATATAATGCCTCTGGAATATTTGTCAATGGAGTCAGCCAAAGCTTTCTGTTTGGTATTATATTCCATAGTCTCATTTGCCATCAACTCATTAACTATCTCATCAGGCTCTTTACTATGGGACAGCCTTGATACTACTTTCTTGTGCTCATCAGTAAGGGTACTTAGTTCCTTGATTTTGGCATCCTTGACTTTGAGCATATCTTCAATCTCTGATGTCAGTTGACCAATCTTGTTAGCGTTTGAGTCTGCAATGTTTATTTCAGCGAACATGTAAAGTGATAGGGTCAGCACTAAGCCATCTAGTCGCCACTGCCTCATTTCTGCGCCTCTAGTGCAAACTCTAGGATGGTCTTTGCGGTCAACCAAACCATAACACTTATATGTCCTTGGGTTCATACTATAGTTAGTGGCGGTATCAGTCTGTTTGCCAACTGTGAATCGTGAGCCACATTCACCACAAATGAGTTTGGCTTTTAACAGATTTGGGTGTTGCATGGCGTTATTTTTATTGTAGGCTGCTTGTGCCAGTCTGTCTTGTACTCTTTGAAATAGCTCATCATCAACGATGCGCAAATTCTCAAGTTGAAGGTCAACGGTACGTACAATTTCACGCTCAGTTTGTTCACCCTTTTTATTATCGAGTTTGTCAACTAGTGGCTTGTGAAATACGACATGTCTATGACCTTTGTATAGCTCCTTGCATAACAGTTTAGCAATAGCAGATGGTCTCCATTCGAAGTTATCTTCATCCTTGAAGTGGTCGTAAGTTTTTGGCGCTAGACCTTTGCGCTTTCGATTCTCCTTGAATTCCTTGATTCTGGTCCCATATGATGTTGGCACTCCTTCGGTATTGAGAATATCACATATATCAATGGTGCTTTTCCCATCTGCATACATGTTGAAGATTCTGCGTACTATTTCAGCCTCATCTTCACGAACCACCATTATCTTGTTTTCATCATTCATATAGCCATAGGCATTGTTGTCACCACCTATGCCACCACCTTTGCTAACCTTCTCAATCTTTCCAGATATACTTCTCTCTGCAAATATTTCTATCTCGTATGATGCTGTGATAGCGAGTACAGCCAGCAATATGCGAGAGCCTAAATCTTGTTTGCCATGTCTTACCCATAGGTCTTGTTTCTCGAAGTATAGGTCTATTCCTTTATCTTGAAGTCTCTGAATTTCTGCCAACAATTCTGTGGAACTTCTTCCAAGACGTGTGAGTTCTGAGAATAGGATGGTGTCTATATTGCCTTTTTCAACCTCATCAAGTAATGCGGAATAATTTGGTCTCTCTTCGCCAATACTAAAACCAGTGATGATGTCGATATAGATGTGGTCTGCATCTATTTCAAGCTCAAACCGCTCTGCAACCTTCAACAAATCTTCCTTTTGTCTGTCAGTTGATTGCATGGAGGTTGAAATTCTACAGTAAATTGCTGTTTTATTCTCCTTTTTTTGTACCTTTGTAGCCGAATTCATAACTTATGATATTGTTTATGGCTGCAAATTTACAAAATAATTCTGATATATTGCAAGAAAGGGATGTGTCATTTCCCCCTGCGCACACGGCAGAGCATCTGTTGAACCAGACGATGATTCGTCTGTTTGGTTGCAAACGGTCGCATAATGCTCATATTGAGCGAAAGAAGAGCAAGATGAGTTTCTATCTTGACCACAAGCCCTCTCGTCAGGAGGAGAAGGAGATTGAGCGTCGGATGAATGATATCATCGACGAGGACCTGCCTGTGACCTTTGAGTTTGTCACTCGTGACAATCTTCCTGAGGCGGTTTCTGCAGACCGTCTGCCTGAAGATGCTTCCGAGACTATCAGGCTCGTCCGTATTGGCGATTATGATGTGTGTCCTTGTATTGGCAGGCATGTTCGTAGCACCTCCCAGATAGGACGTTTTGAGATGCTCGGCACAAACTGGGATGAACAGGAACACTCCTTCCGAGTCAGATTTAAGATTGTGTGATTCCAAAAAGAAATGCCCAGCCGAAAGGCCGGGCATCTTTGTTTATTTGTCTTTGAGTGCAATCTTCATGAATACCGGGTAGTGGTCAGAATAACTGAGTTCCTTCTTGTAATACGACAGACCCTCGTAGTTCTTATCGTGGAAGATGTAATCGATTCTCAAAGGCGTCTTCCCACGAAGGGTATGCATCCATCCGCTTCCGCATTCCTTGAAACCATCCGTCAGTTCACCCTTCAAAGTATTGTAAACGTAAGAGTAGGGGACATCCACACAGTCACCTGCTAGGATAACGGGGTGTTCGCAGTCACGCATGTGCATGGCCAGAATGTTAGCCTGTCCTGCACGTTTAATCATACCAACGGTATAGGAACCATAGATAGCCTCCATCAGGCGGTTGCCCTGCACGTTGTAGCCATCTTCCTCCATCTTGTTGGCGCGATATACCACGTGGTGGGCTCCTGCCGTTTCCAAATGCACATTATAAATACGAAACATCTGTCCATTGACATCGATGTCTGCCCACATCGCACTATTTGAGCTGGCAGGGAATTCGATGGGAGCGCTATCTTTAATGGGGTAGCGGCTGTAGATGGCATAGTGTCCATTAGCACCATACTTCATATAGGGAAAGTACTCCAGATAACTCTCCGAGTTTTTCTTATCGCCACTATAGTCGCTGTACTCCTGAATGCAGAATACATCCACTTTCTGTTTCTTCATTTCTGCCAGGATATCCTGAGCGATGAAACCTGATGTCTCACCGCCGAAGCCTGCCACGTTATAGGTGGCAATCTTCAAGCCTGCCTGCTTGTCGGCATTCTCGTCGATTCCTCCGAACTGATAAAGTGTTCCGACATAAGGAATACAGCAGAGTAGCGTGATAAAGGGCATCAGGGCCCAGTGCCAGCGTTTCAGTATTAGCCAGTATATCAGCAGAATGACATTGCCTGCAATCAGCAGGGGGAGTGCATAGACGAGCAATGCACGTGCCATGTTACCTGAGGGGTTGACATTGCCTCCGAAAAGGCCTACAATAGTGAATATCATCATCATCAGGGTGATGATGAGCATCATGAATGAGAAGTATTTCTGAACTGCAAGTTTACCCATAAGAGAATGTCTTGAAATGATAGATACATTTAGATATTAGTCATCAAGGTATTTCCTGACTACCTCAATAAGATTTTCAACCCTGAATGGCTTGGCCATGAACTCATCGCAACCTGCTAATTTGGCTTCGCGGATATTCTCTTCAAAGGCATAGGCGCTAAGGGCGATGACGGGAGTATCATGATTCACTTCCTTGATGATACGGGTGGCATCGAGACCGTTCATCTCGGGCATGCGGATATCCATCAGGATAAGGTCGGGTTGCTCGTCCTCATTCATGTTGACAGCCTCAATACCGTTATGGGCACGTAACAGGCGGAAGCGTTTCTGGAGCACGATCTTCACCAATTCATAGTTACTGTCTTCATCCTCAGCTACGAGAATCGTCTTCTGGTTCATTTCTTCAGGACGGGCACTTACACGGATGGTGCGTACATTGGTTGTCGTGGTGGTGTGGTCTTGATCGACACCACCAATGGTGCCATCGAAGGGTAATACGAAGGTAAAAGTAGAACCGACGTTAACAGTAGACTTTACGCTGATGGTTCCACCTAGTTTCTCGACAATAATCTTACAGAGTGCCAGACCAAGGCCAAAACCTTGTTGCTGGTCAGCATCTTGAGATGCATAAGTGTTGAAAATGGTATCGATAAATTCAGGAGCGATGCCTGTGCCGGTATCCTTTACGAAGAATTCAATCTCCTTCATCTCGTTGATGACGTGGAAACCATAGGTAATACTACCTGTCGAGGTATGTTTTAAGGCATTGCCAATCAGATTGGAGAACACCTGAATAAGTCGATTGGCATCAGTATTCATCGTCACGGTCATCAACGGTTTCTCAAACTTCAGCTTCAATGACTCCGGACAACGGAATTTGAATAACTGCCTGATGTTTTCACACAGTTGGTTGATGTCGGTCATCGTTTTCTTCATCTCGATTTCTCCCGATTCCACTCTAGAGAGGTCGAGGATTTCGTTGATCAGACTCAACAGATGCTGGCTGTTACTCTCGATAATCTGATAATATTTCATGCGCTCCTCCTCTGAATCGGTTTCAGCGATTACGCGCGAGAAGCCTTCGATAGCGTTCAGGGGGGTACGGATTTCATGGCTCATATTAGCCAGGAATAGGGATTTCATCTGACTGGCTTTTTCAGCCTTCAGAGCCTTCTCTTCGTATTCTTTCAGTTTTTTGTTTGCAATCTGCAGTTGCTCGTTCAAGAGTTTTAACTTTCGGTTAGCATCAGCAAACTTCTGCAGAAGAATTTCTTTTTCGTTTAATTCCATCCCATTTCCATCACTATTCGGCTACAAAGATAGCAAATGTATTTCAGATAAACAAAAAAATGGAGGAAAAAATCAACTTCTCTTTGCTTTTTCCCAAGCTCCACTATGAGAGTGGCTTTTCAGATAGGCCATTCCCCGGAACACATTCAGGTTCATAAACAGGAAATAGTAGGCTGTGTATAGCAATTTGTTCCGATGGCCGCATTTGTTGAGTGCCCATCCCAGCAATGCAGCCAGATAAAAAGCAGCTTGCAGAGCCAGTAGAATTGTATAGAGCAAGCCAGAACCAGCCCACACGAGAAGGATATTGACGAGGAGCAGAATAACCAATGCGATAGGGGTAATGCTCCATCTCAGCACGCGATGACTGATGTACTGGAAGGCCACCAACGGCTGATGCAGCGGGTTGAGCATCTTGCGGAGCCACCAGATACTCTGCAGGCCACCAGCTGCGATGCGACGCTTGCGCTTTGACTCCTCAAAAATGTTGGCAGAGCCATATTCCAAAGCGTAGGCATCAGGTGCATAAGCAATGCGATGACCTTCATCGACGATGAGCATCGACATCATGAAATCATCCAGAAGGGCATTGTCAGGCACTTCTCGACAGAGTTCCGGGCGGATGGCATACAATTCACCTGCAGCACCCATGGTCGAGTAGAGTTCACTATCCCATTTCTTCAACGTGCTCTCATAGCGCCAATAGAGACCTTCGCCTTCTGCGGCCATCTCTCCATTTCGAGAGGCAACACGTTTCTCACCGCTGACACAACCTACGGTCTTATCTTGGAATAGCCTGGCGATTTCACGCATGGCACCACTGTTGATCATTGTGTTGGCATCGGTAAAAGCCAAAATTTCCGTTTTCACCTTGCTGAGGCCGTGTTTCAGGGCAGCCGTCTTACCCTTGCGCTCAGGACTGAACACCAGGTCTACCTCAGGATAAGCCTTCAGCAGTTCATTGGTGTTGTCCGTTGTGCCATCAGTAACCCACATTACCCTGAACTTATCCTTTGGATAGTCCAGGGCGCGGGTGTTTTGCATCTTCTCTGCCACGATATCCTGTTCGTTGTAAGCACAGATCATGAGCGTCATCGTGGGCAGCTCATCGTCTGCGGGCATGGCTATTATCTGGGGCTTTCCCTTCACCAGTCTTTTTAGGCGGATAATCAGGAAAAGCAGTATGCCGTATCCGAGATAAGTATAGAATACGATAAACAGACAAAGCCAGAATAGGATTTTCAGTGTCAGCATAGACGACAGAGATTACTTACTGTAATGTTGATTCAATTTCTTCCTGCATGTCGATGAACTGCTGTTTAGTGTCATAGAACTCATACTGCAGGAAAGCCAGTTTCTGTGAAGGAATGATATGCACGCCCAACCCGTACTTCAGCTGCCATTGCATCTTCAGACTGAAGACGCCCTTGTTGATATAGGCCGCCACATAGGGGTGTACATGCAAATAGAACCTCTTGATGCCGATTTTGTTGACCATGCGATCAATTTTGCTCTCTAATTGGTCTGTAAACAGGATGCTCGACTTGATTTTTCCCGAGCCGTGACAGGTGGGACATTCCTCCTCAACGTTCACGTCCATTGCAGGACGGACACGCTGACGGGTAATCTGCATCAGTCCGAACTTCGACAGTGGCAGGATATTGTGGCGGGCGCGGTCCTTCTGCATGTTCTTGCACATGCGCTCATAGAGGATCTGGCGGTCTTCAGCCAGTTTCATATCCACGAAATCCACCACGATGATACCTCCCATGTCACGGAGTCTCAACTGACGGGCCAGCTCATCAGCAGCGCCGAGGTTAGTCTCCAAGGCGTTGGCTTCCTGGCCATTTTCCTTTTTCACACGCGTTCCGCTGTTTACGTCTACCACATGCATAGCCTCCGTATGCTCGATGATCAGATAAGCTCCATGTTTGTAGTTTACGGTTCGTCCGAATCCTGACTTAAGTTGCTTGGTGACATTGAAATTGTCAAAAATGGGCACCGTACCATTGTAAAGCTTTACGATGTCCTTTTTCTCTGGAGCAATCATACCGAGGTAGTCGCGAATCTGTTCACTGATTACCTCATCGTTCACTTGAATGCTGTCGTAAGTGGGATTGAACAAGTCGCGCAACAAGGCTACGGCACGGCTTTGTTCTTCAAAACAGAGTACAGGCCTTTCTACGGTCTTCTGTACCTTTGTAATAGCGTCTTCCCAGCGCTTGAGTAGGATTTTCAACTCAGCATCCAGCTCTGCAGCCCGCTTGCCTTCAGCTACGGTTCGTACAATCACGCCGAAGTTCTTGGGTTTGATACTCTGGATGAGTTGTTTCAGACGACTCCTTTCTTCACCTTTCTTGATCTTTGTCGATACGGATACGGTGTTGTCGAAGGGCATCAGCACGAGATACCGTCCTGCGAAACTGAGTTCGCATGTCAGACGGGGACCCTTCGTGTTGATAGGTTCCTTGACAATCTGTACCATGATCTCCTGTCCCACCTTCAGCGCATTGGCAATGCTGCCGTCTTTGGGCAGTGTCGGCTGGATGGTGGCTTTCTGGATCGGGTAGAGTTTCTTGCGGTCGCTTGTTACCTGTTTCAGGTATTTTTCATAGGAGCAGAATTGAGAGCCCAGGTCAAGATAATGCAGGAATGCGACACGCTCAGCACCGACATCCACAAAACAGGCGTTCAGTCCGGGCATCAGCTTTTTCACCTTTGCCACGTAGATGTTGCCCACGGAGAACGATGCCGACCGCTGCTCCTTCTGGTATTCCACCAGCGTCTTGTCTTCGAGCAGTGCGATCGAGATGTCCTTCGGTTGCACATCAATGATAACTTCACTTGTCATTGTCTTTTGCTTGTCTTGATAATGGGTTTTAATTCAAAAGGGTGTGTCGCAATCCTCGTTGGATTTGCAGACACACTCCTTTCATTTCTTTTGCTACGTCTATCCGTCGGAGCAGTAATCAGGGATTACTTGCTCTTATGACGATTCTTGCGCAGTCTCTTCTTACGCTTGTGAGTAGCCATTTTGTGGCCCTTCTTCTTTTTTCCGTTTGGCATAATTCTAAATGTTTATTGTTAAAATTCTAATTAATTCTTCATCTTTTCAATGAAACTCCTGGAGGGCTTGAATGCGGGGAAGTCGTGGGCATCAATAACCAGTGTCGTGTTCTTGGAGATATTACGTGCGGTTTTGGCTGCACGATGCTTGACGGTAAAGGTACCGAATCCACGCAGGTAGACATTCTCTTTGTTATCCGCCAGGCTTACACGGATTTCTTCCATAAAGGCCTCTACGGTAGCGGCCACATCTTTCTTGGCAATGCCTGTCTCTTCAGCAATTTTGTTGATGATTTCTGCCTTAGTCATTTTTCTCTATTTCTATATATTAATAATGTGAATATCTGCTTTTTCTCGATTTTGGACTGCAAAGTTACTAATTTTCAGCCGATTACAAAAATATTTCCCCATTTTTTTTTGAATTTAATGATTTTTGATAATTAATTGCCCCTTTTTTTGTATCTTTGTGGCTGAAAAATGTGTTTTTTGTATGAAACAGAGCAGATTTTTGATTCTGGTTGTCATCGCCATCGGGATGTTGGGTGGATGCAGCGGTCGTAGGCAACCCAAGGCCTATGTGAGTGAATTGACGAGTGCCGACAGTGTGTCGATACGAATGGGTCAGTACAGCCTGTTGAAGTATTATAGCGAGCGCCTAGGGTTCAACATCAACTATCCCTCGTATCTCGTTCATCAGGAATTGCCTGAGACGGCAGGACTTCAGGAGTTGTTCATGATGGACGATGTGTCGGTATCTGTCATGTCGGAGTCTATTGATAGTATGATGCGTAGTCCAGGCCAACGGATGATGGGCATGGGGGCTGATCTTGTCGAAATCACCGACCGTTACTCTATCCATAGGGGTACCGACGACGATTGGGAGTACTATGCCAAGGTCATCGAGGATTCCGCGCGTTTGGTGACCATTATCCTGCGCTACTATCCGGAGCATGAGGATGCGATCATCGAACTGAAAGAGTGGGTGAAGAATTTTGAGGTACAATAAAAAAGTCTCGGCGATTGCCGAGACCTTTTTGTTATTTACATGGAATCTTATCGACACGTTTCTGATGACGCCCACCCTCAAAGGTGGTAGTAAAGAACTCGTCCATTATCTTACGGGCCATATCGTCGTCGATAAACCGTCCGGGCATCACGAGCACATTGGCATCGTTATGCTGACGAATCAGATGGGCAATCTCAGGAATCCAGCAGAGACCTGCACGGATGCTCTGGTGCTTGTTCAGCGTCATATTGATGCCTTCGCCGCTGCCGCAGATAGCGATACCAGGGAATACCTCGCCCTGCTCAATGCCCTCAGCCAGTGCATGACCGAAATCAGAGTAGTCGCAAGAGTCCTCGGTGTAGGTACCGTAGTCCTTGTAGGCGTAGCCCTTCTCGTCGAGGTACTTCTTTACAAACTGTTTCAAAGCATAGCCAGCATGGTCGCTGGCTATGCCGATAGTCTTTACTTCCATAGTCTATCCAATGTAATTCATGATGAGATCTACAATCTCTTCTTCTGTCTTATTATCGGCAGAGATGACGAGGTCATAGTTGCGAGTGTCATAGCGCGACGTCTTGGTGAACTTTTTGACATAGTTCTCACGCATCTTGTCCACCTTCTCAATGGTCATGCGGGCTTCGTCCTCGGACATGTCCTGTTTGCGCATCACACGCTCTATGCGGAACGGCATAGAGGCCTGTATGAGAATGCTCAGGTGGTTGGGGTGATTGCGGAACACGTAGAAACCAGTACGACCTGCCACGATGCACGACTCATTGTCGGCAAGATGGCTGAAGATCTCAGTCTCTACCTTGTACATGTCGTCGGTGGTTACCAAGTGGTATGCGTCCATAGGGGGATGGGGCACGCTGTTTATCTCACTCATCTTTTCTCCCATATAGATGGCTGAGTTCAGCATTTCGCGCCACCAGGAACTGTTGCCACCCTTCACTTTTTCCACCTCTTCGGTGCTGATATTGAACTTGCTCTTCAGTTCGTTGATGAGCCATTTGTCGTAGAATGCTACTCCCAATTTCTCAGCCAACAAACGGCCGACGGTACGACCGCCACTACCTAACTCACGATTGATAGTAATGATAAAGTTTTCGTTTTTGTTCATAATTTTTTATTTAATTATAATTGGTTCATTGATTTGTTGTGGCGGTCGCTCAGACACTCACTTCTTGACTCAGGTGGTTAAGCAAGCAGTTTCTTTACCTGGTTGTACACGTTCTCACCAGTGAAGCCGAGCTTCTCGTCGAGCACTTTGTAAGGAGCAGAGAAACCGAAGCTCTCAAGACCCCATACAGTACCATCGGCACCTACCAAACCTTCGAGGTTCACGGGCAGACCAGCGGTCAGACCGAACTTCTTCTTGCCTGCAGGTAGCACGCTCTGCTGATATTCCTTACTCTGGCTGCGGAACAGACCCTCAGAAGGAACGCTCACGATACGTGTCTTGATGCCATCGGCAGCAAGCAGTTTGGCACCAGCCTCAAGGGTGGACACCTCAGAACCGGAAGCCAGCAGGATCACGTCGTAATCCTCATCAGAGCCGGCAACCACGTAAGCACCCTTGGTAGCCTGTGTGTAGTCATTGCCCTCGGGCAGCATCTCGATGTTCTGACGAGAGAAGATGAGAGCGGTCGGGGTATCGACATTCTCCATAGCCATGCGCCAGCAGACGGTGGTCTCCTCAGCATCGGCAGGACGAACTACGAGTACAGAGTTCTTGCCGTGATGGTTCTTCAGCTTCTCCATCAGACGGATCTGTGCCTCCTGCTCCACGGGCTCGTGGGTAGGACCATCCTCACCAACGCGGAAGGCGTCGTGTGTCCATATGAACTTCACAGGCAGCTCCATCAGGGCAGCCATACGAACGGCGGGTTTCATATAGTCAGAGAATACGAAGAAGGTACCGCAAGCGGGGATCACACCACCGTGCAGAGCCATACCGATACAGCAGCAAGCCATGGTGAGCTCAGCCACACCAGCCTCGAAAAATGCACCGCTGAAGTCACCCTTCACCAAGTCCTTGGTCTTCTTCAGGAAGCCATTGGTATTATCTGAATTGCTCAGGTCGGCAGAAGCACAGATCATATTGGGCACCTGCTCAGCCAGCTGTCCGAGAACAGCAGCTGAAGCGCTACGGGTAGCCGAGCCGGCTTTCTGCTCTACCTTGCTCCAGTCAATCACAGGAGCCTTACCGCTGAACCACTCCTCAAGCTGCTTGGCCTGTACGGGATGACCCTTGGCCCACTCAGCCTTCTCGGCATAGCGCTCAGCGCAGATCTTCTTCAGTTCCTCAGCACGCTTGGCGTAGAGTTCTTGAACCTCTGGGAAAATCTGGAATGGATTCTCAGGATCAGCACCCAGGTTCTTCATGGTGTTGATGTAAGCATCGCCACCGAGAGGAGCACCGTGGGTAGCACAGTTGCTCTCGTATGAGCTGTTGTCAGCCTTACGGGCACCCTTACCCATGATACAGTGACCGATAATCAGACTTGGACGCTCCTTCTCAGCCTGAGCCTTCTTGATAGCCTCACGGATCTGATCCACGTCGTTACCATCGATCTTCTGAACAAACCAGCCCCAAGCTTCATACTTCTTAGCGGTATCCTCGCAGGTCACCACCTCGGTACGGGTAGAAAGCTGAATATCGTTAGCGTCGTAGAACATGATCAGGTTGTCCAGACCCAGGTTGCCGGCGATACGACCAGCACCCTGTGAGATCTCCTCCTGCACGCCACCGTCAGAGATGTAGGCGTAGATGGTCTGGTTCATCACATTGCCCAGACGAGCCTTCAGGAACTTAGCGGCGATAGCAGCACCGACGGCGAAGCAGTGACCCTGTCCAAGGGGACCAGAGGTGTTTTCGATACCACGCTCAATCTCGCGCTCAGGGTGACCGGGTGTCACAGAACCCCACTGACGCAGGTTCTTCAGATCCTCCAGCGTATACTTGCCGATGAGGGCGAGCTGGCTATAGAGCATTGGAGCCATGTGACCAGGATCGAGGAAGAAACGGTCGCGTCCCTCCCATGCAGGATTCTCGGGGTCATACACTAGGAACTCACTGTACAGGGTGTTAATGAAGTCTGCACCACCCATAGCACCGCCGGGGTGACCCGACTTTGCCTTTTCAACCATCGAGGCAGCAAGGATACGGATATTGTCCGCTGCCATGTTCATAACTTTGTTGTCGTTCATAATGAAATTAATTATATCAATAGATAATTTGCGTGCAAAGATACAAAATTATTCCGAAACAATCGACAGTTTCTCATATTTTTTATTATCTTTGCACACAAAACCCTAAACATTCATTAAAATGAGAAAGAAACTATTCATTCTGTTGCTGATGACCAGCGCTGTAGCGATGGCACAGACGGTTAATCTGAGTTCGCACAATGGTCGGCTCGATGTGATGGTAGAAAACAATGGCGGCCTGGCCACCTATGCTGTCTACTATGACGATGTGAAGGTAATGGAGTCCTCACGCTTAGGCTTTGAGGCCGACTTCGGCGACTTTACGCAAGGCCTGAAGATGGGCGAGTATAAGATGCAGTTCAATGATGCCACCTACGTTGGCCAACACACCAAGACGGTGGTTAATGCCATACGCTATACCGTGCCGTTCACCAATGCCAAAGGGCAGAAGATGTCGGTCATCTTCTATCTGACAAACAATGGTGTTGCCTACCGTTACGAGATTCCCCGTCCGGGCGAGAATCCCAAGTGCGGTGTCATCCGTCGTGAGGTCAGTTCGTTCAATTTCCCCGAGGGCACATCCACGTTCCTCTGTCCGCAGATAGGTCCCATGACGGGGTGGGAGCGTACCAAGCCTAGCTACGAGGAGGATTACAAGGCCGACGCCCCGATGACCGACCGTTCACGCTTCGGTCAGGGCTATACTTTTCCCTGTCTGTTCCGGGTGCCGATAGAGACCTCTGAGAAGGCCTTGAAGGCTGGCGCATCTCCCAATGCCTGGGTGCTGGTCAGCGAGATAGGTGTCGACGGCAGCTATGTCGGCTCCCATCTGAGCGACTATAGCCCCGAGAACGGTTATACCATCGCTTTCCCGCAGGCTGGCGAGAACAATGGCAACGGCACGCCCTATGCCGGCATCCCTCTGCCTTACACCACACCTTGGCGCACCATCATCGTCGGAGCCTCCCTGAAACCCATTGTCGAGAACAGACACATCTTACCCTCACTGTCGCCCAAGTACATGCCGGAGGAACCATACAAGATTGGCCGATATACATGGTCGTGGCTTGTCTGGCAGGATGAGTCGATCAATTACGACGATCAGGTGCAGTTCATCGACCTCGCTGCCAAGATGGGCTTCGAATTCTGCCTCGTCGACAACTGGTGGGACCAGCGCATCGGCCGCGATAAGATTGAGGAACTATCGAAGTACGCCCAGTCGAAGGGTGTGAGCCTGATGCTGTGGTACAACTCCAACGGCTACGAGAATGATGCCCCTCAGACGCCACGCGATTGCATGTCGACAGCCATTGCCCGTGACAAGGAGATGGCGTGGTTGCAGAAAATAGGTGTGAAGGGTATCAAGGTTGATTTCTTCGGTGGCGACAAGCAGCAGACCATGCAGCTCTATGAAGATATCCTCTACGACGCCTTCCGCTATGGCCTGCAGGTCATCTTCCACGGTTGTACTGTTCCGCGCGGCTGGGGAATGATGTATCCCAACTTTGTGGCTTCCGAGGCTGTGCTCGCCTCCGAGAACGTCTATTTCAGCGAGGGACACGCCAAGACGGAGGCCTTCGAGCTTTGTCTGCACCCCTTCATCCGCAACGCCATGGAACCGATGGACTGGGGCGGCACCATTATGAACAAATATCTGTCGCGCGACAACAAGAGTCGCCACAAGCGTTATACTACCGATATCTTCGAGATGGCTGTATCCATTACTACAAGGACGACTATTCAGTGTATCGCCATGCAGCCCAATAATCTGGATGAGTTGCCGCAATTCGAGTTGGATTTCCTGCGTCAGGTGCCTACGCTCTGGCATGAGACCCGTTTCCTCGACGGCTATCCCGGTAAGTACGTGGTGCTGGCACGTCGTAACGTCGACGACTGGTACGTGGCAGGTCTGAATGCTGAGTCACAGCCCAAGACACTCACCATTACCATGAAGGAGTGGGCTGGCAGGACTGTGGATTATTACGTGGACGATGCGAAAACAAAAGAACCTCAGCTCAAGCAGTTGAAGTTCGATAAGAAAGGCCAGGCTAAGGTCACTATCCAACCCATGGGTGGCATTATCTTGAAATAAATTAAGGGGTCTCAATCGAGGCCCCTTAATTGTTTATTTGATGTTCAGCACGATAATCGATTTGGCGGGCACCTTCACCGTCAGCACGCCTTTGTTCAGTTTGGCGTCGTTGTAGGCCTTGGGAGCCACCACATTAGGATTTTTGAAGTCGTTGTAGTCAGCCACGTTCTTCGAGGTGAGGATACGGCCGCTGACATTCTTGGCCTGATAACCGGCGATGTTGAAGTCGATGGTCTGGTCCTTGTCGAGGCTCACATTGGTGATAGCCAGCACGATTGAACCGTCAGTGGTCTTGGCTGCTGAAGCTGAGAGCATGGGGCAGGGACGATAGCCGGCGTCCTTGGCATCGGCCTTCTCCTTGAAGTAAGCCTTGCTCACTGCCATTACCTCTGATTCGAGGTCGACGGGCAGATAGGTAGCCTCCATGAACGGGGTGTACATCTCAAACACGTGGTAGGTCGGTGTGAGCACCATGTGGCCCGTACCTTCCTGGTCGGTGAGGATCATCGACTGCAGCACGTTCACAATCTGTGCGATGTTGGCCATCTTCACACGGTCAGTATATTTATGGAACACGTTCAGGCTCAGCGAAGCCACAAAGGCATCGCGGAGGGCGTTCTGCTGGTACAGGTGTCCGGCGATGGTGCCAGGCTCCTCGTCCCACCAGGTGCCCCATTCATCCACGAGCAGTCCCACCTTACCCTTCGGGTCTTTCTCGTCCATGATGGCCTTGTGCTTCTTGATCACCTCTTCAATCTCCAGACACTTGCCGAGCGCCCAGTAATATTGGTCGTTGTCGAACTTCGTGGCAGAGCCCTTCGAGCCACTCCAGCCCGAGCAGGTATAATAGTGCAGTGAGACGCCCTGCATACGGTCGCCGATCTTGTCCATCAGCACCTCCGTCCAGTTGTAGTCATAGTCCGAGGCACCGCTGCCGATACGGTAGAGCCTGTTGCCCGTATAGTCGCGCAGATAGGTGTTGAACTTGCGGAACTCATCAGAGTAGTATTCCGGTGTCATGTTACCACCGCAGCCCCAGGCCTCGTTGCCGATACCGAAATACTTCACGTGCCAGGCCTTGTCGCGGCCGTTCTGACGGCGCAGGCGAGCCATCGGGGTATCACCGTCTGAGGTCATGTATTCCACCCACTGGGCCATCTCTTTCACCGTACCGCTTCCCACGTTACCGCTGATGTACGGCTCGCAGCCGAGCATCTCGCAGAGGTTAAGGAACTCGTGCGTACCGAATGAGTTGTCCTCGATGGTGCCGCCCCAGTTGTTGTTACGCAGTGAGGGACGTTTGTCCTTCGGACCGATACCGTCCATCCAGTGGTAGTCGTCGGCGAAGCAGCCGCCCGGCCAGCGCAGCACGGGCACCTTCAGCACCTTCAGGGCCTCGAACACATCCTTACGGTAGCCGTTGATGTTAGGAATCTTCGAGTCCTCGCCCACCCAGAGACCACCGTAGATACAGCTGCCTAAGTGCTCAGAGAACTGGCCGTAAATTTCTTTGTTAATCTTGGCTCCAGCCTTGTCGGCGTGAACCGTTGCCTTCACGTTTTCAGCGGCCGTTGCTCCTGTGGCAAAGGCCAGTGCGATGGTTGCACAAACAAATAGTCTTTTCATATTGATAATTGGATTTTAATGCAATTTGGCTACAAAGTTACGAAATATTTCCGAGCCTTACAAATTAAATGATAATATTTCTCAAAAAAATTCATTTGGGAAGAAAACACAACCCCTCGGGCAGATTGTCTGTTAATTGATTTTCTTTTTCTCGATACGTTTGGCTTTTTCCTCTGATGCCTTCGAGAGCTCTCCTTTCAGGTAAGCCTCGATGATAAGTCCTGCCATCGGCGCTGCCAGATCAGCACCAAAGCCGCCATGCTCCACATAGACTGCAATGGCAATCTTCGGATTGTTCATCGGGGCAAAGGCGATGAAGGCAGAATGGTCCTCGCCGGGATTCTCAATAGTGCCGGTCTTGCCACAGATAGGGTAGGAGGTCTTGATGCTGGTAGCCGTACCATTCTCCACTGCGAGTCGCATGCCTTCCACCACTGGGGCATAGGCCTCTTTGGCAACCTTGGTTTGCCGTTTTGTCAGATAGCGCTGATTCTTGGTATCCTTGTGAATATGAGGCACATAGTACCATCCACGATTGGCAATCGTGACGGCGAGGTTGCAGAGTTGCAGCGGGGTACAGGTCACATCGCCCTGTCCCATACCAGCCCACCAGATGGTCTTGCCATCCCAGCCATCCTTGTAGCGACGATTCAGGTAGTCGGCACCTGCCAGCAGACCACCCTGTTCCCCTTGGATGTCAATGTGCATGGGGCCGCCCAGTCCCATCGATTGCATGTAACTGCGCCAGGTGGTGATGGCCTCCTCCTTCGATTCGTACATGAAGTCATCGTTGATCATCGAGCCGAAGTTCACGATAAACCAGGTGTTACAACTCTGTGCCAACGCATCTTTCAGGTTGAGGGGCGAGCGGTGCTTGTGACAGCCCACCTTGATATTGCCGTCGGTGATGCCGCTTTGACATTCCATTTGGGTTTCCGGTGTGACGATGCCCTCCGACAACAGCGTCAGGGCCTGAGCTGTTTTGAAGGTAGACCCGGGAGCCTGCGGCTTACCGATGGCCAGACGCACATCTGATCCCTGAGGCGTGTTCGTCGCCAGACAGATAATCTCGCCATTTTCAGGGTTGATGGCCACGATACTGCCCGTTTTTCCTTTCAGCAGTCGTTCGCCCAGTTGTTGCAGCGTCTGCCGGATGGTCAGTGGACCATCAGTTGGAAGCCCCTGTGCCTTGCTTGTCCCACTCGTCAGCAACAGGACTAATGTTAAGAGGTATGGATAGACATATTTCATGACGAATGCAAAATTACAAAAGAGTTTCGAAAATGTATTATATGTAAGTCTTTTTTTGCAAGGATTAACAGAATCGTTTCCTCGTAATTTACGAGTGCCTCCCCAACTTGAAATTCCATCTTGGAATATCAAGTCATTCTTTAACTGTTCAAATTC
This sequence comes from Prevotella sp., assembly GCA_017650905.1. Lineage (GTDB taxonomy): Bacteria > Bacteroidota > Bacteroidia > Bacteroidales > Bacteroidaceae > Prevotella. Next base: position 38,206 of record JAGCDZ010000017.1, on the reverse strand, counting down.
TGTCTGGTTTAATTGAAACATAAAATCTGAGGGGATGCTGACGACTTCTACATCCCCGCCGTCGCTCCGTCCCTTCATTACATAGATGGTCTGATGGCGGAAGAGCTCTATCGCCTCAAGTGAATTTTTAATACCTGTATGTATTGTTCAGTTCTTGCTGCGTCGTCAAGTTGCCGTCTTTATCCACAGCCGTCGCGAAGGGGATGGCGCTGAACTGAAACTTGGTGGCCAGATGTTTCCATTCCTCGTGGGTCACGAAAATATGTTCACCCTTGATGTTATTCTCCTGTAGCCATTGCTCTGCCATCTCGCGTGGTCTGTCCGTCTCATCGCAGATATAGAGGAAACGCACGGGCAGGTCTTTCATCTTCTCCACCTTTTCGCGCTCATTCATCATGTTGACTCTGCACGGTCCGCAGCTCATGCCCCAGAAATCCACGTAAAGGGCATAGCCCTTGTAGGGGGCGATGATACGTTCGAAGATGGTATCCCCCTCAGGCGATAGCGAAGCGGTCTGTTCCACCTTGCCCTCCTTGCTGATTACGAACTGCCGGTAGGCCTCCAGCGCATGGTGAGCCACCGCGCTATGCTTGAAGTATGGCATCACGGCGGCGAAATTGGCAGCCATCCTGTCGGGGGTGATGTCGTCAAGGCGAATTTCGTCGAAAATGTATCGGCAGAGTGCCATCTGTAGCATGAAGTCCATCTGCTTCAGGTTGAAACGTTTCAGGGTGGCCTGTGTCGTTGTGCGGAAGTAGTCGGCCATTGTGAACAACGAATCCTCGCGCAGGGCGAGCATCTCACTGTGAAGTTTGGCGTCGAAGTTGTTGGGCAGCTGGAAATCGTGCTTGTATGCTTTCATGTCGTCTGGGTCGTCTAACTTGTAGTTCACTCTGAATTGGTCCGCTCCCCAACTCACGTCGAGCATCAGACAGAGGCTCGTGTAGCTGAACACATGACTGGGGTAGCTGATGGCGAACAGTATAGCGGGTGTATCGAGCAGCCAGCGTTCCCTGTCGGAAACGAAGTTGTAGTACTCACTCGCCTTCAGGTTCGTCATATTGTTACGGAAGACGACCATCACCTCCAGAAACGGCATTGCCAGCGCGCTGGCTCCCAGCACCTCCTTCTCGTAGCTGCTGGTTCCTGCGGGCAACGGCAGCTTGTCGGCCTCGATGTCGGCAATCACGGCATCCATCAGCTTCACCATCTTCTGTTTCCAAGCTGGAATCTCTTCGATCGACAGGTCTCGTACACTGAGGGGGGCGTCGCCGAAATAGTGTTTCTTCACTTGCGGCCACAGGCGGTTGATGTTAGTACTCATGCTGTGTCCGCCGAAGGTCACGCCCTCCATGTCCAGTTTAGTCGCATCCTTTGTCAATTCCAGGGTGTCACCTACGGCCAGAAACACGTTACCTACGTCTTCCAGATAAACACCTTGTGAGTGGGGTAGGGCGATGGCCGCCTCAAAGCTGCCGTCGTCGTTCACGGCGATACTGACCACTCTATCCTTATCGCTGAAATGGTTGTAGGTCGTTATCGAGAGGGTGGTCCATTCCTTGGCAGGTTTGTTCAGGATGCGTCCTTTCAGTACGGCCGTTCCTTGATGAAACTGGTACTCGTCGATGGCCTGTGCCGTCATCGCGACGAGTGTAAACAATGCGGTTGATAATAATAGTTTTCTCATTTTTGTTGATTCTGTTTTTCTGGATGCAAAGATAATACATTATTTCCAATTTCCATTCTACAATCGACAAAACAGGGGAAAACGCCTCAGAAATTGTCCAAAGGAGGAAAGAATTTCTTCATTGGAAATTTTGCAGATTGCGTAAAAATGCTTATCTTTGTGACGTGAAAACTAAATAAGTTGATGAAGCTTGATAACGATATGAGACACTATATGAAAAATAATATCATTATCCGCAAGGCAGAGCGTCAGGATGTGGCGTTGCTGCTGGCGTTTATCAGTGGAATTGCCAAATATGAGAAGATGGAAGATGAAGTCGTAGCGACGACAGAGACGCTGGAGGCTGAGATGTTCGACCATCATAGAGCTGAGGCTGTGTTTGCAGTCGTGGATGGTAAGGAGGTGGGCTTTGCACTCTATTTCTTCAATTTCTCGACGTTCATTGGGCACTCTGGTTTGTATCTTGAGGACTTGTATGTCTGGCCAGAGTATCGTGGGCGAGGCTATGGCAAGGCGCTCCTGTTGCATCTGGCAGCAATTGCACGAGAAAAGAAATGCGGAAGAATGGAGTGGAGTTGCCTGAACTGGAATCAGCCAAGCATCGACTTTTATCTCTCGTTGGGAGCCGTTCCCATGAAAGAGTGGACTGTTTATCGCCTTGATACCAAGGCTTTGGAGGAATTGACATGAGTAACATACGGAATATTGCATTCGATCTGGGCGGTGTGGTGCTTGCCCTAAGTTATGAACAGGCTGTTGCGCGTTTTGGCGAAATCGGACTCCGCGATGCCCGTCGTCATCTCGATGCCTTCGAACAAAAGGGCATCTTCGGCGATCTTGAGGCAGGCCGCATCACAGCCGAGACTTTCCGCAAAGAGCTGAGTCTGTTGGTTGGCAGGGAGCTGTCGCACGAGGAGTGTTATTACGCTTGGCACGGTTATGTCGACCATGTTCCCCCGCGCAACCTTGAGGCCCTGCAGAGTCTGCGGGCTAGGGGGTATAAGGTCTGCCTGCTCTCGAACACCAACCACTATATGATGGAGTGGGCCAACCGCGATTTCGATGGTCAGGGCCATCCCATCAGTTATTTCTTCGACGCGATGTATCTGAGTTACCAGTGCGAGGTAATGAAGCCCCACCGCGAGATTTTCGAGATCATGCTCCGCGGCCAGCAGGCACTACCCGAGGAGACCATCTTCGTCGACGATGGCCAGCGTAATGTCGAGGCTGCCGCCGCTCTCGGCATGCACACCCTCCATCCCCAGGACAACGAGGATTGGATCCAACCCCTCGAACAGATCCTTACACACGGGGTCAGGAACGATGTGTAATTCACACATTCCTTATGATTCTAACGCTGATTCCCGTCAGTCTTGATAACTGTCGGATGCTTACACCATGTTCTTTTGCTGCACGAAGAATGTCTCTTTGCCTATCACGACTATACAAAAGAATGTTCGAGACGTCCCAAAGGCCATGCGTGTTTGTCAAGAAATTTGCTATGTAACGGTCTGTCCTATTCTTAGATGCATTGTCAAAATCCAGAATTGCGGTCCTGACGATTAATCCCACGCAGCATAACGTGGTGAATACCTGTTGCACTTTCTTTTCTGAGTTGTCTTGCCATAATAATACATTTATTGTTAACAGTTGCAAAGGTAAGAATAATATTTGATATTACCAAATAAAACGCGAAATAAAAACACAGCGTTCCCATGTGTTCTGACGTATACTGAGTCATACAAAACCTTAACCGAAGTAAAGACTATCCACTATTTTCGATTCAACGGTAAAAATAGTTTAAAATGCATCAATAATATTTGGAAGTTATATAGTAAAGACCTATCTTTGCACCGTCGAACTAAAAAATACGTTGAAAGTATGAACAGACTAACAACCAAGGAAGAAGAAGTGATGGAGCAGATTTGGGAGATAGGTCCTTGTGCTCCAAAAGATGTGCAGGCACGTTACCCAGAACCGCAGCCGCACATCAACACCATTGCCACCGTATTCCAGTCTTTGGAACGCAAGCATTTCCTGACGCACAAACCCGTCGGTCGCGGCTATATCTATGAGCCCATCGTGAGCAAGGATGATTATGGCCGTACGAAATTAGGCGGTTTTGTCGATCGCTATTTCAAACATTCGTATATGGAACTTGTTTCGTCGCTTGTGGCTGAGGACAAAGTCAGCGAACAAGATTTATTGGATTTTCTGAAAGAACTGAAAGAAAACAAACACGAATAGACAATGACATCATTTATTATATATATTATTAGGTGGGCTGTAGTGCTTACATTGCTCTACTCGCTCTTCGGTCTATTCCTTAAGCGTGAGACGCTGCATGGCTTCAATCGCATTGTGTTGCTTGCTATTCTTGAGGCGAGTATGGTGCTACCGTTATGTCAGATAGAAACAGGGAGAAAGAATATAGTGACACAAAGCCGCGAGAAAATCGAGTATCAGATTGCAAACGTACAAAACCCTTTGAGTGGCGACGTGAAGAAAGTTATCATCACTAATCCCGATAACGGCGTAAAATACACGCACATTCCTATCCGTGATGATGTCAATGCCTACATTCTTATCGCTATAGCCATCTATCTGTTAGGCCTTCTTGTTTGTTGGCTGCGTTACTTGTGGCAATTGTCAGCATTATTGTTACTCATACATCGGAGCAAGCGAATAGATGTTGAGGGTCTGCCAAAAGGTGTCCATGCATTAGTCCATCCAGATATCAAGACTCCTTGCAGTTGGATGTGCTGGATGCTATTGAATCCTGCCGACATTAACATGCGTCCTATCATCAAGCACGAACTTTCACATATCAGACTGGGGCATTCCTGGGACATGCTGCTCTGCGAACTGACCTGTCGTATGCTCTGGTTCGTGCCCTTTGTGTGGATGCTGCGCCAGGATCTACGCGATGTGCATGAATATCAGGCCGACCGCCGCGTGCTTCAAGGAGGCATTAAAGATGAAGAATATCAGCTGTTATTAATAAAGAAAGCAACCTCTACGGGACTGCAGCCTGTGGTGAACGCATTCAATCAAAGTCCAATTAAACGAAGATTCAAAATGATGTACCGCAAACCATCCCGACGATGGGTGGCTCTGAAAGCCGCCTATCTCCTGCCGCTGGGTGCTTTGGCACTCATGGCTTTCGCCCGTCCGCAAGTGATGAGCGATATAGAAAAGAAAGTAGAAAAAGCAGCTCCCACTATTGTACAGAACACAAAAGCCCTTTTTACAGGCGCTGTTAACTTCTCTGAGGAAGAACCTCTGTATACAGGAACGCTCACAACAGGAAACGATGTTATTCAGTTGGAAAATGCCCACTATAGCCATGAGGCTGTGGATACAGTTACTATCGTGGGACCCGATGCCAACTTGGTGAAAGCCGACCTGAAAGACCAGACAGAAGAGGAACTGCGAGTCACCGGTTTGGCCAAATACAAAGAAATCAACGAACTGGTAGACAGCGTGATGCAGGCTGTAGGTGCGCGAAAGCTCTATGAGGGTGCCTACTACGGTCACTTCCAGCCGAACCTGAACACCGATACCGTGCGTATCTGCCATGTAAAGGTGCTTGACAAGCAGTCGCAGATTGCCATGGCATCGGGTATCAGCAGCGTCAGCGAAAATGACCCCTACGCCTACGAACTGACCCTGCAACAGGGCACTCGCAAGGGCGAAACAGGCTATTACATTCGCTATCTGCAACCCGTCAATTCTAACACTCGAAACTACGATAAGCCAAAGAATGACCCCAAAATACTATCAACTGATAAAGTTTTGACGAAAAAAGATTTTCTTGGCACAGGGCCTGCGGCCATTGAATTGACGAAAAAAGAAACACGATGGTTTATGTATCTGACGGTGAATGTCAGAGATGAAGCAAATGTGATAGAGCTGATTAGTAAAGATGATGGCTTCAGGAAGTGGGCTATCCACGACGTGAAGACTGGCGACAACTACATGTACCGCTCTTTCGACGAATCATATTTAAAACTAGTGAAGCAAGAAGAGAATGAAGATGGTAAATATTCTATCTATCAAATATGTCTTGTCTTTCCGCCATTAGGCAAGAAAGTGGATGTGATAAAGTTAAAACACATTGAAGAAGAGCCAAACCATTTCAACACCTATCGCTTAAAGGATATTCCTCGCAAACCTCATATTATTACCAACTAAAAAGGAACGACCATGAAGAAAAAAATAATTATCATGATTACAGTAGCCAATGTGCTGGTAGGCTGCAATACCGCTCAAATAGCCTACGACGAGCGCCCTGAGAACAAACAGCCCGTTCTGGAGCGTCCCGCATGGCCCAACTATGACCTTCATAACGACCGTTCGTTTGCCGCCTTCTCGCATGTGCAGACAGCACCAAAGGGAGAAGGTATAAATGTACAGAATGAAGATGGCAGCATAGGACACGGCAGAACAGTTATTTACCGCTGCAAGGATGCTACCTACGTGTGCTACGACTGGGATGTGCCCGACAATCAGGACTGGTGGTTCTTCCGTGAAAACTCAGGGGCGGCAATCATCGATGCCGACACTGGTGACCGCTATATTGTCGTGAGCCATGAGCATTTCCCTCTCGATCAGTGCTTCTGGATATACGGACATAAGAATGAGACCATACGCCTCATCAGTAGGTATCCCGCCCTACCTCTCTCCGTGAAGCGTATACAGATATACTCGCCTAGCAGCGAGTCGCGCCAATGGATGAGCGGTGCAGGCTCGCTGAGCAAGGTCTATGACCTCGACGATCTACGCCCTCACGCCATGAAGCAGGAAAAGCCCAAGAAGCAGGGTCGCATTATTCGCTGAATAATTATATAAACATCCATAAAAGACGTTTTTTCATAGAAAGTTATTTATTACCCGGGACTTCTGGAGGCTGCTGAGAAGCCCCCTCCAGTTTTTAAACTGAGAATAGAAATGAACAAGAAAACCATCATCACCGCACTGCTCGCCCTCGTCGCTATATTGCTCGTTAGCATCGTAACGAAGGGCCAGAAGAAAAATGTCAAGAGTGTTGAAGTTAAGCCAAAGGTTGCTATGGAACAGAAGATAATGCAAGAAGACGATGTGTTAACATACGACATATCCTCTGTGTCGGATTCTGCTTCACGCATTATCATCGTCATTCGTGAATACAACCAAGATGGCATGATAGGTGAAATGAAAGGGCAGGGACTTAAGATGGCAAAGACGTTATCCATAGGGTTCTCTCCCAGACAATCGGTACAATCGGACTCAATGGTAACAGTTTATGTTCGTTCAGAACACCGAAATGGGTTAGCAAGGGATTTAGTTCTAAAACCGGTCCCCGATGCGCCTGAAACTATTTATCTCTATGAAAAGGTTCCATTCCGGGTTTCTGCGATACGACCTAACACTTTCATTCCCCTTGCCCTTTATGGTTCTTTCTGGTGGGATTCCAAGTATAAGATATGTCGTTTCTGTGGAGAGAAAGAACTGACGGAAGAGAACATCAGGGAAAGTGATTATTTCAAACATTCGCCTCATTATTATATTATCGGAGTTATATTCCATGATAATGTTGCTCGTGTGGTACCGCTGTAGCAAGCAAAACACGAAAACACGACGGGGTCAGGAACGATGTGTAAAGAAGTACAGAAACAATGTTTCGTACCCCGTTTATTAGAAGGCCTTCCAACACTTTTTCCATCCCCTTCTAAAAAGTGTTACGAGGCCTTGTAGCAATAATTCCATCGTATCGCATAAAAAGAAGATACATAAATCAAAAGAACTCCATCTGATATACGTCTGTTTGTTCGTAAGGAACAAACTCTGTGTCCGTAGTGTACGAACTCACAGTCCGTCCTAGATACGGATCTGAGATAGACGGAATAGATTTCTCTACCTTAATACTAAAGATGCTCTAGTATGACACTAAAGGGTGTTTAGTGTTAGGGTAAAGGGGCTTTAGTATCATACTAGAGTCGCGTTTATATTCCCAGGCTGGGAATGTTTTGTTCCCACGTGGGAATAATTCATTCCCACAGCGGGAATAAATTGTAGGCTTTGGGTGCAAAATAAGATGAACTTGTTGAGTGACAAAAGGCTTCCGATAATGAATAAAAGCATCTTATCATAGAAAAACCATCTTCCCTCACATAATCATCTGGAACGCCTTTTTACAAAGGGAATTCAGGACGGGAGAGATATTTAGAATCCCTCCCTTAACCCTCACCTAATCCTCACATGTGACTTGTTAGTTTGAAAATCGATAATGGGAGGGATAAGGTGAGGGATCAAGGGAGAGGTGAAGGGAAGGAAGAAAATGCTAAGTTTGTTTTATTTAAAGGGGGCGCGGCAGATATATGGGAGGGATTGAGACTTTTTCGTAAATGGAAATACAATTTGGAAGTTTTACATACACAGAGGATCTAGAACGATGTGCGAGATGTGTCATTTTATGGGAATGTCAAGATACTTTGCCTATAATTACGCTGTTTCGATAGAATAATCTAGGAGGAAAATGAGGGCGTATTCGAAGGAATTGGGGGTGAATGTTGGGAACTGGGAACTTGGACGTAGCAAAACGGTGGTTTGGATAGTCCGAACGACTTGTTCAAATAACCTCTTTCCCCCTATAGAGATTATTTGAATGAATCGAAAGTGTTATTTGAACGAGTGATAAGAGGCATTTGAACGACCCAAAGATACCCCCTGTCAGTAATAGTAAAACGTTTAGAAACATAACTTGCGATATATCAAACACTTAGCAAAACGGCTCAAAACTCGCGTATTTGCAGGCCAATGATTGATTGCTGGATAATTTTCGATTCTCAAGAGGTGGTTCGTAAGAAAAATTGCACAACGTTCCTGCCCCCGTGTATAGCCAAATACTTTTTTCGTTCCGATTATTTGTAACTTTCCGAAAAAAAATGTATATTTGCAAACCGAAAGTGTTTAATTAAACATCATGAAACAGAAGCTATTTTTGACCACCGCCTGGCTGGTGATGACGGCAGGGATGGCACTCGCAGAAGAACTGACACAGTATGTGGATCCGCTCATAGGCTCGGCAGAACACGGGCATGTGTTCGTAGGTGCCAACGTGCCCTATGGATTCGTGCAGCTAGGGCCGTCGAACATCAAGCAGGACTGGGACTGGTGCTCAGGCTACAACCGGAGCGACTCGACCATCATAGGATTCGCCCATACCCACCTCAGCGGCACAGGCTGCGGCGACCTGCACGACATCATGGTGATGCCTGTGACAGGCCAGGTGACCTACGCCAGAGGAAACCATGATGACCAGCAGAGCGGACTCTGGTCGTATCAGGACAGAACTAAGGAACGGGCGCAGGTAGGCTATTACGCCACCCGTCTGAAGCGCTACGGCATCGATGCGGAGCTGACAGCCACATCGCGCGTAGGACTGCACCGTTATACCTTCCCTGAGTCAAAAGAGGCAGCCATCGTCATCGACCTCGTGCACGGAGGCGGATGGGACAGATGCCGTGAGTCGGCCCTCCGCATCGTCGATGATCATACCATCGAGGGCTACCGCTATTCCGGAGGCTGGGCTGACGATGAGCGCATCTTCTTCCGTGCCGAGTTCTCACGCCCCTTCGAGAGCTATGCGATTATAGAGGGTACAGACAAGGAAGCCCGCACAGTTGCATCAGTCTCGACAACCGCCTCTGCCAAATACCTCTACTTCAGAGCCAACTTCAAGACCCGTGCCAATGAACAGATCCTGGTAAAGGTGGCTCTCTCGCCGACTTCCACTGACGGAGCCTTGCGAAACATGCAGGCAGAGTTGTTGGGCTGGGACTTTGAACAGACGGTGAAACAGGCCAAGGCGAAGTGGCAGGAGGAACTACAGAAAATTACCATCAAGACAGACGACACGGCCCGCAAGCGCACGTTCTATACAGCTATGTTTCATCTGATGGTGGCGCCGTCGGAATTCTGCGACGTCAATGGCGACTACTACGGGGCAGACCATCGCAACCACGCTTCGAAGGGTCACACCACCTATACTACCTACTCGCTTTGGGACACCTATCGCGCGGCACACCCGCTGATGACCATCATCCAGCCAGAGCGTGTGCCTGACATGATACGGACCATGCTCGACATCTGTGACGAACAGGGAAAGCTGCCCGTCTGGCACCTGATGGGTTGCGAGACCAACTGTATGGTGGGCTATCCCGCCATCCCTGTGGTAGCCGACGCCCTGCTGAAAGTTCTGTTACCAGAGTCGGAATGGGAAAGGGCCTACGAGGCAATGGTCCGTTCTACCGAAGTCGATGAGCGCGGACTGTCTTCCCACCGTCATTGTGGTTATATCCCTACGGACTCGCTGCGCCATGAGAATGTGGCCTACGAACTGGAATACGACTTGGCTGACTGGGCGCTCGCACAAGTGGCCAGACGAATGGGCAAGGACGATGACTACAAACGCTTTCTTTCGCGCAGCAGGCAATACAAGAATCTCTTCGACCCGACAACTCGTTTCATTCGTCCGAAAGACGCAAAAGGTAACTGGCGTACACCTTTCGACCCCATCCGGCAGGTGGCTGGTGGTGACGACTACTGTGAGGGCAATGCCTGGCAATACACCTTCCTCGTGCCACATGACATTGAGGGGCTTATCGATTGTTTCGGCTCCAAACAGGCACTCATCAGTAAACTCGACTCACTTTTCACTGTGACAGGCGACCTGGGTGAGAATGCCGCGCCTGATATCTCCGGCCTCATTGGCCAGTATGCCCACGGCAATGAGCCCAGTCACCACATCGCCTATCTCTATACGTTATTGGGAGAGCCGCGAAAGGCTGCTGACCGTATCCGACAGATACAGACCACCCTCTATACGGACCGTATGGACGGCATCTGCGGCAACGAGGACGTAGGGCAGATGTCGGCATGGTATATCCTTTCTGCCCTCGGCTTCTATCAGGTTGAACCGGCAGGCGGACGCTATGTCTTCGGCACGCCGCTCTTCCCTGAGGCAGAGGTCAAGGTGAAAGGTGGCACCTTCCGCATCGTCGCCCACAACGTCAGCGACAAAAAACACCACATCCGCAAAATCTGCCTGAACGGGAAACCTTACAACAAATGGTATATCGACCACAAAGATATTGAAAACGGAGGGTTGTTGGAATTCTATATGACAAACTAGCCGACCAACACGGTTACGATGTATATTCAAATGATTCCGAAGTGCTTGAGGGCGGTGCGGATGCCATCGTCGTCGACGGAGGTGGTGACGTAGTCGGCCTCTTGTTTGAGCGCGTCGATAGCGTTGCCCATGGCGATGCCGATACCTGCGGTGCGGATCATCGTGGTGTCGTTGCCGCCGTCGCCAAAAGCGATGGTGAAGGCGGGATCGAGACCAACGTAGGCAGCCATGGTGAGTAGCCCCTGGCCCTTGTCAGCCTCGCGGGCAGTGATATCTGTAAACTCGGGATGCCAGCGGCCGGAGGTGCAGTCGGGGACTAGTGCCATGAGTGTGGTTTCATAGTCAGCTGTGAAGAACGCTGTAATCTGAAGGATGCGCTGCTGGAGCACTCCTTCAAGAGGTTTGGCTAAGTGAAGGTTCTTGACAGCCAGCTCCTGGCTGAAGATGCGGTTGACATCGCCTTTGGGGTCGTAGACGGCGACATCGCGCTCGCCAATGACAATCAGACCGTAGCCTTTGGCAACGGCATCGTCGGTAATGAAGCGGGCAGAATCAGCGGAAATGGCGTGACAGGCTACGGTCTCTGAGCCCACCAGACAGAGGGCGCCGTTGGTGGTGACATAGCCGTCGATGAGGTGCTCGATGGCACCTAGGTTGGTAATAATAATCGGCGGCCTGCCCGTAGCGATAAACACATGATGTCCGTTTGCCTTGGCCTGCGTCAACGCGAGAATCGTTGACGCAGGGATCTCGTGGGTTTTAAAGCTGACGAGCGTGCCGTCGATATCAAAAAATAGCGCGTAGCGGTCCACAATTACTTGTTGTCGACAGCAGCCTGCTCGATGGGCAGACAGCGCTTGTAGTTCTCAATGTACTTCTCGAAGCCTGCGACATCCTCGGCTGTGGGGGCGATTGATACACCCGTATTGCCTGCGAAGACCACCTTTTCGAGATAATCAGCCAGATTCAGTTTGTCGGGATTATTCACAACGTAACCTGCCAGCAGGGCAATACCCCATGCACCACCTTCGCCAGCGGTCTCCATGACGGAGATGGGGCTGTTGAGGGCAGCTGCGAGCATGCGTTGTCCGACACCAGGTGTCTTGAAGTAACCACCGTGACCTGTGATGCGATCGACTCGGATCATCTCCTCCTTGAAGAGGATATCGTTACCGATTTTCAGCACACCGATGGCACCATAGAGCTGGGCGCGCATGAAGTTGGCGAGGTTGAACTTGTCATTGGCAGAACGAACGAAGAGGGGACGGCCATCGCTGAGACCTGTGACAGGCTCACCACTAACGTAGTTGTAGGCCATCAGACCTCCGCAGTCGGTATCGCCCTCGAGGGCCTTGTTGAAAAGCTTGCCATAGAGTGTGTTCATATCCACCTCAATACCAAGAAGTTGCTGATATTCTTTGAAGAGTCCCACCCAGGCATTGATATCGCTGGTGCAGTTGTTGCAGTGTACCATTGCCACGAGCGAGCCGTCGGGGGTGGTAACCATGTCAATCATCTCGTAAGGCTTGCTGAGCGGTTTCTCGAGCACGATCATCGAGAAGGATGAGGTGCCTGCGCTGACGTTACCTGTGCGCTGTTTGACGGCGTTGGTGGCAACCATACCGGTGCCAGCGTCACCCTCTGGCGGACAAACGGGGCAGCCTGGCTTCAGGTGGCCGGAGACGTCGAGTTTCTTAGCACCCTCAGCTGTCAGGAAACCTGCATTCTCGCCTGCGTTGAGGCTCCTGGGCAGGATGTCGAGAAGCTTCCACGCGTAACCCTTCGGTGCAATCAGATTGTCAAACTTCTTCACCATCTCTGCATCGTATGTCTTAGTGGCGGGATCGACGGGAATCATACCTGAGGCATCGCCTACACCAAGGACGAACTCACCTGTTACCTGCCAGTGGACATAGCCTGCGAGGGTGGTAAGGTATTTGATATCCTTCACGTGTTCGTTGCCCTCGAGGATGCACTCATAGAGATGGCTGATGCTCCAGCGTAAGGGGATGTTGTAGTTGAAGAGTTCGGAGAGCTCAGCAGCGGCCTTGCCGGTGTTGGTGTTACGCCAGGTGCGGAAAGGCACGAGAATCTCCTGCTTTTCGTTGAAGGCCATGTAGCCATGCATCATGGCGGAGAAACCGATGGCAGCCAGGGCCTCAATCTCGCAGTCATATTGCTGGAGCACGTCTTTACGTAGGTCGGCATAGCAGTCCTGAAGTCCGTACCAGATGGCTTCGATGGAGTAGGTCCAGAGACCGTCTACCAATTGGTTCTCCCACTCGTGTGAGCCCTGTGCGATGGGCTTATTGTCCTCGTCGATGAGGACGGCCTTGATGCGGGTAGAGCCAAACTCGATACCGAGAATGGCCTTACCTGCTTCGATTGTCTGTTTTGCTGTCATATCTTACTTCAGTGCTTTGTTCAACATGTAGTAAACCTCGTTGTTGCGGAGGGTCTGCTTGAAGTCAGCGATGTTGGTCTGCTTGTTGATGCGGACATACTCGATGCCGGTCATCTCAGCAAAGTCCTCCCAGTACTCCTCGTTGATGTCGTAAGAGAAGGCACTGTGGTGTGTACCACCTGCGAGGATCCATGCGCCAGCGCCAATCTCGAATGTGGGCTGGGGAACCCAGAGTGCAGAGGCCACGGGCAGTTTGGGCATTGGCTTCGGCTCGATGCACTCCACTTCCTGAGAGATGAGACGGAAGCGGTTGCCGAGGTCGACGATGGTGGCCTTGATACCACGGCCAGTCTTCGAGGTGAAGACGAGGCGGGCGGTCTGCTGCTTGCGGATACCAATGCCGAGGAAGTGTACCTCGAGCTTGGGCTTGTCGGTAGCGATGAGCGGACAGATCTCGAGCATGTGGCTCTGCAGACAAGATGAGCGGTCGCCAGCAAAGTTGAGGGTGTAGTCCTCGAGGAATGAACATCCAATAGGCATGCCCTGCTGGATAACCCAAAGGGTGCGATAGAGGCAGGCAGTCTTCCAGTCGCCCTCAGCACCGAAACCGTAACCTTCCTGCATCAGGCGCTGTGAAGCAAGGCCAGGAATCTGGTCGAAACCGCAGAAGTTAGGATCGTCGATGTTGGCATCACCCAGGTCGTCGAAGTTGGTGGTGAAAGCGGTAGCGCCCTCATCCTTCAGCACGCGACGCAGTGCAATCTCAGCCTTAGCGCTGTTCTTAACCTTTTCCCAGTAAACCTCTTCGCCACTCTCGTCGATCTTGATAGTGTAAAGTTTCTTGTACTCCTCAACAAGGGCATCAGCCTCTGCGTCGGTGACCTTCTTGTAGTATTCCATCAGTGAGCTGACAGGATAGTAGTCGACGTGATAGCCGAGACGCTGCTCGAACTCCACACGGTCGCCATCGGTCACGGCTACGTTGTTCATGTTCATACCGAACATCAGACAGCGCACATTGTGAGCATCAGCCACACCAGCGGCTACGCGAGCCCAAACGGCAATCTGCTTCTGGGCTTTCTCGTCCTTCCAATAACCGCAAACCACCTTACGGGCGATGCGCATACGGGTGCAGATGTGTCCGTACTCGATGTCACCGTGAGCACTCTGGTTCAGGTTCATGAAGTCCATGTCGATTTCGTTCCAGGGGATTTCGGCATTGTACTGTGTGTGGAAGTGGAGGAGGGGCTTCTGCAACTGCTGTAGACCTTTGATCCACATCTTTGCAGGTGAGAAGGTGTGCATCCAGGTGATGATACCTACGCACTTCTCGTCGTTGTTGGCAGCCAGCATGATGGCTTCAACTTCCTTGCTGCTGTTGGCAGTGCCTTTATATACAATCTTCACGGGGATATTGCCACTGGCGTTTAGGCCCTCGACCATCTCCTTTGAGTGTCCGTCTACAGCAACCACTGCATCGCCTCCGTACAGGAGCTGTGCACCAGTTACCCACCAAATTTCAAAATTTTCAAATGCTTTCATTGTCGTTATTGTTAATAATTATTTTTTCTTTTGTCCATAGTAGGCGTTGGGGCCGTGCTTGCGGGAGAAGTGCTTCTCGATGAGAAGCGGATTCATTGTGAGGTCAGGATTCACGGAGTAGGCGATGAATGCCATCTTGGCCACCTGCTCAGCAACAACAGCATGATAAACAGCCTGGGCAGGATCCTTACCCCAAGAGAAGGGACCGTGGTTCTTGACCAACACTGCCGGCGTATGCACAGGATTGATGTTATCGCGACGGAAACGGTCGACAATCACCACACCTGTTTCCTTCTCGTACTCAGGCATCTGTGCCTCCACCATGCTGTCGGTGCAAGGGATGCAGTCGTGGAAGTAGTCAGCGTGAGTGGTGCCGATATTGGGGATGTCTTTGCCAGCCTGTGCCCATGCGGTGGCATAGGTGCTGTGGGTGTGGACGATGCCGCCCAGTTCGGGGAACTCACGATAGAGTACCAGATGGGTGGGAGTGTCGCTGGAGGGGTTCAGCTCACCATCGACGACCTCGCCTGTCTGGAGGTCTACTACCACCATATCGGAGGCCTTCATCACATCATAGTCGACGCCTGATGGCTTAATGACCACCAGTCCGTTTTCACGGTCTATGCCAGACACGTTGCCCCAAGTGAAGATCACGAGGTTGTGCTTCACGAGGTCGAGGTTGGCCTGAAATACTTTTTCTTTTAATTCTTCGAGCATGATACTTATAATTTAAAGTTCAGATCCTCGTTGTAGGCCCTCTTGTTGAAACGGTAGAGGTAGGCCCCACGCTTGGATCCTGTTTTGTCAATTAATTCGGTCTTCTCAATGTAGTTCATTTCCTTAATACGCTTGCGGAAGTTGCGCTTATCAATGGGTTCGCCATTGACGGCCTCATAGAGCCTTTGGAGTTGAGTGAGCGTAAAAAGGCTCGGCAGCAGGTGAAAGCCTACGGGATGGTTGGCAATCTTCTGCTTCATCAACTTACGGGCCTTGAGAACCATCTCATTATGGTCAGAATAGAGTCGGGGAAGTTCGTCGAAGTTCACCCATTCCACACCGTGCTCCTGACGAAGATAGTCGTCGTAGTCGTTGACATTGATAAGGGCATAATAGGCGATGGAGACTACACGCTCACCAGGGTCGCGGTCAACATTACCAAAGGCACCTACCTGCCGCATATAGAGGTTCCGAAGTCCAGTGAGGTCGTAGAGCACGCGGTTGGCAGCATCGTCAATACCCTCGTCGCTGCGAACGAAGCCTCCGTAGAGGCTCCATTCGCCACGACCCGGTTCCATCTTACGACGACCAATCAGAATCTTCAGTTTCCCTTCATCGAAGCCGAAGATGATGCAGTCGACAGACAGCCAGACTTTGGAATGTTCACTATAGAAAGTGGTCATGTCCTATGGATGGATTTACCAGAAGTAAATATAGAAGGCAACTGTGAAGCCAAGAATGATCACTGTGTGGATGACATCCCAGTGGTTCCAACTGTTGCGGGTTGCCTCAATCTGTTCTGGTGTAGAGGTTCCGAATACGAGTCCCTCGATCTTCTTCTCCTCAGGAGCCTCAGTGCAGAGAGATACGATGATCACAACCAGACAGCAGACGATGAGCATCACACCACAGAAGAACAGCCAGTTGAAGTCGTAGAATACGGCCTTGAACCAGCTATCGCCGGCATCAGTGGCGTTGCTATAGTAAACTTTGGCACCCAGACGGGTCAGACCGATGATGATACCTGAGAGCAGACCCCACATACCACCTTTGGCAGAGGCGCGCTTCCAGCAGATACCTAGAAGGAAGGCAGCGGCGATACCAGGAGCCAGCACTGACTGAACGTCCTGCAGATAGTTGTAGAGCACATTTCCTACAGAACGCATAATAGGAATCCAGAGGATACCGAGCACCACGATTACAACAGTAGCAATCTGTCCGATGCGAACGAGGCTCTTCTCAGAGGTCTGGGGCTTCAGGCGCTTCCAGAAGTCGATGGTGAACAGCATGGCTGAAGAGTTGAACAGTGAAGCGAGCGACGACATCAGGGCTGCAAGGATACCGCAGACCACGAGTCCCTTCACACCAGCAGGCAGAATCTTAGCCACGAGGGTGGGGAAGGCAGCGTCGGCATTAGGCGTACCATCGGCGAGCAGAGGCAGGAAACCACCGTCGCCAGCATACTTCTGATGCAGGGCAAATGCAATCATACCAGGAATGAGGAAGAGGAACACGGGCAACAACTTCAGATAAGCTCCGAAGATGGTACCGCGACGGCTCTCGCGTTCGTTCTTACCAGAGAGAACACGCTGAACGATATATTGGTCAGTACACCAGTACCAGAAACCGATGACAGCCGATCCGATCAGAGCACCCAGCCAAGGATACTGCGGGTCGCTGTTCGAACGCATCAGGTGAACCATCGTACCTGTGGCACCTTCGTAGTTAGGCTTCACATCGCAGAGTTGCAGCATCTGATCCCAACTGCCCAGAGCCTTCATACCTAAAACGAGGATAATCAGCGAACCCAAGAGCAGGATTGGGGTCTGGAGCACAGAGGTGTAGAGCACACTCTTCATACCACCGAAGATGGTATAAATGGCGGTGATGAGCACCAGTCCGATAGCAGCAATCCAGAAGAAGTCGATACCCCAGAGCTCCTCGATACCAAAGACCTGTTGGAAGACAAGACCACCGGCATAAACCGTAACGGCCACCTTTGTGAGCACATAACTGATCAGTGAGATAACGGAGAGGATGGTGCGGCTTTGTGTGTTATAGCGACGCTCCAGGAACTCAGGCATGGTATACACCATACTACGTGTATAGAAAGGTACGAATACCCATCCGAGAATCAGGATCATCCAGCCCTGGATTTCCCAGTGGGCCATTGCCATACCAGAGGAAGCACCTGCTCCTGCGAGACCGATGAGGTGCTCTGAGCCGATGTTTGATGCGAAGATAGAAGCACCGATAGCAATCCATGTTGCATCCTTACCACCGAGGAAATAGTCTGCCGAGTTGTCGTTCTTCTGGCTGACAACCCAAAGTACAATGCCAATCAGCGCACAGCAGAAGACGCCAATGACAATCCAATCTAATAATGCCATATTATACTTTTATTTAATTGATGATTTACAATGGATAATTATTTCACGGAGAACTTGTAAGCTGCGTGGCTGAAATACTTCTCACCTGGCTTCAAAGCGGGCTGTACCCACTGAGGCTTGTTAGGAGAATCGGGATACTTCTGGCTCTCCAAGCATACGCTGACGTGCTGCGGATATGGACCATTCTTATGCTGGATGTTCAGCTCATTGCCAACACCCTGGAAGTTACCGCTGTAGACCTGTACACCAGGCTCGTTGGTATACATCTCCATGAAGATGCCGGTCTTGGGGCTGTAAAGGCTGGCGCAGACCTGTGTGTCGTCGCCCTTGCTATCCTTATAGGTGTTTAGACACCAGTTGTGATCGTAACCACCGGCATTCTGAATCTGATCGAACTGTGACTTGATGCTGTCGCCAATGGCGTGAGGGGTACGGAAGTCCATCGGTGTGCCCTCTACAGACTTGATTTCACCAGTGGGGATATAGAGTGTGTCGCTGGGAGTGAAATTGTCTGCATTCACATAGAGCACCATATCATAGCCGGGCTGGGTGAAGTCACCGCTCAGGTTATAATAGTTGTGGTTGGTTTGATTGATAATCGTCGGTTTGTCGGTCTCTGCCTCCCAAGTGATGTCAAGGATGTTGTCAGAAGTCACTGTATAAGTGGTCACAGCCATTACCTTGCCGGGGAAGCCGTTCTCGCCATCAGCAGCAACGATGGTCAGTCTCAGTACGGAATCGCCAATCTGCTCAGCATCGTAAACCTGGTTCATCCAACCTGTGGTGCCACCACCGTGCAGGCAGTTGGGGCCGTCGTTCTGCTTGAGGGCATACTCTGTGCCGTCGAGAGTGAACTTACCGTTCTTGATACGGTTGGCATAGCGTCCGACGCTGGAACCGTAGTCGGTGGGGGAGTTGAGAGTATCAGCATACTGGGCGATGTTGTCGAAGCCGAGAACAACGTCAGTGGGGTTGCCGTTCTTGTCAGGAACGACGAGCGATACTACGCGTCCGCCATAATTGGTGATGCACACCTCCATGCCGTTGGCATTCTTCAGGGTATAGAGCTTCACGGGCTTGTCCTGAAGGGTGGTGTCGAACTTGGCAGGGTCGAGACCCGAAACCGTTAATACAGGTGCCTGCTGGCCACCTTCACATGCTGCGAGCATCAGCGCTGCTGCGCCGAGACTCAGAATACTTTTTTTCAGTACTTTCATTGTTACTACGTTTTAAGTTGTTTAATGAATGTCAATTTTGGGTGTAAATTTACAACTTATTTCTGAAATAACCATGAAAAAGGACATAAAAAAAAGCGGTAAAGTGTAAATATTACACCTTACCGCTCATATTTAACCTTTATAAACACATTTTGTGTGTTTAAAGGTGGCTTTTAGCAGAGTTTACGAGAGCCGTCGCTGATGACAACATCATAGACTTTTGGCTCGTGACCATACTTTTCGTTGAACTTCTTCTTGGCGTCCTCAATGAACTTCCTGTAAAGGTCGTTACGAACGAGGTTGATGGTACAGCCACCAAAGCCACCACCCATGATACGGGAACCGGTGACGCCGTTCTCCTTGGCTACATCGTTCAGGAAGTCGAGCTCCTCGCAGGACACCTCGTAGTCCTTCGATAGACCTTCGTGGGTCTTGTACATCAGTTCACCAACCTTCTCGTAATCGCCTTCGGTGAGAGCTTCGCAGACACCCAGCACACGGTCTTTCTCACCGAGTACGAACTTAGCGCGCTTGTAGTCCTCAGCGCCTACCTCTTCCTTCACTTCCTCCAGTTGCTCCCAGGTGCAGTCGCGCAAGGTTTCATACTTACCTTCCGGATGCTTGGCCTGGATGTGTCTCACCACATTCTCGCAGGAGTTACGACGATCATTGTAAGGTGAGCCTGCCAACTGATGCTTTACCACAGAGTCGAGCAGCACGAGGCGATAGCCGTCGGGCTTGAAGGGGAAATACTCGAACTCACGGCTACGACAGTCAAGGCGCATCAGGCAGCCAGCCTTACCGAATACAGATGCGAACTGGTCCATGATACCACAGTTTACACCACAGTAGTTATGCTCTGTAGCCTGTCCAGCCAAAGCCATATCCCACTGCGATACCTTGTTGTCGCCGAAGATATCGTTCAGACCGAAGGCGAAACAACTCTCCATAGCGGCTGAAGAAGACATACCTGCACCTAAGGGTACATCACCTGCAAAGGCAATATTATAACCTTTAACGGGTACGCCTAATTTCCTCATTTCAAGGGAGATACCATAGATGTATCGAGCCCATGATGCACGTGGGCCATTGGGGTCGCTCAACTTGAAGTCGACACGATCCTTCAGGTCAATGGCATAGGCCATCACAGTATCCTCTGTGCCATTGGCACGCATTTCTGCCATAATGCCTTTGTCAACGGCACCTGGGAATACGAAACCACCATTATAGTCGGTGTGCTCACCAATCAGGTTAATACGACCTGGAGAGGTATATACGTTACCAGTCTTTCCATCAAAGTGCTTGATGAAACGGCTTCTTACAAATTCAATATCCATCATGTTGATTTACAATTATACAATTTAATATTTGACAATTTAATCTACGGGGATGTCGGTATTGACATTCTTGCAGCCGATGAGGGCATAGTAGAACATGTAGGCCATAGCCAGCAGATAGACGAAGTAGCTGGGCATATATCCCATGAAGTCGGCAAAGAAATTCTGTACTACGGGCAGTACGCCACCACCGACTACCATCATCATAAAGATACCGGAAGCCTGAGCCGTGTACTTACCAAGACCTTCTGTAGCAAGGTTGAAGATAGACGGCCACATTACCGAGGTGCAAAGTCCGCAGAGTACCAGCAAAAGAGCACTCAGAGGAACGGTTGTCATCTCTATCGATCCTTCCAGAATCTTCACCAACGGCATAGTGACGGTCACGCTTTTCGGTGTAAGGATGGCAGCAATGATGAGCACCATACCTACAGTCGTTGTGACGAGCATCATCTGACGAGAGGATACCTTGCCTGCAATCGTACTGGAAACCAGACGTCCTACGAGCATCAGCAACCAATACATAGCAGCTACAGCACCTCCGATTGTTGCTGCGTTGAGAATAGCCTCAGGATTCACCCACGCACCACTGGCAGTAGTATCCGAGAGGTAGAAGTTCAATCCACCAGGAATACCTACCTCGACACCTACATACACGAAGATGGCTATGACACCAAGCAGACAGTGACGGAAGGACCAGGGAGAATGTTCAAATACTGTATCAGCTGTGACCTTACCCATTTCAGGATCCTCGATGGGGATGAAAGTAAGGATGATGAAGGCGCAGGCGAAGACGGTCATAGCGATGTACATCACCAGATTGACGTCGGCCATCTGTGTGGAAGCCGTCACCGTACCAATCAGTGCACCTACAAGCAACGGGGTCATGGTTCCCGAGAGGGAGTTCAGTGTTCCGCCGATCATATTCAGCTGGTTACCACGATTACCACCACCGCCAAGCAAGTTCAGCATGGGGTTCACCACCGTGTTTAGGATACATACGGAGAATCCAGAAATAAAGGCGCCTAACAGATAGATGCAGAAGCCGGGAATACCACCGGAGTAGCCCGAAAGGAACTGAATAAGCACACCGAAGAAGCCTACTGCAATACCAATGAGGGCGGTCTTCTTGTAACCCACCTTTGTCAGCATCTTTCCTGCAGGAATACCCATGAACAGGTAGGCAAAGAAATTCATGAAGTTACCCATGATACCGAGCACATTAGAACCGCCGATCTCAGGCTGGTTCTTCCAGATGACTCCGATGGGTGCGCCAAGATTCGTGACAAACGAAATCATGGCATATAGGAAGAACATCGTCACAATGGCGATGACACTTCCATTCTGTTTTTGATTACTCATAATGATTTAAAAAAAGTGTTGGAAAAACGATTTAATTATTCTACAACGCCGAAACGATAGATTGTCTTCTGCTTGTAGCGCTCACCGGGTCTCAGCACAACGCTGGGGAAGTATGGACGGTTGGGCGTGTCGGGGAAGTGCTGGGTTTCGAGACAGACAGCTGAGCGACGTGGGAACGTGCAGCCGTTGGCACCCTTGTAACCCGAGGCGAAGTTTGCTGTGTAGAGCTGCATACCGGGCTCTGTGGTGTAGCACTCCAGCGTACGGCCGCTCTTGGGTTCCGTTATTCTGGCGGCAAAACTCAGCTCACCTTCCTCGCGCTTGTTCAGCACGTAGTTGTGATCGTAACCATGACCGAAGATAATCTGCTCATTATCAGCATCAATCTCCTGTCCGAAGGTCTTAGGCTTACGGAAGTCGAATGGTGTTCCCTCTACCTTCAGAATCTCACCAGTAGGAATAGCAGTGTTGTCGGTAGGCAGATAGAAATCAGCATTGATCTCACAGATCTGGTCCTCAATCGTCGGTGTAGGATCAGCCGTACCTGTCAGACTGAAGAAAGCGTGATGCGTGAGGTTCACGATGGTCTTCTTGTTTGTAGTGGCTAGATACTCGATGATGAGCTCATTCAGATCAGTGAATGTAAACTCAACCGTGATGTCCAACTCGCCTGTGTAACCTTCCTCTCCGTATGAAGAAATACGGTGGAGAGCCAGAGCACGAGGACCCATCTGACGGGCATCCCACACTTTGGCGTTGAAGCCTATAGCACCGCCATGAAGGTGGTTGGGACCGTCGTTAAGCGCCAGCTGATAGTCCTTGCCATTCAGCGTAAACTGTCCCTTACAGATACGATTACCCCAACGTCCGATCAGTGTCGAGAGGTAGGGCTCGTTGCCGCTCATGAGCTGCTTGATGCTGTCATGACCCTGGATAACGTTTGCTACTTTACCATCCTTGTCAGGCACCATAATAGCACAAATGGCACCGCCATAATTGGAGATTGCCACTTCATAACCCTTACGATTCCTAAGAATGTACAGATCGGTCTTCTTACCATTGATAGTGGTCTGGAAGTTTTCTCTCTTCAGACCACACAAATTCGCATTTTCTGTTGTTGCCATAATTGAAATGTTTTTAGTTACAAACTATTTTTTGCAAAGTAACAGAAAAAATTCCAATTGGGCAAAGGAATCAACGAAAAAAATGTTGCTGATGTATTAAAAAAACCTAAACGCAGTTTTTAAGGAAGTCTGCGACCACGTAACTGCTACCTCCAATAAACACAAAATCGTCTGTTTTGGCTTTAGATTTTGCAGCTTGGTAGGCTTCTACGACACTCGGATAGGTGTCGCCCGTCAGACCCAGTTGCTGTCCCATCATGTGGAGTACATGCTCGGAAACGGCACGGTGATTGTTGGCTTTCGTGAAGAAATAGGTGGCATGCTTGGGCAGCAAAGCCATGATGCCGTCGACATCCTTGTCCTCAACCACACCAAAGACGATATACATATTCCGACACTTCACCTGATTAAGTTGTTGGCTGAGATACTGCCATCCGGCAGTGTTGTGGCCTGTGTCGCACACAATGGTGGGGTCTTTGCTGACCACTTGCCAGCGACCTTTCAGACCAGTTATCTCGCAGACACTCTTGAAGCCCTCCTTCACCTCATATCCCTTGGATAAAGACTTTGAGTCGTTAGTGAAGCGATACAGATAACCTGCATCCTCAAGTTTTCTGATGGCCCAAAGAATAGTGTTGGCATTCTTCTCCTGATAGGATCCCCAGAGTTCACCTGTAATCTTGCCATAGTTGCGAGTGGTGTAGAGCATATTGGAGAATTGCAGTTCTGCATGCAATACTTCCGGTTGATCTTCTGCAAAGACAATGGGCGCCTTATTCTCTTCGGCCATAGCTTCGAAAATGGGGCGTGTCTCAGGTAATGCCTCACCAATCACCACAGGTACACCCTTTTTAATGATACCAGCCTTCTCCATCGCAATCTGCTCGAGCGATTGTCCCAATAGTTGCGTATGGTCCAGACTGATGTTGGTGATGACCGATAGGATGGGGGTGATGATGTTTGTGCAGTCGAGCCTACCTCCAAGTCCCACCTCGATGACAGCGATGTCAATCTGCTTCTCGCTGAAATATAGGAAAGCCATAGCCGTCGTCAACTCGAAGAAAGTGGGTTTCAGGGGTTCGAAGAATTCCTTTTCCTTCTCAACAAAATCAACCACGTATTTCTCCGGGATGGGCTGTCCGTTGATGCGGATGCGCTCACGAAAATCCACCAGATGGGGAGAGGTGTAGAGACCTACTCTGTAACCGCACTGCTGCAGGATGGCTGCTATGGTATGCGCACAGGAACCCTTACCGTTTGTACCCGCGATATGGATACTGCGGAAGTTCTTGTGCGGATGACCGAAATGCTCATCAAGGGCAAGCGTGTTCTCCAGGCCTTCCTTGTAGCCGCTGACCCCCTGCTTCTCAAACATCGGGGTCTGCGTGAACAGATATTTACAGGTCTCTTGATAATCCATTTTAATTGAAGTAGTTCTTGAAGCGCTGGAAGATGGAGTCCCTCGTTTGCTTGTCGCCCTTGAAGTTGTCGGAGTTCTTGAATCTCTCTATCAGTTCCTTTTCCTCGCGACTGAGAGTCTTGGGGATATACACACTGATATTCACAACGAGGTCGCCCTTTCCAGAACCATATCCCTGTACAGCGGGCAGTCCTTTGCCTCTCAGACGGAGGGTCTTTCCGGGCTGAGTACCGTTCTCCAGTTTCACCTTCAGTTTTGTGCCATCGATGGTGGGCACTTCCACTTCGCCGCCTAAGGCTGCTGTGGGGAAGTCGAGCAGCAGGTTATATATCAGATCGTTGCCGTCGCGCACGAAAGTATCGTTCTCGGCCTCTTCAATAAACACTTGTATGTCGCCTGCGATGCCGTTGTGTTTGCCGGCATTTCCTTTACCAGGCACATTGACTACCATACCCTCAGCAACGCCTGCCGGGATGTTGATTTCCACTACTTCCTCGCCTTTTTCGATACCGGTACCACCACAGTGTTTGCACTTATTCTTGATGACCATACCCTCACCGTGACAGTTAGGACAGACACTCTGCTGTTGCATCATACCGAAGATGCTCTGCGTGGTGTGGGTGATGACACCGCTACCGTGACAGGTGGCGCACTGCTCCTTGCCGCTGCCGGCCTCTGCGCCTGAACCGTTGCAATGAGGGCAGGATAAATCCTTGCGAACCTTGAACTTCTTGGTGACGCCCGTATTGATTTCTTGCAGTGTCAGTCTTACCTTCAGGCGCAGGTCGCTGCCTCGATGCTGTTGAGGACGACGCTGACCGCCGAAACCACCAAAACCGTGACCGCCAAAGATGTCGCCGAACATCGAGAAGATATCGTCCATGTTCATGCTGGCACCACCGAAGCCACTGAAGTCGAAACCGCCGGCACCAGGACCTGCAAAGCCGAACTGGTCGTACTGCTGACGCGTCTTCGGGTCATGCAGCACATTGTAGGCCTCTGCGGCCTCCTTGAATTTCTCCTCGGCTTCCTTGTCGCCAGGATTGCGATCGGGGTGATACTTGATGGCTATCTTTCGATAGGCTTTCTTAATCTCGTCTTCTGAGGCGGTCTTTTCGACCCCAAGCACCTCATAGTAGTCTCTTTTTTGTGCCATGTGTTATTGTCCAACTGCCACTTTGGCGTGGCGGATTACTTTGTCGTTTAGTTTATAGCCCTGTTGGAGACAGTCGATCACCTTGCCCTTCTTATCGTCGCCCATACCGGGTACCATTGCCACTGCCTCATGTACATCGGTATCGAAGTCGGCGTCTGTCGTCTCAATCTTGCTCACCCCCTGCGACTCAAGGGTCTTCATGAATTTCTGATGGATCAGTTCCATACCCTCACGCAGTACGGCCGGATCGTCGGTCTTAGCACCATTCTCGATGGCACGCTCCATATCGTCGAGCACGGGTAGGATGGCTGTGATGAACTTCTCACCGCCATTCAGGATCAGTTCTGCACGCTCTTTCAGGGTACGTTTGCGATAATTCTCAAACTCTGCCACCTTGTAGAGCAGCTGATTCTTCAAATCGGCAATTTCTTCCTCGGCTTTCTGTAGAGGATCCTTTTCTTCAGCGCCTTCTGACTGGTCGGAGTTTTCAGGGTTCTCACACTTTTCGGATTCTTCTGCTGCCTCATTGGCAGTTTCTTCTGAGGGATTCTCGTTCAGAGTTTCCTCCTCTTCGATATGAATATCTTTTTCTTTCATAATTGCGTTTGTTTTAATCTTCTGCTAACCTCTATGCAAATATCGTGCCATTAAGCGTACATCTTTGCTTTTTGCTCCTTGATCTGCTCATCGTAGATGTAGTCATCGTAGGTCATCAGCTTGTCGATAGTGCCTTTAGGCGTCAGTTCGATAATGCGGTCAGCAACGGTGTTGATAAACTCATGGTCGTGTGAGGCGAAGATAATGTTGCCTTTAAACTGTATCAGGTTGTTGTTGAAAGCCTGGATACTCTCAAGGTCCAGATGGTTCGTGGGGGTATCGAGAATCAGGCAATTGGCATTCTTCAGCTGCATTCTGGCAATCATACAACGCATCTTCTCACCTCCGGAGAGTACGCACACCTTTTTCTGGATGTCTTCATCCTTGAAGAGCATACGTCCTAAGAACGACTTCATGACCACCTCATTACCTGGTCCCCACTGCGAAAGCCAATCCACAAGGTTCATCTCGCTTTGGAAGAACGACGTATTGTCGAGTGGGAGATAGGCGGTGGTGATAGTGACGCCCCACTTATAGGTGCCGGCATCTGCCTCACGGTTGCCGTTGATAATCTCGAAGAGAGCTGTCATCGCCTTGGGGTTGTGACTCAGGAAGACGGTCTTCTGACCCTTCTCGATGGTGAAGCTCACATTGTCGAAGAGCACGGTGCCGTCTTGGTCTAAAGCCTTGAGACCCTCTACCTCAAGAATCTGCGTGCCAGGTTCGCGTTCCATCGAGAAGATGATGCCCGGATACTTACGTGTTGAAGGGGTGATTTCCTCCACATTCAGTTTTTCCAGCATCTTCTTACGCGACGTAGTCTGCTTTGATTTTGCCACATTGGCTGAGAAGCGGCGGATAAATTCCTCCAGCTGCTTGCGCTTCTCCTCGGCTTTCATCTTCTGGTTCTGTGCCTGACGCAGGGCCAGCTGCGAACTCTCATACCAGAACGAGTAGTTTCCGCTGAACAGTGTCACCTTGCCGAAGTCGATGTCGACGGTCTGCGTCGAGACGGCATCAAGGAAGTGACGGTCGTGGGAAACGACCAGCACACATTGCTCCAGATTCGAGAGATATTCCTCCAGCCACTGCACGGTGTCGAGGTCGAGGTCGTTGGTAGGCTCGTCGAGCAACAGGTTGTCGGGATGTCCGAACAATGCCTTTGCCAGCATCACGCGCACCTTCTCGTTATTCGAAATGTCGGCCATTTGCTTATAATGCTGTCCCTCGGCTACACCCAGATTCTGCAACAACTGTGCAGCCTCGCTTTCAGCCTCGTAGCCGTTCATCTCGGCAAAGGCCATTTCCAGTTCGGCGGCTCTAACACCATCTTCCTCTGTCATCTCGGCCTTATTGTATAGAGCCTCGCGCTCCTTCATATTGTCCCACATGGGCTTGTGTCCCATCAGCACGGTGTCCATCACCGTGAATGCGTCGTATTTGAAGTGATCCTGCTCCAGCACACTCATGCGCTCGCCGGGCAGCATCTCCACAGATCCCTTGTTTGGCTCCAGTTCACCGCTAATTGCGCGCAGCAAGGTTGATTTGCCCGCACCGTTGGCACCGATGATGCCATAGATATTTCCACTTGTAAACTTCAGGTTCACGTCCTTATAGAGAACCTTCTTTCCGAATTGGATAGCCAGATTTGTGACTGTAATCATCTCTTTCTTATACCTTATTTATATATATACTACTGAATCAGGCTGCAAAGGTACGCAAAATTTTCGATACTTCCAAGAAAAACCTCCAATCGTTTGGTGTTTCACTTGATTTGCACTACCTTTGCACCCAAAATCAGCAGATATGAGATACAACGCAGGATATAACCAAGGGGGTGAGTACGACCATTTTGTCGTCTCAGAGCCGATGCCACTGTTGGAGTGGTTGTTGGCTAATGTGCCTCAGACGAAGTCGAAGATCAAGGCTACGCTGCAAGGAAGGGGCATCAAGGTCAACGGCAAGACCGTCTCTCAGTTTGATTTCCCACTGGAGAAAGGCATGAAGATTGCCGTGAGCAAGACCAAGCGCAACCAGAAGGGTTTCAAGAGCCGTTGGGTGAAGATTGTGTATGAAGACCGCTGGCTGATTGTCGTCGAGAAGGCTGAGGGCATTCTCTCGATGGCAGGTGGCCATTCGACGCTGAATGTAAAGAGTGTGCTCGACGACTATTTCAAGAAGTCGCGCCAGAAGTGTACGGCTCATGTGGTGCATCGTCTCGACCGGGATACTAGCGGACTGATGGTCTACGCCAAGGATATGGAGACAGAGCAGATTTTGGAGCATAATTGGCATGATATCGTCTATGACCGCCGTTATGTGGCTGTCTGCTCGGGAGAGATTGCAGAAGACGATGGTACCATTGAGAACTGGCTGAAAGACAACAAGGCCTACGTCACCTATTCATCACCTGTTGACAATGGTGGCAAGTATGCCATTACCCATTATCATGTGCTGGCCCGTACGGCTGAGCATTCACTGGTGGAGTTCAAGTTGGAAACGGGTCGCAAGAATCAGATTCGCGTACATTCTGCCGATATGGGTCATCCCGTCTGTGGTGACACGAAATATGGCAACGGCGACGACCCGCTTCATCGTCTTTGCCTCCATGCATGGCTGCTCTGCTTTCATCATCCTGTGACGGGTGAGCCCATGGAATTTGAGACACCGTTACCAACACCTTTTAAGAAAATGTTCTGATTATGGAAAATATAGGGTATTATATCTTTATTTTAGTGGCCATCATCGTAGCCTTCCTGATTATCAAGAAGGTGACGACATGTCTTGTTCGCTCGATAGTGCTTATCGTGCTGGCAGCTGTTTTGGGATATATCTATTGGATGTATCTGAGATAAGGCGTCAGGCTTCACGTGTCTCTTCTGCAAAGACCGTATCAAAGGTCTTACGCAGTTCCTGAGGATTGGCAATGAGCTGGCGCAACTCATTGAGGTTCTTCTCATTGGGCGAGTGGGGGAGCCACAGACGGATATAGCCGTTCACTGAGTATTTTTCGTCTAAGTGCTTCTTGAAGCGTTTCCAATGTTCCTCCTTGTTGAGTTGCGGATAGTTACCCAGACCATACTGGATGGTGCGACGGATAACAATGTCGACACTGATATCCCTGTCAGCCTCCGCCACAATCTTACCATAGAGGCTTCTGGGTGAATGGCTGGCTGAAGCGCGATGATCCTCCACCGCCTCTTTCATGATCTTAATTTGTTCAGGCGAGAACCATTTCTTCAACCTTGCATCGTTGGCGAGTATCTTGCCGCCCGTGATATGGTGTACGGCTCTCGGCCCCGACATTCCTAAATCGTGGTAAGCCGCGATAACATAGGCCATGTTGATGTCGGCTCCGGTGGTCTTCACCATTTCGAGCGAACGGCGTATTACACGGGTAACATGCTCCAGATTGTGGGCACGGTCAAAGTCTGCATATCGGGGTAGAATCTGGGTTTCAACGAATTCCACCAGATCAAGGCTTGGGCTATTGGTTATCATAGATAAGTCTGTATTTTGATGCAAATATACGAAAAAAACATCATTCGTCATCCAACATTCACAATTTTTTTGTATATTTGCACGAAAATAGTAAAAAATATGTTGGAAGAGAAGAGAATCGAGACCAATTCCATGAAAGCTTGGCTCTTGGCTGCTCGTCCCAAAACGTTGTCGGGTGCGGCCGTTCCTGTGATGATTGGTGTATCTTTGGCGTATGTTGATGCGAAGACCTATGGCGATGATGTGTTCAGCTGGGTGGCAGCCGTGCTGTGCCTCCTCTTCGCCTTCATTATGCAGATCGATGCTAATTTCATCAACGACTTCTTTGACTTTGCTAATGGCACGGATAATAATGAAACGCGCTTAGGACCTCGTCGCGCTTGTGCGATGGGCTGGGTGAAACTTGACTCGATGAAGAAAGCCATCGCCGCCACCACCTGTCTGGCTTGTATTGTGGGCTTGCCCCTTGTCTATTGGGGCGGATTCGAGATGATTCTCATCGGCCTCGTCTGCATCGTATTCTGCTTCCTCTATACCACCCATCTGTCGTATATGGGGCTGGGCGATGTGCTGGTGCTGGTGTTCTTTGGCATCGTGCCTGTTTGCATCACCTATTATGTGCAGTTCCATACGGTGACGTGGGAGGTGTTCCTCGCCTCAGTGGCCTGTGGTATGGTGATTGATGCATTGCTGTTGGTGAATAACTTCCGCGACCGCGAGACCGATCGTGAGGCGGGAAAGAATACACTCGTGGTGAATTTAGGTGCCAAGGCAGGCCTGCAGCTCTATTTGGGTGTGGGCATTGGAGCCATGATCTTGGGGTTCACTTTCTTTATGAACGGCCACCCTCTGGCGTTCTTCCTGCCCTTTGTCTATCTCATTTTCCATATCTATACCTATCTGAAGATCAAACGGATAGATAAAGGAAAGGCGCTGAATATCTGTTTGGGAGATACAGCGCGCAATATCTTTATTTACGGAGTTTGTGTATCGGTTGGCCTTCTGCTGGTCTAGCTGATTTAGTCCGGCCAGATTTCTAATTGAAGAAGGGCCAGGATACACCCATGTGTATCACACTGCCGTTCATCGGGTAGTGGGGTGTAGTGAAATATTTTCTGTTAGCTGAACTGTAGAGCACATTGCTCATTATCACGAAGAATCGTACACCCTTCAGTTTTAGGTTGGCATAGACATCCACGAAGGGGAACTCTCCTAATTCCACACGGTTTGCAGTATTCTTCTGCACGGCAAACTGATTGAGAGTCGGACAGAAGTCTGGAGCCTCATATTTGGTGAAGTAGGTCACATTGCCGCCCAGCTCCACATCGAGCACGCGGGCGATCTTGAACTTCAGATAGAGGTTCGAGAAGATGTTGAGGTCGGGTAATGGCAATACGTCGGTGTTGCTGGAATTCTGATAGGTGATGATATTCTCCCAGTTCAGCGGGCCGAGACGGAAGTCCTGATACAGTTGCGCCGTGAGCAGGTTGATATTGCCACCTTCCTGATAGACATCCGCTATCATGTTCTTACGTCCATTGCTTTTGTTGTCGCCATCATAGGTATGGTCGTAGCTCATGCCGAAGTAGGTATAGTTCTGTATCTCCTCAATAGCCAGACGCAGGCGGGTGTTCGTCAGCGAGTACGACAGATTGCCCTCAATCCTGGTACGCATCTCCTGTTTGAAGTCGTTCTGCTTGTCCCACCACAGGTGCTGCGAGTGATAGCGGCGATAGTAGAACGATGGGTTCAGCCGGTGAAAGAACGCTTTGGCTGCTACGCGAACGGTATCCTTGAAGAGTGCAAAGTTCAGGTCGGTATTAAAGTCGAGTTTCATCTGACTGGCATCTTCTCCGGCTACCCAGAATTCACCCGTCAGGTTGAAGTGGAGCGTCTTGCCCTCGGTCTTGTTGATTTGCCCGCCGATGCTTACGTTCTGCTCTGTCCATCGCTGCTGGAAGGTTGTACCGTTGAGTGTGTCGGGCATGATATACCGGCGATACTCGTGGGTGACGAAGGCCTTCAATCCGGCCTTCATATATTTGTTGAAGCCTTCGAGTAACGCCAGTCCGAAGGTGTTCTTTATCTGGAGGTGTTTGGTAATGTCATCGATGCTGTCGCCGCCCAAAACCGAATAATTCCTGGCAAAATAATAGTCTTTTGGCGAAGTGTAGGCCAGATAGGTACGCTTGTAGTTGTGCAGTTCCAGCGTATGGATGATACTGGTCACGGGCACATATTCCTTTTTCATTGTGGCATCGATGGAGTCCTGAATGGCTTGGAGACGGTTCAGACTATCGAGTTTCTCCTGACTGTCTACCTGGATACGGGTGGTGTCTATGGCCTCGCTGATCTTCTCCTTTGGAGGCTCCATGCCTGCGATGGCGGCACCCTCGGGACGACCTTTCGGGGCTGCCGTCTCACGCCCTTTAGGCGCATCAGGATTCTCTTTTTTCTGCTCCAGTTTTTCCTTCTCCTCCAGGGCGGCCTTGGCAAACTCGCGGGCCTTGAGTTCTTCTTCGGTCATCGGCACTTGACGGTAGAAACCGATGTTATAGCGGTGACTCAGGAATACGTGTATGTTATCATTACGGTTCCAGGTCTGTGTTAGCACCGTTGGAATCTCATCGTCAGTGAAGGCGTCGGTATATGATTCCGGGTGTAGGATATACTCATCGTTGGTGATACCACCGTTTTCTGTCGCCTTCTGGTGGTTCGTCGAAAAGAGGAAGTGAGCGTTATAACGGTCGCCCAGATAGGTAGCAAAGAGTGAACCGTTGAAGTGCGACACACTCTGACTATTGTAGTAGCCGCGAGCGTAGTCGTAGGTCATCTGGAATCCGAAACCTAGACGCTTGTTCACATTCACGGCAAACTTCGCATCGAGCCTGTCTTCTCCATGCTGCTTGTCGCCGCAGTTGTCGTAAGTCAGGTAGGTGAGTGGTGATAGGGTATTGGTAAATTGAAACTCGTCGGGATCCTTCATGAAAAAGGAGTAGGGGTCGGTGAAGATGAACGAGCTGCTCTCCTTGCGGTCGATGAAGATACGGTTCTGTCGGGCGGAATAGTTATTGCCGATGGTATTGTATTGGCCATAGACACCCGAGTTGAAGAGGCTCTGTGGGAAAAGATGGTGTACGGTGTCGGGTTGTGTGGGGATTATATTACCGAATTTCCGGTCCACCGTCCACGTTTTCAGTCCCTTGGGTATCTCCTTGTTCTTCGAGGTGGTGTCGTTGTTGTGTTTGTTGAAGTTCTGGTTGCGCTGCGTCACATTGCCCATCTCGTCTATCTGGTTATAGGTGTCCTGTGCCATCAGGGGTCTGACGGCCAGCATTGCGAGCAGCATTAAAAATAGTCTTATCTTCATTTATTAAACATTCTCATTGAGGCTTCCGCCATCTTAAAGCACATGGCGATGAGAATCACAATAATACCCTTCGTCTTGTCATCGGTGAGGTAAATAACCACGCCCACCACCGCCACAATCATGAAGATCAGGTTCAACGCGTTGCGGATTTGATCCTTGCTCATTTCTCGTTCAGAAGTGTGGTAAACTTGTTAAAGATGTAATCCTTACGGTCGATGGTCTTCCTACGGAACTTAGCCGAGAGCTTGAGCAGCTTCGTACGCTTTTTGTTGACGGCATACTTGTCGGTAATCCATTCTTCTGCCGCATAGTGGGTGGGGTCGCGCTCCAGTTCGTAGTCGTAACTGATACGTGTCATCTGAACGTCGGCCTTACCGTCGCTGCAGTTCACGATAAGTTGGAAGTTCATCACGGTACGGTCGAGGTTGAGAGCCGTGCTCTTGAAGACGAGCCACTCGTGGAAGGTTGCGCCCAGCTGGTGATTGGCCTGATTCTGAATGGCCACCTTACTCCGCTCCATCATTTGATTTTCCTCTTTCACCATCTTGTTGAGCTGTGCCAACAGGATGTCGTAGATCTGCTGCGCCGACTTCCCAGGGGCGTCGATGACTTTCTGCCAGCAAACTTTGCCGTCTACCTCGGGTACAGCGCCCTCAGCCAGATATTTTGCATCGGGGTTGGTGCTTTGGGCGGAGGCTATTTCCACTCTCTCCCAAGTGTTGTCCTGTGCTGCGGCCAGCAGAGGCATAGCCATCAGCAGGGTTATCAAAATCTTTTTCATCTCTTTTTCTTTTTTATTCTCACACAGATCTCACAGATCACTTTATTTATTATATTGGCGGCAAAATTACAAATAAAAAAGTGAATCACGAAACGTGAATACAGAAAACTTGTTGCGCCTTGTTGTTTTTTAACAAATCTGTATGACTTGGGTGACAATATATTTAAGCTATTTGAGTTCTAACTGCTCTTGCAGTCTAAACACCTCGTCGCGATACTGTGCTGCCTGAAGGAAATCCAGTTGTTTGGCGGCCTCCTTCATCTTGCGCGTGGTCTCAAGCAGCAGCTTTTGCAGCTGTTCGCGCGTCATCTGCCCGATAATAGGGTCGGCTGTCATCATCACACCTGCATGTCCGCTTTCCGCAGCCACACCGATGTTGCGCAGCATCTCCTTTGTATCGGCGCGATTCTCTTTCTGGAG
The DNA here is from genome assembly GCA_017650905.1 of Prevotella sp. Lineage (GTDB taxonomy): Bacteria > Bacteroidota > Bacteroidia > Bacteroidales > Bacteroidaceae > Prevotella. Next base: position 4,006 of record JAGCDZ010000017.1, on the reverse strand, counting down.
GGCGCTCACGCTCAGATTCTTTACAATCTGTGTAGGAGTGATGCCGTGTGCCTCGTTATATTGTATCTGCTTCGTCCGGCGTCGCAGCGTCTCGTCGATGGTCAGCTGCATCGAGGCGGTGATGGTGTCGGCATACATGATTACCTTGCCGTTTACGTTTCTTGCCGCACGGCCTGCTGTCTGTGTCAGACTGCGATGGTTGCGCAGGAATCCCTCCTTATCGGCATCGAGGATGGCTACGAGCGATACCTCCGGCAGGTCAAGCCCCTCACGTAGCAGGTTCACACCCACGAGCACATCATACGTGCCTTGTCTGAGGTCGGTGAGTATCTTCACACGGTCCAATGTCGACACGTCGCTGTGGATATAGGCAGTGGCGATGTGATGGTCGAGCAGATAGCCGCTCAGTTCCTCGGCCATACGCTTCGTCAATGTTGTCACGAGTACACGTTCGCCGCGATGACTGCGGGTGAGTATCTCGTCCATCAGATCGTCAATCTGGTTTTCGCTCTTGCGCACCTCAATCTCGGGGTCCAATAGTCCTGTGGGGCGGATGACCTGTTCCACCACCACACCCTCGGCCTCTTCCAGCTCGTAGTCGGCGGGTGTGGCCGAGACGTAGATTACCTGATTCACCATCTTATGGAACTCCTCGAAGGTCAGCGGACGATTGTCGAAAGCGGCTGGCAGACGGAAACCGTATTCCACGAGGTTGGTCTTTCTAGCTCTGTCACCGCCGTACATCGCCCGTATCTGGGGAACCGACACATGACTCTCATCGATAATCATCAGGTAATCGTCGGGGAAGAAATCGAGCAGACAATAGGGCCTTTCGCCTGCCTTGCGCCCATCGAAGTAGCGGCTGTAATTCTCGATGCCCGAGCAATGGCCCAGCTCCTTGATCATCTCCATATCGTACTCCACGCGCTCCTTGATACGTTGTGCCTTGATGCCGTCGCCCAGCTCCTCGAAGTAGGCCACCTGCTGCATCAGGTCGTCCTGAATCTCGCGGATGGCGATGTTGGTCTGCTCCTGCGAGGTCATAAAGAGGTTGGCGGGGTAGAGTTTGTATTCCTCGAAGCGGGCCAAGCGGTCGAAAGTGACGGCGTCTACTTCCTCAATGGCGTCGATCTCGTCGTCCCAGAAGGTCACGCGCAACACTACCTCGCTGTAGGCCATTGCGATGTCGACGGTGTCGCCCTTCACACGGAAGTTGCCGCGTTGCAGATCCACGTCGTTACGGACATAGAGGGCCATTACCAAATTCCTTAACAACATGTTGCGATCCAGTTTCTGACCGACGTGCAGGGTGATGACGTTCTCCTGCAAGGCTACCGGACTTCCCATACCGTAGATGCATGAAACCGATGACACGACGACTACATCCTTTCTTCCTGACAACAAATTAGATACGGCAGAAAGCCTTAACCGGTCTATCTCTTCGTTGATGGAGAGGTCTTTCTCAATATAGGTGTCACTGGCGGGCAGATAGGCTTCTGGCTGGTAGTAGTCATAATAACTGACATAATACTCTACGGCATTCTCGGGGAAGAAACCCCTCATCTCGTCATAGAGCTGGGCTGCCAGCGTCTTGTTGTGGCTCAGGATGAGGGTAGGGCGGTTCACCTGGGCGATGACGTTTGCCATCGTGAAGGTCTTTCCCGAACCCGTCACTCCAAGCAGCACTTGCGACTTGTCGCCGCGCTGCAATCCTTCCGTCAGTTCCCTGATGGCCTCAGGTTGGTCTCCTGTCGGCTGATAAGGTGAAGTCAGTATAAAATCACTCATAACAAAGTGCAAAGATACGAAATAATTCATAATAAATGACGCAGAATGCATAAATTTGGAAAAAAACTTTGTTATTTTGCCGAAAAATCGTAACTTTGCACCCCGATATGAAAAAAAGTATCATAATAGGTTCGTGCGCGATGCTGTTTCTGTGCAGTTGCGCGGGAGAATTCAATAGGGTCTACAAGTCGGCAGACGACACTTACAAGTATGAGTATGCCAAGGAGGCCTTCGCCAATAATAAGTTCCAGCAGGCATCGGTCTTGCTGGAAGAACTTGTTACCATGAAGAAGGCGAGCGAAGAGGCACAGGAGTGTCTCTATATGCTGGGTATGGCGCAGTACTGCAATGGTGACTTTGAGGCTGCCTCTGCCACTTTCAAGAAGTACGCCAGCAGCTACCCGCGTGGTACGTATGCCGAAGCTGCTGCCTATTACGTGGGTCAGGCCCTCTACGAGAGTGCCCCCGAGCCCCGTCTCGACCAGTCGCCCACGATCGGCGCCATCAATGCCTATCAGAACTTCCTCGACCTCTATCCCGATTCAAAGCTGCGCCCCGCTGCCCAGAAGCGACTCTATGAGTTGGAGGATAAGCTCATCATGAAGGAGTATCTCTCTGCAGAACTCTACTATAATCTCGGTGGCTATTTCGGCAACATCAACAAGAACGATGAGAGCAATTATACTGCGTGCATCATCACTGCTCAGAATGCGCTGAAGACCTATCCCTTCTGCTCCATGCGCGAACAGTTTTCGTTGCTCATCATGAAGAGCAAGTTCGAACTGGCAGAGAATAGCACAGAGGATCGCCGCCTCGACCGTTACCGTGATGCTGAGGACGAGTGCTACGGCTTCATCAACGAGTTCCCCGATTCAAAGGACGTGCGTGTCGCCGAGAAGTTCATCGCCAAATGCAAGAAGGTGATAAAAGATTAAATGGTAAAAGAACAGAATTAAATCACAAATCGTAAATTTGTAAATTGTAAATATACATTATGGATTACAAGAAATCAAAAGCACCGGTCAATACCGTGACCCGCAACATTATGGACCTCTGTCGTGATACCGACAATATCTACGAGAGTGTGGCCATCATCGCCAAGCGCGCCAATCAGATCAGCGGCCAGATCAAGGAGGACCTCTCCAAGAAGCTGGCTGAGTTCGCTTCTTACAATGACTCCCTCGAGGAGGTATTCGAGAATCGCGAGCAGATAGAGATCTCACGCTATTACGAGAAGCTGCCGAAGCCCACGCTGCTGGCAACACAGGAGTTTATCGAGGACAAGGTCTACTGGCGTGACCCCTCTCGTGAGAATCCTATGTTCGATTAATCACGTAGGTTCTTGTTCTTATGTGGCAACGTAAACAGACCATTTACCTGATAGTGGCCGTCATTCTGACGGTCATTTGTCTGTGTATGCAGATTGGTGCCTTCAACCTGGGAGGCGTTGATGTGGCGAGAATCTACAACCTCTGGTTCACTGATCCCATCGGCAAGCGTCATTTCGACGTGTGGCCCCTGCTGGCCATCCTGCTGCCCACAGCCGCCCTCGGCACCTATACCATCTTCATTTTCCACAACCGCAAGGCGCAGGCCCTCTTCTGTGCGCTCAATGCTTTGCTTATCTTAGGATGGTATGTCTGCTTCTTCGTCGTAGGCCAGATGGCTGGCAATAAGTCGTGGGGTACTGTAGATTTCCGCCCTCATTGGCCCGCAGTGCTGCCCGCCATCGCGCTGATTCTCTACCTCATGGCCCGTCGCGCCATCCGTGCAGACGAGAAACTTGTACGATCGCTCGACCGCATCCGCTGATTTTTCAGCCGATCGTCGCATTATATACACAGTGGTTTTTCTGCTGTGTATTTTTTTTGTAACAACATTTCAAGGAACACTGTCTTGGCTCGTTTTTGGCTTTGCCGAGGAAACAATTGCCTGCGCGCTATGCAATTTTTGTTACCCAGTTAGGCCGCAAATTCCGCCTTTTTTTAGACAATGCAAAGGTACAAAAAAATTCAAGGCACTTCCAAATTTTATCGCAAAAAAAGCACGCAAAAAAGCACGCTTGCTGAAAGGGTTAATAATGAGCGTTACAGTGTGACAGTGTGACAGTTTAAAATCATATCCACTGCTATTGGGTGAAATATATTTATATTATATATATATTCTAATATATATATAATCTAATATCATTTTTGCTTACTGATAGCGTTGTCTTTTT
>JAGCDZ010000016.1 GCA_017650905.1 Prevotella sp. | reverse complement strand
AGACAGAGCCATAGAGTCAGCACCACCACCAGCAGACAGAGCCTGGAACGATCCGATCATACCGAGCACAGTACCGAACAGAGCGGTCAGGGTACCCAGAGATACGATGGTAGCAACCATTGGCATGTTCATCTGAAGGGTAGGCATCTCAAGCTGAGTAGCCTCCTCGTGAGCCTGAGAGATCTTAGCGATCTTAGCGGCCTTCTTCAGTGTGTCGTCGCCCTCAACGGTCTGGTACATCTTGATAGAAGCCTTCACAACGTTGGCTACAGAACCCTGCATCTTGTCGCAGAGAGCTTCAGCCTCAGCAAACTTCTGACCCTTGATCAACTCCTTCACCTGAGCAGTGAACTTAGCGAGGTTGATCTTACCAGCAGCGGTCTTAATAGCGAAATAACGCTCGATACCGAGACAGATAACGGTGAAGAGCAGGGTGAGGATCAGACCTACCACGAAACCTCCCTTATACACGGTACCCAGCAGGTTTGCGGGATGTCCGCTACGGTCGCCACCGATGAAGTTGTCGGGGTTACCCATTACGAAATACCAAACACTGTAACCTGCGATAGCACAGATAACGAGGATGATCCATGCAGCTTTAACACCTTGGAAGCCCGAATTCTTTTTGGCTGGGGCTGCAGCCTTTGTTGTTGTTGCCATAATTTAATTTAATTTTTTAGTTATTAAAAATTGAGTTTAAAATATTCTCTTTCAAACGTTTTTGCTAGTTCCGTAGCTTGCCTTTTCCGACTTTCGCCGAAATCACTTGGCAAAGATAACAAATTTCACGGGACTACCGCACGGATTAACAAGATTTAACTCGTTAATTTTCAATAATCACTTTAAATCGGCCAGTACCTGTTTCATACGCCTCATTGCCTCGATGATGTTTTCGTCGCTTGTGGCATAACTCATACGGAAGCATTCTGCGTCGCCGAAAGCATCGCCTCCAACCGTTGCTACATGCCCTTTTTCAAGTAGATACATGGCGAAATCAGTAGAGTTGTTGATGGTAGTTTTACCGTCGCTCTTGCCAAAGAACGAACTGCACTTGGGGAAGAGATAGAAGGCGCCTTCCGGCACGTTCACCTCCAGACCTGGTATTTCCTTAGCCAGCTTCACAATAAGGTCGCGACGGCGCTCAAAGGCTTGTCGCATGTCCTCCACACATTGCTGGTCGCCGACATAGGCGAATTCTGCAGCCTTCTGACTCACGGAGCATGGTCCGCTGGTATATTGTCCCTGCAATTTGTTGCAACCTTTCACAATCCATTCAGGCGCAGCGATATAACCGATACGCCAGCCGGTCATCGCATAGGCCTTCGACACACCGTTGACGATGATGGCCCTTTCCTTCATGCCCGGGAACTGGGCAATTGACTCATGTCTGCCGATGTAGTTGATATGCTCATAAATCTCATCAGCCAAAACGAAGAGATCCTCATGTTTTAGAATCACTTCGGCCAACGCCTGAAGCTCGTCCTTACTATAGACGCTGCCCGTCGGATTGCTGGGCGAACAGAGGATGAGCATACGCGTCTTAGGTGTAATGGCGGCCTCTAACTGAACGGGTGTCATTTTGAAGTTTTGCTCAAAACCAGCTTCGACAATGACGGGCTTTCCACCAGCTAATAGAACCATTTGAGGATAACTCACCCAATAGGGAGCAGGGATGATTACTTCCTCACCATCGTTCACCAGCGCCATCACCGTGTTGCAGACACTCTGCTTGGCACCGTTCGACACGAGGATTTCTGCGGGTGTATAGTGCAGATGGTTCTCACGCTCCAATTTACGGGCGATAGCCTGTCGGAGGTCGGGATAGCCTGGTACAGGCGAATAGCGGGAATAATTCTCGTCAATAGCCAGTTTGGCGGCCTGCTTAATGGGCTCGGGGGTGTTGAAGTCGGGTTCACCCACACTCATGTTGATCACATCAATGCCTTGCGCTTTCATCTCAGCGCTCTTCTGCGACATTGCCAGCGTGGCTGAAGGGGCCAGGCGCTGCAATCGATCGGATAGTTTTGCCATATTTTATCAAAATTTTGTGCAAAAGTACTAATTTTTAGTGAATAGTGAATGGTGAATAATGAATAATTTGCTGCCGCACTTCATTTTTTTATCTTTTTCACACTTCATTCTTAACTGCTCACTTCAAGTGGAGCGTGTGCCCCATCCGGTTCTTCTTTGTTTCCAGATAGCGGAGGTTATAGGGATTGGGCGTCACCTCGATGGGTACGTTTTCCACAATCTCCAGCCCGTAGGCCTCGAGGCCTACGCGCTTCACGGGATTGTTAGTCAGCAGACGCATCTTGTGGACACCTAAATACCTGAGCATCTGCGCACCACAGCCGTAGTCGCGTTCGTCGGGTTTAAACCCCAGATGGATATTGGCATCGACGGTGTCGAGGCCTTCCTCCTGTAGCTTATAGGCGGCAATCTTGTTCATCAGACCGATACCGCGACCCTCCTGCTGCATATAGACCACCACGCCTTTACCTTCTTTCTCGATGGCCTGCATGGCCTTATGGAGCTGCTCGCCGCAGTCGCAACGCTTCGAGCCGAGGATATCGCCCGTCATACACGACGAGTGGACGCGCACCAGCACGGGCTCGTCTTCCTTCCACTCGCCCTTGATTAATGCTAGATGCTCCTGACCATTGCTCTTCTGACGGAAGGGAATCAGTCGGAAGTGTCCGTAATCAGTAGGCATGTCCACCTCTTCGCCCACCTCGATGAGCGACTCCGTACGCAGACGGTAAGCAATCATATCCTTGATGCTGATTACCTTCATATCCCACTCCTGTGCCATCTCCAGCAACTGGGGCAGACGGGCCATCGTGCCGTCCTCGTTCATGATTTCCATCAATGCGCCGGCGGGATAAAGCCCAGCCATGTGGCATAGATCGATGGTGGCTTCTGTATGTCCGCTGCGCCGCAAAACGCCGTTGTCTTGGGCATATAGCGGGTTCACATGACCTGGTCGTCCGAAGGTCTGCGGGGTAGAGTGAGAATCTGCGAGGGCCTTGATGGTCTCTGCACGGTCGTGGGCTGAAACACCTGTGGTACAGCCTTCCAACTTGTCGACGGTCACGGTAAAGGGGGTGCCGAGCACCGAGGTGTTGTCTTCCACCTGATGGGGCAGTTCAAGTTCCTTGCAGCGTTCGATGGTGATAGGGGCGCAGAGTACGCCGCGAGCGTATTTCAGCATGAAGTTCACTTTCTCGGCGGTAATCTTCTCGGCAGCGATAATCAGGTCGCCCTCATTCTCTCGGTCCTCATCGTCAACGACAATCACGAACTTACCTTCCTTGAAGTCCTCGATAGCCTCTTCTATCTTGTTCAGTCGTAGTGGGTCCATATATAAGTAATGTTTACATATTATTAATACGCTCCACAATGTGGTCGCTGGTATGTCGGATAGTGCGCAGGTCGCGGTAGAGCCTCATTCTGAAGCGTAGCATGCGGATATAAAAGAAGATACCCAGCGGGAGGATCAGTCCGGCAATGATGTTCATCCATTTTTTGCGGAAGGGCCTGGTGTGAGCCGTCGTTGCCAGCACAGGATAGTGGTTCAGCTCCGACAAGATGATCTTGTCCTTCGTGTAGCCCAAGTCCTCGATCACCTCCTCCAGTCGCTCGCTAATTGTCTCCATCTCCTGATCGTCGCCTGCGTGGAAGAACACCTTGATAGGGCTGGGCCAATGCAGCAGCTTATGTTCGTGGGTATAGCGGTAGATATCCTGATTCAGGCTTAGCAGTTTCTGGGCATCCTCTTGATACTTCGGATCCTCGATGATGACCTCCTTGCGGTAGATGTGTCGCTTCGAGCGCAGGCCCAGTAACTTCATTGCCAGGTTCTTATAGAGGTCGATATTGAAAACTACTGAATCGTTGTTGGCTTTGTAGGTAAAGAACGCGGCTATTGGTGTGAGCACGGCGGTGGAGATGAGTTTGCCGAACCACACCGTCCATTGGTCGTCACGCGCCATTTTCATGCCCGAATTCTCGAAAATGAAGTAAACGATGAACACCAGCACCGACACGATGACAGGCACACCTAGACCACCCTTGCGGATAATGGCGCCCAGCGGGGCGCCGATAAAGAAGAAGATAATACACGACAGCGCCAGCGTAAACTTGCCGATGGCCTCGATCTGGTGCGTTCGCATCCTACGGTGCAGGTATTCGGCATATTCGCCCTTATACTCCATATCGGTCATCGACATACGGAGGCTGTTCATTGCATCGGTCACCACTTCCTGTTTCTCTCGGTTTTTGAGCTTGGCAAAGATCGTGTCGAAGTTCACCTTCCCGCTCTTTACCTCCTTCATCACCTTCACCGAGTCCTCCTTCGAGAGCTCAGGATGTCGATAGGTATAACGTTGAGCCTCGCGGTAGTAGGCATGGCCCACGCTGTCGTTGAACTCCCTTATTGAATCCATATCGTGCAGGATCTTGCCCAGGCTCTTGGCTCGGGCATCGGCGGAGATATCGGCCAAATCGGCCAGGTTGAAGTCGCCGTCGAAGTCGAGCACGATGCGCTTTGTCGAGAAAGTCTCACGACGGTAGGGTACAGCCGCACTATTGGCCAGGTCCTGCGAGCGCATGTTCTCAAACCACTCGCCGCTATACAGGGTGAGCAGTAGGTGTTTCTTCTCAGCTGTCGACTGCATCATGCCCGAGTCGGCCAGGATAATCGCCTGGTCCTCGTAGCTGCCTGACTGTCGGTAAATCATCACGCCGTAGAGCATACCCGTCCTCATGTCCTTCTTCTGTACATAGATGTTACTGCCCTGGATGCCGTCGTAGAAGATACCCTCGGGAATCTCTACCTCGGGACTCTTCTGCTTCACGCCCAGCAGCAGCCGATAGAACGACTGGTTAGCCATCGGCGCTACGATGTTCTGGAAATAGAACGACACACCTGCTATCAGGATGACGATGAAGATCAGGGGCCGGAAGGCTTGCATTAGCGAGACGCCCGCTGCCTTAATGGCTGTCAGCTCCGAACTCTCACCTAAATTACCGAATGAGATGAGTGAGGAGAGCAGAATAGCTAACGGTAGGGCCTGCGGTATCAGCATCAGACCCATGTACCAGAAGAACTGCGCCATGATCTCCAGCGACAAACCTTTTCCGATAAGCTCGTCGACGTATCGCCATAGGAACTGCATCATCAGCACAAACTGGCAGATGAAGAAGGTACCTATGAAAAGCAGTCCGAACTGCTTGACGATGAATATGTCTAATTTCTTGATTCGGAACATAATCAGCGTGCAAAGGTACAAAAAAATAGTGAATAGTGAATAGAGAATAGTGAAAAGTTGCTCCTCCTTGAGTTTTTTTCACGTTTCCTATTCACTCTTCACTATTCACTATTCACTATCTTACAGTCCGCTGGCGCGGTGTAGCCGGTCGAGGTTGCTCTCCCAGAGAATCTTCAGCCCGTCGGTATCATCGTCCTCTGCAAAGTCGGTAATCAGCAGGTTTAGATGGTTCGTCAACGGACTCTTCTCAATTCGCATCTCCCAATATGTGTCCTCGTCCTCCTCTTCCCATTGCAGCGTGATATGGTCGTATTTCACATATTCTATCAGTTGTGCCCGGCGTACATCCTGTTCCGTCCAGGGCTCCCCCCAGGTGAAGGTAAACACACCTTCCTCTTCCGTTACATGGTCAGCTAGCCAGCGCTCCAAACCGTGCGCACTACTGATTTGCTCCCAGATAATGTTTGGCGACGCTGTCGTCAGCGGGTATTCAATGTTGATTTTCTGCTTTCCCATACGCTTTAGGAGTTGGTTATTGTCATTCGTCGCTACAAAATTACATAAAAATAATGGAATCACAAAATATTTTCCGGAAAAATTTTGGTAGTTTCCAAAAAAGTAGTACCTTTGCACCCGCTTAACAAAAGAATGATGGCGGGATAGCTCAGCTGGTTAGAGCGCATGATTCATAATCATGAGGTCGCCGGTTCAATCCCGGCTCCCGCTACCAAGAGCATCAGCAGGCCGCAAATAATAGCAGCTTGCTGTTTTTTATAAGATAAATTAAACAATAACCATATGAAACGTTCATTACTACCAGTTTTTCTCATCCTCTTCTCATCGCTGAAAGCTTTAGCTTACAAGCAGCAAGAGATTAAAATCGACGTCAATGGAAAACAAAGGAGCATGGTGGTCTTCACCCCCAATACGTTGCCTGCCAAATCACCACTCTTCATCGTCACCCATGGTATGAACCAAAGTCCGGAATACCAGTATGGTTCTGATAAGATGTACGAGATGATCGACACGGCCAAGTTTGTCATTACCTATCTGCGCAGCGATGGCACCACATGGGATACCGGTGGTACCAAAGATCAGAACTTTGTCATCAAGACCATCGATGAGATGGCAAGTCGTTACGATATTGATAAGGACCGCGTGTACTGGTCGGGCTTCTCGATGGGCTCCATGCTGATCCACCATTGCATCAGCAAGATGCAGGACAAGATTGCGGCCTTTGCGCCCACGAGCGGCATCCAATTCTCCGAACAGCCTTGGAACAACTGCAAGAAGCCGGTCAACATGCTGGAATGCATAGCCTATGACGACGATGTGTTTGGCTACGAGCAGTATGGCATCCATTCATACATAGAGAATTATGCCAAGCATGACAAACATACGACCTACAGCAAGACGACAAACTACAAGACCATCAGCAGCAGTTGGTATAACGGTGATCTTGAGAAGTGGACTGGTGGACCGAACGGCGGCGAAGTGTGGCTCTACTCCTATCATAATGGAGGCCATTATCCCATGGACCTGAACCGCCATCTTATCTGGAACTTCTGCAAGCGCTTCTCGCTCAATCAGCCCGAGGCACACATTGCCCAACCTACGGGAGAGACTACGCACCTCTGTTTGGCACCGAAAGACGAGATTGTATTCCCCGACATCACTCTTGAGGCTACCGCCCAAGCTATCAATGGCGAGATTGTGAAGATTGATTTCTACGATGGTGCGACGCTGATCGATACGAAATCGGCTGCTCCCTATCAGACAATCCTGACTGCCCCCGCAGCCGGTAAACACAATCTGCGCGTGGAGGTGACCGACGACAAGGGCAAGTCGAGCGAGGCTACATGCTTGGTTAATTATGTTTCAATACAAGGGTCCCACGGCCTCTCAGCACGTTTCAATGCAGAGGGTATCGTGCCGCAGAATTGGTATGTATCCAATGGTTCGATAACGCGTGTGGGTGGTGGCCTTCCCAACACCGGCGGTCCTCGCTTGCTACGCTTCACAGGTTCCTCCAAGGGATTTGAATACGGACTGCTCATTCAAAACAACACAGGCAACGAAAAAGCTGCTTGGGCTAAGTTCGGAGACCCAACCGCCCGCTCTGGCCTGACATTGCACACAGGGCATTATGCCATCAAGTATAAAGTGTGCAACTGGAATCAGCCTAGTTTCACGCCTGTTACTATCGCCATCGAGAAGACCGATGGTCAAGAGGTGGCATCCCAGACATACACACCAACCGTCAACATCGGTGGCAAAACAAGCAATAATTTCTCTGCCGTCAGTCTGCAGACCTTCGAGTTCGAAATCGCCGAGACAGGCGATTTTGTCGTTGTTTTCTATACGGATGCTGCGCATAATGCCGATTTTGTGCTGTCACAGGCCAGTATTCAGGTGAAGGATTTCCTCGAGACAGGCATTCATCAGGTCACCGAGCTCCAGCAGACATCTGCCTTGCATGTTTATGACCTGAGTGGCCGGCGTGTAGAGGCAGGGCAGTTGAGGCGCGGTATCTATATCATCGATGGTCGCAAGACTGTCATCCAGTAATATATGTGGTTTGAAGATGAAACATATTCTCTTCGTATGTCACGGAAATATTTGTCGCAGTCCGATGGCGGAGTTCGTAATGAAGGACCTCGTCAGGAAAGCGGGGTTCGAAGACGAGTTCGATATCGAGTCGGCAGCCACCTCAACTGAGGAAATCGGCAATGAGGTTTATCCGCCCGCCCGTTGGAAATTGGCTGAGCATGGTATTGGCTGCAAAGGCAAGCGTGCCCGCCAGATGACCCGCCGCGACTATGACCGCTTCGACTTGCTAATTGGTATGGATGAGTGGAATATCCGCAACATGAACCGCATCTGCGGTGGCGACCCCGAGGGCAAGATCCGTATGCTGATGGACTACACCACTCGCCCTGGCGATGTGGCCGACCCCTGGTATACAGGCAATTTCGAAGCCACCTGGTGCGACGTTCTCGAAGGATGCAAGGCGCTGTTGGAAACACTTAAAAAGCGGCAGATTCCGTAAAGGAGTCTGCCGCCTACATTTTAATCAGCCATTATATATCTCACTCAGAGGCATCCCCATTGTGTTTGTCTTTGGTGGCTCGTTGTGATTATTCCAGAAATTGTTTGGTGATTTCAGAAAAAGTGTTTACCTTTGCATGCAACGAATGGAAAGTGCTATTAATGGATATTACAAGCTCTCTTGGCGAGAGCGTATCGGGTTCTGTTCGGGTGACCTGGCCCAGAACCTGATTTACCAGACTGTCAGCATCTGGCTGCTATTTTATTATAATAATGTGTACGGGCTGGATTCGGCCGTTGTGGCCGTGATGTTCCTTGTGGTCCGTATCATCGACGTGATATGGGACCCGATGGTGGGTGCGTTTGTCGACAAGTCGCATCCCCGTTGGGGTAAATACCGCTCGTGGCTCCTTCTGGGTGGTATACCGCTGGCAGCTTTCGCCATGCTCTGTTTCTGGAATGGGTTCAGCGGGTCGCTGCTCTACGCTTATGTGACCTATGTGGGATTGAGCATGTGCTTCACGCTAATCAATGTGCCCTACGGAGCTCTCGGTTCATCGCTCACGCGTGATACCGACGAGATAACCATCTTGACCAGCGTGCGCATGGTGATGGCCAATCTGGCGGGTCTGATTATCAAAACCTTGCCGTTGGTGATTGTATTGTTCGCCCCTAAGGTGCTGAACGAACAGACGGGCGAGATGGAGGCGGTCTACAATACGCCGGAGGCAGGACGTGCATGGTTTATTACCATGAGTATCTTCGCCCTGACCGGACTGGTATTGCTCCTTATTACTTTTTTTGAGAGCAAGGAGCGCATTGTTATGGACAAGAGCGAGAGCGCAGCGGTGAAGGTGAGCGACCTCTGGATGGAACTAGTACGCAACCGTCCGCTCAGGGTGTTGTCGTTTTTCTTTATTATCGCCTTCACCACCATGAGTATCAGTAATGCAGCCGACTCCTATTTCATGACGTTCAACATGGGAGCCACGCCGTTTATGACTACCGTGTTTATGTGGCTCGGTACTATTCCAGCATTTATCTTCCTGCCAATGGTGCCTGCCATTAAGCGGAAAATAGGCAAGAACGGCATGTTTCGTTTGTTCCTCGGTATAGCTATCGCCGCTATGCTGCTGATGTATCTCATCATGTCTGTAGAGAGCCTGAAGAGCTGCTACCCACTCATCTTCGTGGTGCAGTTCGTGAAGAGTACGGGTGTAGTGGTGGCTACGGGTTATATGTGGGCCCTTGTGCCAGAGGTGGTGACCTATAGCGAGTATGCATCAGGTAGACGTGTGGCCGCCATTGTGAATGCACTCATCTGTATCTTCATGAAGGCAGGCATGGCCCTTGGTGGCGTTATTCCTGGACTGGTTCTGGCCTGGGTGGGCTTCAAGGCGGGAGAAGCTGTTCAGACACCGATGGCGGAGCAGGGCATCTTATGGCTCGTCACCTTGATACCTGCCACCCTGTTCGTGTTGGCCATTTATGTGATTGGCAAATATGAACTGACCGATGAGAAGATGGATGAAATCAATGCTGCAGTAACTCAAAAAAACAAATAAAGATGCAACTGACATCAAACTCTGACAAGATTACGAGAGACTATTTCGACTCTCTGTTGATTGAGACGCGATATCTGGACGCCGTCATCCCCTCTACCGAGATGACGCTGTTTGGAGAGACTTTTCGCACACCAATAATGACTGCCGCCCTGTCGCACCTACACAATACCGCACAGAACGGAATGACTATCTATGCCCAGGCTGCTGCCTGGAGCGGAGCCGTGCATTGGGTGGGCATGGGCAGCGAAAGCGAACTGGAAGAGATTGTGGCTACTGGGGCCAGGACCATTAAGATTATCAAGCCTCATGCCGACAATCGTGAGGTACTTCGCAAAATAGAACATGCCGTCAAGGTGGGCTGTATGGCTGTGGGAATGGACATCGACCATGCCTTTAATGCCCAGGGTGGTTACGACAATGTGTTCGGATTGCCCATGAAGGCAAAATCGACGGAGGAGCTGGCTGAGTTCGTGCAGGCTGCCAACGTGCCGTTTATCGTGAAGGGCGTGCTCAGTCCGCGCGATGCTGAGAAATGTCTGAAGGCTGGATGTTCAGGTCTGGTGGTGTCGCACCATCACGGCATTATTCAGTATGCCGTTCCGCCGCTGATGATACTGCCCGACATCCTGTCAGCGGTTAGCGGTAGCGTGCCTGTGTTCGTAGATTGCGGCATCGAGAGCGGCATGGATGCATACAAATGTCTTGCACTCGGTGCCACGGCCGTATCGGTAGGCCGCCATCTGATGCCGCTGCTCAAGGATGGTGCCGAGGCCGTAGCCCAACGGATCAATGAGATGACAGCAGAATTGGCAGGGGTGATGGCACGTACGGGCGTAAGCTCGTTAGATGATATGGATTCTACGGTTATTCATAAGAGATAATTATACATTTCCCAGATACACGTGTTTGATACCCTCTTCCTGGGCGATGCGCTTGGCGGCGCGGAGCGTGGAGAGAGGGGTAGGAGGTGTGTCAAGAAGTCTGTAGCGTGGGAAGAAACGGCTGAAGTGGAGGGGGGCGTTGGTGAGGTTGTTGCCGGTGAGCCAACGGCACATCTGGCGTATCATGTCCATATCGTCATTGATGCCAGGAATGACGAGGTTGGTGAGCTCTATCCACACGCCCGCATCGCGCATAGCGAGGATGGTGTCGAGGACGGGTTGCAGACGGCCGCCGCTAACTTTGTTGTAGATGGCGTCTCTGAAAGACTTCAAATCGATATTGGCGGCATCGAGGTAGGGCAAAAGGTCATTTAAGGGTTCCTGACAAATGTAGCCTGCGGTGACGAGAATGTTCCAAATGCCTGCCTCACGGGCTAATCGGGCGCAGTCGCTGATGTATTCGAGATAGGTTAGGGGTTCGGTATAAGTGTAGGCAATGCCAGGACAATGGTGCTTCTGACAGAGGGTGACAACAGCCTCAGGGGTGAGGTCATAGTGTTCGATGTCGGCGGGTGCAGCCTGCGAGATCTCGTGGTTCTGACAGTTCAGGCAACGGAAATTGCAGCCCGTACAGGCGAGGGAGAGACAGGTAGTGCCAGGATGGAAATGGTAGAGAGGCTTCTTCTCGATGGGATCGATGGCGAGAGCACAAGGCTTGGCGTAGACCTCGCTGATAAGCACGCCGCTTCGATTTCTGCGGCTGCGGCAGATGCCGGTCTTGCCATCAGCAATGCGGCAATGATGCGGACAGAGCCGGCATTCGACCTTCCTATCCTCCAAACGCTGATAATATCTGCACTCGAAACTATTCACTAATCACTATTCACTATTTTTTCACTCAAAACACGATTGCTTCGTAGACATAAAGCTCGGCATCGCGCCAACCATCCCAACCGAGGCCGGCCTTGTCCTGAGAACAATGACTGACAAACTCTTCCTTAGTCCAATTGACCTCGTCGGCTACCTGTGGCAAATAGGTGCCGCTGCGATAGCCCTTGCGGATATAGATACCATGACGGTGGAGCTCGAACTCGTCGAGGCTCTGGATGCGCCGCATGGGGGTGAGCACGGATATCTCGATGTCAAGATTGTCGAGTTCGTCACGGGTGACCGGCGTGAAACGCGGATCTTCGAAGGCGGCTGCACGGGCCATCGAGGCCACAATCTTGTGCAGGGGAACATCCTCGCCGAAGTGGCCAATGCAACCCCGCAGGCGGCCGTGTTTGTGCAACGAGATAAATGCGCCGCATTTCTGTTTTAGTGAATTGTGGATAGTAAACAGTGAAGAGTTGGGCTGTGCGGTGGGCTTGCCATCGAGGGAGTCGCGGATGCTGGTGAGGGCGATATCCTTTAAAAGACGTTTATCCTCGGAGGTAAGGGTGAAGTCGGAAGATTGCTTGCGGAGAAAGGCGAAGGCATGATAGCCTACCACACGGGAACGATCACCGCTGATGTCGCCGGAGTTTTGGTACATCAAGTGTTTCACTTTGATGCTGTTGTCAAGCATCAGCATCAGGGTAATGATGGCGAATTGGCCGCAAGCACTTGTGGCTAAGTTTGGTTTCCCGCTGCGGGCGTTCTTCTCTATAGCAGCGATGAATTCCTCTACGTTGCCACTCTCGATGGCTTTGCCTGTACGGGCGTCTGCCTCGCAGGCATCGTCATAGATGGGAAAGTGTGAAAAATCGCTGCTGATGATAAAGAGATTCTCATCATTGAAATACGGCTTCAGGATCTCTGCTATTCGTTTCAATTTATGGAAGTCGTTGGTGGAGATGATGATGGGCACGATGGGGGGCATCTCTTCAAACCTTCGCTGCAAGAATGGTAGTTGGACTTCGAGACAATGTTCGCGATCATGAGCTTCCGGACGATAGAAAAACACTGATTCTGAATCCATAGGATCTGCGTCATCTGTATCCGTTAGTTTCAACGCCGTCTCGTGGTCTACCTTCACGTTGCCCAGTGGGGTGGCATAGTAATCGGCCTCGGTATTCACCGATGCACCGTTGAGCCATTCGTGGTGACTCGGCCCCAGCAAGAAGATTCGCTTGTACAGTTTCTTCGGGTTGATGGTCATATAGGCCGATGCCGCTACGTTGCCTGAATAGTAATAGCCGGCATGCGGCACAATCACCGCCGCCACATTCTCGAACTGAAGGCTCTTTTTGTAGAGTGACAGGAAACTATCGACTTCTTGGCTCAGCGCCTTGGGGTTACCTGTGTAGAATCGGTTGGCCTGTGTTGCGGGTCGCACCACCGGTGTAAGTGTCTGTCCGTTGCACGAATTCATCATGATGATTGCTGCTATGAGTGTTAGGACTATTTTCATTTCGTCTCCAGTTTGGTAGCGACGGTCTTAAAACCGTCGGCAGAGGTCTTGAGCACAATCTTCGAGGGACTCTTACTGGCACGAAGGATAACCAATGCGGAGCCGTTCCAGAGACGACGGTGGTCAGTGATGTTGAGCTCGTCGGAGTTGTGGTTGCCACTGCTGACAGCCACGATGTCGGCATCACCCTCGACAGCGAAGTGGAGCTCATCCTGAGCCATCGGTACGCGACGGCCCTTGCTGTCGACGGCTTGGATGCGGACATGCATCAAGTCGGTGCCGTCAGCCTGCCAGCTATTGTCCTCGGGGGTGGCGATGAGACGAACGGCCTTGCCAGTGGTCTCAATTTTATGTCGTGCCACGACACAATCTTTAACGTAGGCGATGGCCTCCAGACGACCGTCGGCATAGGTGATATCGTTCCAGCGAATCTGGTTGCGCAGTTTGGGGTCGTTGGTAGGGTTCGACTTACGACCGAGGGACTTGCCGTTAAGCAGCAACTCCACCTCGTCGGCATTGGTATAGGTGATGAGGTTGAGTTTGGAACCAGGCTGACGGTTCCAATGATCGCTCATCCCGTCGTTGCCCGTCTGGATGCCGTTCCACATGATATCATTCTTCGAGTCGATCACGGCGATATGCACCAACGGCTCGTCGGGTTTGAAGAACGAACGCAGGTAATAGGCCTTAGGCTTGGGTTCAAGCGAGATATCGAATACACCCTGTGCCCAGCCCTTTGCGGGCCAGCCCTGACTCTCGCCGAGGTAGTCGATGGCGCCCCAGTAGGCGAGGCCGATCACGCGGTCGAGGTTCATCTCGAAATAGTTCTGTCCCATAGCGGAAATGGAGGCCTCACTCTGATAGAAGGTCATCCAGGGGAAGCGACGTCCGTCGCCCGGGAAGTACATATATCTGTAATTATATGCCTGTATGTCAGTCTGGATGGCGAGGTCGTGGGGAAGGGAATCGGTGTCCCAGTTGCGGTAGCGGGGATGCATGGCGACGGTTACCAGTCGGGTGGAGTCGTAACGCAGGAGGAGCGTCTTCTGCAACTTGTACATTGTCACGCCAAAGTCGTTGAACGGCTGGTTAGGGTCTTGTTGCAATTCATTGCCAAGACTCCAGAGAATGACAGAAGGAGAATTGCGGTCGCGCTTGATCCACTCGGGTACATCGTACTGCCAAAGCTGTTCGAAGGGCACTTTCCCACCTGTGTGCTGACGGGTCCACTTGTCGTAGAGTTCGTCGACAACGAGGATGCCGTGCTTGTCGCAGAGACGGATGAATTCGCGGCTGTAGGGGTTATGTGAAGTGCGGATATGATTCATGCCGAACTGTTTCATGAGCAGGATGCGCTTCTCGATGGCCTTGGGGTAGGCGGCTGCTCCGAGGGCACCGAGGGTGTGGTGGTTGGCATAACCTTTGAGTAGCACCTTGCGGCCGTTGAGCTTAAGACCAAACTCGGGACCAAACTCGATGGTGCGGATGCCGAATGCATCACTGGTTTCATCGGCCACCGTGCCATCTTCACGCAACAGCTGGGCCTTGGCGGTATAGAGATAGGGAGTGTCGAGATCCCAGATTTTCGGGTTGCTGAAAGCAATGTCGGTGGCGATGCGCGCCTCCTGACGGCGGGTACCACGATGACGCTTCACGGCAACGGTATCTGAATAGACGGTCTGTCCGTCGGGGTCGAGTATCTGCAGGGCAATGTGCGTCGCCTTGTTGGTACGGTTGGTGAACTCGGCAGAGATGCTCACATATTTGTTATCACACGTGGTGATGTAGAGGGGATGTCGCTCAAAATAGAGGTCCTTGGGGGTGATGACGAGGCTGACATTGCGGAAAAGTCCGCCACCTGTGTACCAACGGGAGTTGCCGGGTTCACGGGTATCGGCGATAACCTCGATGAGATTCACCTCTCCGTATTTCAGACAGTCGGAAAGGTCGACTTCGAAGCCTACATAACCATAGTTGGTACTACCCACGAGCTGGCCGTTAAGCAACACGTCTGCAGTGTACATGATGCCCTCGAAATCAAGGAGGATGCGACGTCCTTTCAGGGAGGGATGGGGGGTGAGGCGGTATCGGTAATAACCTTTGCCCATCTCCTTGAAACCACGACTGGAGAGGCGACTCTTGATATTGGCAGCGACGTCGGTGTTGTCGGCTTTCTCGTCGGCAGCGGGTGCCACCCAGGGCTGCTCAATCTGGAAATCGTGGGGCACGTTGACCTGTAGCCACTCGCCTTCGTTATTTAAACGAAACTCCCAGCCGAAATTAAGACACTCCACGTTGCGCTGCGCCGATAAATTCAGCGCAAACGCCCAGACTAAGAATAATATAGTTCTTCTCATATTCTTTCATACGAATAATTACTTTAATAATTTGCAGTATTCACTTCCGCCGAGGAGGAAGCAGCCAGTGCCGTAGTCCTCGAAGTCGGGTACTTTGGTGAAGGAAAGGGGTTGGCCGGCAGAAGGGTCTTTGCCTGTACCCTGAGCCCAGCCGAGGAATCCGTCAGAATGGACACAGTCACGAACGAGACCCTCCCAGGCGCGGTCGCACACGGGACGATAGATGTTAGCCTTGAGATAGCCCTTTTGGATACCCCATGCCATGCCGTAAAGGAAGAGGGCGGTGCCCGTCATTTCCTTGCCGCCATAGTCAGCATAGCTGACGAGGCTGGGGTTCCATAGACCATCCTCCTGGCGCTGGCAGTTCTTCAGCGCCTCGCTCATCAGCAGGAAGTCTTTCTTCAGTTGTTTATAATATTTATCTTTGGACGAGAGGAGATTCATGCAACGCACGAGGGCGGCATACACCCAACCATTGCCGCGACTCCAGTAGCAGTTCTTGCCATCGGGCGTCTGATAAGGCGCCACATAATCCTTATCGCGCCACCATAAGCCTTCCTTTGTGTTGAAGAGACCTCCGGCGAGGGTATTGCGCGTCCAGAGGTACATCTTCATTGCGTGGTCAGCATATTTTCGTTCGCCAGTCACTTTATAAGCCTGCATATAGACGGGCATTGCCATCTGGATAGCGTCGATCCATGTCCACCAGCCATAGAGTTCATTATCCGCTTTCGGGTTGTGCGATTGCATCTGGTTGTCGAGATTCTCAAGGATGGGTTTGATTTTCTCATCGCCACCACTTTGCAAGTAGCGCTCGAAGTAGGTCTGTCCACAACATTGGTCGTCGGCATCGTTGGTTTTCACGCCGTTGCGGGGTGTCCATTTGTGGAAATTGCCCCAGCGGTCGGTATAGTTGATGTAACGTGGGTCTTTGTCAATCTCGTAGAGGGCCATTAGACCTTCGTAATAGACGGCGCGTGTCCACAGCGACGAGGGGCGTACACGATTGACGTTGGTGGGTAGCGTGGGGTCGGCATACTTAATCATAAAGTAGTCGTTTACTTTACGCAGGGTTTTCATCACGTTGTTTGCTGACTCGCTCATTTCCGACCTGTGGTCGCCTACCTGTAGCCTTTGGCCAAAAGTCGTGTTGACGACTATCATGGCGAGAAGGCTCATAAACATTCTTCTCATTGTTTGGATATTTCTTTTGTTAATGTCAATAATTTATCTGCTGCTGAGATGACGAACTTCAGGGTGGATTCGTCGGCATGCGCCTCGATGTGTACATCACCCTTGGTGTCATCAGGCCAGGCTTCCTTCATCAGATTTTTCACCACGGTCTCAATTTCCTTTATGATGGGAGCGCTGGTTTTTGGTTTCAGACCAACAGCCGTGCAAACTTCCGTAGTGAAATAGGTGATATAAGGTTCATCCTTCGGGTCGTTGGAGAAAGAGATGCTGCGCTGATAGGGGACGCCAAACTTGAGCTGTTTGTATTGCAGAGTGAGCATGGTTAACGGCTGCTCCCCGGCTTCCTTGCCCACGAAGCGGCCAATGGCCTCCTTCATCCAGTTTGCAAACGATTCTGCAGACAGTTTTTCCTTCAGCACCTTCATCGCTTGCAGACTCTCACCCATCATGCGACGTTCGCCATAAGCGTCATTGGCGGCATTCTTCATCTCCAATAGGTTCTGTGTAAAGAGGAAAATCAGAGTGCCTGGGTCGATGCGGGTTTCCTGAGTGTTGTATAAATAATCGGTTTGGATTCCGACAACCGTATTCTGGTCAACGGGCAATAGTCCGATACCGGAGCCTACGAGCATGGGGGCTGTATGCCCGGCATTGGTGTAGCACAGACGACCGGTAATGAGGTCGAGGATACCCACGAAGAGTGTGACGGCCATGTCAGAGCTCTTGCGATTGGTCAGTGTCTTATTGATGGCCGTTACAATCTGAGCCGGATCAGTTGTATCAACAGAAAGACTGCGGAATTCTGTTCGGGTGATACTCATTGCTGTTGAGGCGTTGATGCCCTTGCCCTTCGCATCGCCGATGCAGAAGAAGAACTTGTTGTCTCGTACGAAATAGTCGTAGAGGTCACAGTCGGTCTCGTCGGCGGGTTTCAAAGTGGCAAACAGATGGATATCGTCTTGCTGAGTCAGGGCATCGGGAGTCATTGCTAACTGGATGTTGCGAGCGATATTCTGTTCCAGGAGTCCTTGATTGTGAATCGTCTTGTCGGTCTCCATCTCATTATAGGCATCTTTTAGGTCTTTGTATTTCTTGACCAGACGATGGGTCTTGCGACGGCGATAGAGTGTGAAGAGCGAGAATCCTCCGAAAATTAGGGCGATGGCTATTAGCAAGTTGAGTGTACGCAGACGGGTGCGATTAGCCTCCTCATCAGCCATCTGAGTTGCTTTCAGACGGATAGTCGACAATTCTTCGGCATCCTGACGACGGGCTTGGGTGATGGCTGAGTCGAGTGAATGGCTGATGTCAAGGGCAACGGCCATAGCTGAGTCGCTTCGACCGGCCTGCATGTTGGCTTTGAATTTCGGCAGCACCATCTTTTGGAAATCCTCGATAGAGTAATCCTTGTGGCGGAGCAGGGCGTCAAGATACTTGTAGTTGTCGGCCGCCTCTGTCCAACGTCCGGCGGCTGACAGGTAGTCGATAACGGCGATGTGGCCTTCCGGTGTCTGACTATAGTGGGTGGTCAGATAGTGATCGTAGACATTTGCCGCCTCATCTTTTTTCCCTAGTCCGTCGAGTGCGATGGCGCGGTAGATATCGTAGCGTGCCCACTGCCGGTCGATATAGGCTGGGTCGACATCATTGCGCAGCTCATACTGACGGATGAGTTCGGCATAACGGTCAATCCAGATAATAGCATCGCGGTAAGACTGGGTTTCGTTGCAGTTGAAGGCGATGTTTACTACACCGGCAATGGCATCCTTGTAGGCCTCGTCGGAACGGTGCTTCTCAATATTCTTCATATGTGTCTGATAGGCCCGCTCATAATTCTCGTTTGCGGCATCTTCTGACAAACCGAAGCGCGTTTGACACAAGCCCATGATAAGCAGCAGATTGGTATAGTCACTCATGGTATCGCATTTCAGTTCTTCTAATCGCTTGACCACCGGTTTTCCCATATCCAACACCGCACTATATTCACCTCGGGAACCGAGTACGTTAGCCAAATGACTGGCTGACTTGGCGTAGATAGCCAGATCCTCGGGAGCTGTGGAGTTGCTGGTCTGGGCGACGGCTGTCTTCCAATAAAACTCAGCCATGCGCAACTGATTGGTGCGGTCGCACGCATAGCCCTGCCAATAGAAAGCTTCGGGTTCACTTAGTTCACCGATGTTATACAGGCTGTCTGCCAGATGCATCAACTCTTGGTAGTTTCTCTCCTCATGGACATTCTGGATTTGTCGGATGGCTCTTTCGTGACCTTCTTCCGACGGTTTTCCACTCGTACAGGCTGTCAAGGCGAGAAGCGATGCTGCGGTGAGCATCCATGCGGATATTCTTTTCATGTCGTTATTGTTTTTAGTTTCGTTATTTCAGGAAAGGATTGACGGTCTCGTCGGGTCCGAGATAGAAGCCCGGCTCCGAAGGTTGGTTGTAGCCTACGTTCTGCGTAGCCACCGACAATCGGTAGGGGATATCCTCCATCAGACAGTTGATGCGGTAGTCGGTGGGGATGGGTGATACGAAGATGCGCAGTTCGCTGCTATCGGGTGTGCGGGCGATGACTTCCTCGCGCCAGTCACCCAGGATGTCGGCCGACAGACAGGGGTTCGACTTCGTACCGTTGTTAAATACGATGTCCGGGAATATGACTATATCATCGATCGTGTTGTTCTGCCAGTTGTATTTCGACACCCTTCCGCGGTCGAGCATCTCGCGCAGCAGGTCGCCGTCCCACCAGATGCCGAAGTTCATTGGGAGCCAGCGTCCGCCGAGCATCATGTAATTGTTGTGCTGCGGGTCGTTGGGGTCCTTGGCGGTATTGATGACTTCGCCGTTAAGGTTGCGGATTCCGTGACTGTCGGCACTCCACATCTCTACTCCCGGATTGGTGGGGTCGATGTCGGCAGCCATCGCACGACCAACGTCACTCTTCGAAGGCACCTTGAAGATGACCTCACCCGTGCGGGCGTTGCGGAAGTCGGAGCCATCGCGCTTGTTCTCATGACAGTCCCACACCTGCAACTCGCGGCTTTTCGGGTCGAAGGCCATCAGGTGGATGGCGTCGCCGTGACCCATACCGGTGTTGTAGAGACCGCGTCCATCGTGGTCAACAGCCATCGAACCGTAGGTAATTTCGTCGCAGCCGTCGCCGTCTACATCCGCCACACGGAGGTTGTGGTTGCCCTGTCCGGCGTAACTGGCCCACTCCGGATTGTTAGTGTCAAACACCCATCGGCTCTTCAATTCTTTGCCGTCCCAGTCCCAGGCGGCGAGCACAGAGCGGGTGTAGTAGCCCCGACAAAAGATGGCCGACGCCTTTTTCCCGTCGAGATAACCTACGGCCGCCAGCATACGGTCGCTGCGGTTGGCCTTCTCGTCGCCCCAGCCTCTGGGGTCACCGCGCTCGGGGATATAGGGTTTTGTGTCCATCGCCTCACCCGTCAGACCGTTGAACACGGTGATGTATTCCTTGCCTGTGAGTATACGCCCGATTTTGTCGGGACCCTTGTGGCGGGAGTCGGCTTCTGAATCGCCAATCACCTTACCCTTGCCGTCGCGGGTACCGTCTGAGGTGCGTACCATCATTTCGGCCTTACCGTCGCCATCGAGGTCGTACACGATGAAGGGTGTGTAGTGGGCGCCGCTGCGGATGTTGATGCCCAGATCAATGCGCCAGAGCAGTGTGCCATCCAGACGGTAACAGTCGAAGAGGGTGGGGCCGGTGTAACCGTCATGGGCGTTATCGTGTGAGTTTGAAGGGTCCCATTTCAGGATGATCTCATATTGTCCGTCGCCGTCGACATCGCCCACACTAGCATCGTTGGCCGAATAACGGTATTGCCACCCGAATGCAGACATTCGGTTATCCGTTCGTAGACTTTCAGGAATCTCGCCATCAGCAGGTTTTTGCAGTTGAATGGTCAGATAGTCGTCGGGAGCATCGCCTTGAAGGACGTAACGGCCGTTAATGCTTCCGCCCCGCACTTCGTAGGTTGCTGTCTTAAGTAGTGGTTTTTCGTCGATAAAAAAAGTTCCGCCTTTCGTGAGTGGGGCGCGGTTGAGTTTCTCCCCATCGCGGTAAATATCGAAGGCTTGTCCAGGTGCATCGGAGGTGAGAATGCGCCAGCTGACGATGACCTGCTGGCCGTGACGGATGGCCACAACCCCTCGGTTCAAATGCTCGCGTTTGATTTGCTGCATGTTGTAATTGGGCTGCGCTACAGCCGTCAACATGCATAATAGGAGCCCGGTTGAGATTAGTTTTCGTTTCATTTTGTTTTTGAGTATGTTTGGATTTGTGTGCAAATATACGAATTATTGCTCAATATTGCAAGAAATAATCTCTCTTTTTTTATGGATGTTTTTTTAATTGCCATAAAATAGGGTTGGAATGTCAAAAAGTGCAGTTAGATATAATCATAATCGTCTATTTTTGCAACATGAAACTATTAAAATATGTGATGTCTGGTGTGTTTTTCTTTGCCTTTGCAAATGAAATTGTTGCACAGACGCTGACCCAAGCCGAGCGGAGGGCGAGGATTGATAGTACGCTTACGGCCCGATATTATCGTACGCCATACGATACGAACTATGTTATAAGGCCCGAGGGCAAGCTGACACTGAAGCTGAGGCTGAACCAGACGGGCAATGATTTCCATGTGAAGGGAACGGTGAACGATATCTATTCGAAGGCCGACCTCAAAACCAGTCACAAAACCACCATGAGCATCGGTGCCTCCTATCGTGGCATCTCTGCTGCTGTGGCCATCAATCCTGCCAAGATAAAAGGCGTTTACAAAGACTATGAGTTCAACCTGAACTACTACAGCAATCGCCTAAGTCTCGACCTCAGTTATCAGCGGTCGGAAACGTTGGCGGGCGACATCATCGGTGACCGAGGGGAACAGCACTTGCAATCGGACGACGTTACGCTGAAGGTACTGAACATAGCTGGCTATTATACCTTCAACCATCGACGTTTCTCCTATCCTGCCGCCTTTACGCAAAGCTACGTGCAGCGTCGTTCAGCAGGCTCGTGGCTGGCGGGCATCAGTTATCAGGGTGGCAGCATCAAGACTACCGATAATCTGAAAGCGAGAAACCCGAATGCGCCGGATGTCCGTATCTATATAGGACATCTCGGCATTGGTGGCGGCTATGGCTACAATTGGGTACTCGGAAAAAAATGGTTGCTCCATTTGTCTTTGCTGCCCACGTTTGTCGTCTACAACCGCAACAATATGACTGTGAATGATGAGCGTAAGGAAGCACAGCACATGCAATTAAACATGATGTTCAACGAGCGTGCTGCCATCGTCTATAATATATCACCCCGCTATTTCGTAGGTGCCACTGCTGTAGTGAACAACTCCGTATTCAAAGACGATGCCGTCACTGTGAACCAGAACAAATGGCGCGCCCGCGCTTTCATCGGCATGCGGTTCTGAATCAAAGAGCCCTTCCGTTCTGAAGGCACTGATTATTGTTGAATGATCTCCAGGATCTTGAGGAGGGACTTTTCGTCAGTCCAACTGAAGTCAGGCAGGTTCATCACCGATTCCATCCGACGGCGGTTCTCCTTGTTGAAGAAACGTTTGAGATTGCGTTCATGAACGAGGACGAACTGATCGTTGATACGGTAATAATAAAGGGGAATGACCGGGAAATGAATATCGTTCACATCGTTGATGTCGATAGTGGTGTACTGTAACATATTCATGGTGGTCAAATCGTTGATATCGAGGTTGGTGATGTTTGAATTATTCGCAATCAGTTGTCTATAGGCCTTGAGGTCGAGTACTTTGGCACAGAAAAGCGCATTTGCCCCTATTGTATCCACTTGATAAGCCAGCACCGAGTCAATGCGGAAATAGATACGATCCTTGAAGTCGACACGCATAAGATTCTTGGTATCGACTTCCTTCGTTAGTTCTCCGCTGATATAGAGCAGTGAACTGTTCTTGAGGAAGATGTTGGCCATCGGAATGTCCAGTTTTTTACCATCAGACAGATAGACTGTGGCAGGACGGAATTCCGGGAAGACCGTCAGTTGTGGTGTCACTTCTTGGGCGGCGCTTTTGAAAGCGGCCAGCATTAGCATTGTTGATAATAAAACTAGTTTTTTCATTGCTTGTTGTATTTAATGACGTTGGTTCCTTGTTTGATGAGATAAATGCCTTTCGGCAGTTCGTTAATGTCGACCGAAGGCAGATGACGGCCTGACAGGTCATAAATGACAGTCTTCTCTGTCGGCGTATTTGTCTTGATGCTTTCTATGCTTGTCAACTTGCCGTCGATGTAGTCGGGCAGATAGTAGCCTAGGTGTGGCGGCTGGTTGTAGGCAGTGTTCTGCCAGCAAATGCCCATACGATAGGTATGATCGTGCATTAGGGTGGGCACGCGGTAGGTGGTTGGCGTGTTGGTGGTGAAGATGTTCAGCGTGGCATTGTCTGTGGATGACCAAAGAATCACCTCCTCGCGCCAGTCTCCGAGAATATCTGCCAACAGATTAGGGGTAGCTTTAGTGCCGTTGCAGCTATTAGAGGCGTTGTAACCTGCCAAATTGATGCTCGTATAGCCGTTGCCATTCCACTTGCTGATGGTGGTGCCGTCGAAGAGTTCGTCTTGCACGTCGCCATCCCAATAGATACGGAAGTTCATCGAGGCTTTCTGATCGATAACTTGTTTACAGGTCTGGGCACTGAAGGGGTTCTGATTCCTGTCAGTAGCGTTCTCAACACCACCATATGATGACCAGAATTCATAACCTCGGTTGCTGGCAACAATGTCGGCTGCCAGTCCACGACCATTGTCAGCTCCCTTAGGACCGCCTTTCCAAATAATCTCACCTGTGGCGGCATCGTGTAGGTCCCAAGCATAGTTGCCTTTTTCCTCATGTACGTCAAATAGTTCCAGTCCTGGACGATCAGGGTCGAGGTCGGCCAGATGGATGGCATCGCCATGACCAAAGCCAACAGAATAGAGCATCTTACCATCGTCGTCGAGGGCAGCGGAGCCCCAGATAATCTCGTCCTTACCATCGCCGTCAACATCACCGATGGACATATTGTGGTTGCCGTTGGCATACATTGTATAGCGGTTTAAGCCTGACATACAAGTATTGCCTTTGAATGTTTTCGAATTGCCATCGGCATCCCTCAGTTTATAGGTGGTTCTTGCGTCTGAGCTATGCAGCCAGCGGGTTTTGAGCTGCTGTCCGTCGAAGTCCACCGCCCAGATGTGGGCATAGGTATAATAACCGCGGCAGAAGATTCCGCTAGGATTTTTGTCAGGTCCGTCGAGATAGGCGGTGGCAGCGAGGTAGCGCTCTCCGCGGTTACCGTAGTCGCCCTTGTCGTTCTTGCCGTCGCGGTCGTCCCAATTATAGGTGCCTGCAGCTTCGCTCAGTTCTGCTTTGGCGTTGCGGTTAGGGTAGTAGGCAATAGTGTGAATTGCTTCGCCTGTCTCGCCATTGAAAACCGTGAGGTATTCATGTCCGCTGTTGATACGGCCGGCACTCGTTCGATGATCCTTGGTGTTGTCTGCAACTTTGATCTTCTCGTCGGTGGCAACCTGATTGACGAAGTTGCCTTTGCCGTCTTTGGAGCCAGGAGCCGTTTTGCACATCAGCTCGGCCTTGCCGTCGCCGTCGTAATCATACACCTGGAACTGGGTGTAGTGGGCGCCTGCTCGGATATTCACCCCGAGGTCAATGCGCCAGAGTTTGGTGCCGTTGAGCTTGTAGCAGTCAATATAAACATTGTCGGTCTTGCCACCATTGGAGTTGTCCTGTGAGTTGCTCGGGTCCCATTTTACGATGATTTCGTATTCACCATCACCGTCGACATCGCCAACTGAGCAGTCGTTTGGGGAATAAGTGCCACCTTGGACGCCGGTTGCCGGACGGTCAAGCTTCAGTTTCTTATAGACCTCACCCCAGGCCTTGACAGGGTCGGAGGTATTGACCGCCTCGCCATTAACCTTAGTGATAACCTGATATTCGGAACTACTATTACCACTGGCATCTTTGTAGTTGCTCACTTCTAAGTCAGTGGCGATGGTTGTTCCATTGCGAACAAGGTCAAAACGAGTATTGTTATCGTCGGTACCGAGAATTCGCCAACTGACAAAGTTGCCGCTGCCACTGTTCGCAGGTAGTGCCACGAGTCCGCGATCGAGTTTCTCTATCTGACTGATAGGAGTAATCTGCGCGCTGCTACACAAAAGCATTGCTGATAAGAAAAAGGTGGTGTAAAGTCTTGTCTTGTTCATTATTATATTGTTATCCGGGTGCAAAGGTATGAAAAAGACCCGGTATTCAGACTGGCCGAAATGATAAAAAAACTAAAATTTATGATTTTATTCACCAAAAAGCATGGCGATTTGGAAAAATTAACCTAAATTTGCACCGATTTATGAGCCTACTATTCAATCATTATTAATAAATTATTTAAAAACAGTATGAAAAAGAATCTTTTATGGATGGCTGTAGCCATCGTGTCATGTGGACTTGCATTTACAGCATGTTCTACGGAGGACGTTCCCAGTAATCCTAATTCTGGGGAAGTTGTCAATCCTAATGAGTGGGAAATCGACTTTTTCGCTTTGTCTCAAAAATATGCTGATAAGGTAGGTCTGACTATCACAGCTGCTGTCGTTGACAATGTAGGTACCACTTCAATTGTGGACGGTGCTCTGAGAGAGCCTGCAGAGGATGGCTCAACAACTGCCAGCATGGAATTTCCTAAATTTGCTTTACAGTCTGGAACAAGCTGGTTCTTCTATACCAACCACGGTAAGACTGGTCTTTATCAGGGTAATGGCGGTGGTCGTACTTTTGGTGTCTTAGGCGTTAAGCAGGATCAGGTCATTACAGTCGAAGTTACAGAGCAGCCTTCTGTAAAGATTGGAGATGTTGAGTTGTTCAGTAAGAGCGACAGTTCTTATGTGTACTATGCGAATTCTGATTGTGATGTTGTTTTCAATCTGCCTCGTTACAATGTCATTTCTAAAGTTTCTGTTAAGGATTTCGTAGGTGTAGAGTACACTGTTAGATTCGTTGACAAATCAGGTAAGAAGTTAAAGGATGATGTGAAGCATAAGGGTGAGGTTGGTAAACCTGTTAACCTGTTGCCCAGCGATATCGCTCCTATTGATACAGAGAATGGCAGACTGTTGTTCCTGACAGCCAGCAACTCTGAAAGCAATGTTGTTAAGAGGGATGGTTCTACTGTTATTACAGTCGTTTACCGTGAAGCCGAGAAATATTATGTGCTTCTGAATTGTATGTCAGGAAGCACTCTGCTGAATAGATATTATGATCTTGAGAAATATTGGTTCTATGAGGGTGATTCATATACCATCTATCCTTCACGTGGTTTTGTGAAGGATGGAGCAGTCTATTTCACTCCAGTTAATAACAATGGTGGAAAGTATAATGGTGCAGAGTATACATTCCCAGGCACATTGACACCTACAGTTTCAGGTGGTAAGACTGTTTATATAGGCACATTGAATTATGATTTGGATGAGAATGTTGTCTACTATAGCGATATTGAGCGTCTGGCTATGCCTGTAGCTGAAGGTGGTCTCGGCCAGCTCGAAGGCACAGTGAATAGCTGGTTCAGCTTCAGTGGCGGCATCTTTAACCGTTTCTCTGGTGGTCGCGGCATTCGTCTCGATGCTGATTCATACGTTTGGACTGAGCCTATTGCTGAGGGTGGTACTTATACGGTAACTATCTATGGTCGTAATGATACTAATGACGCTGCTGAACCTCCTTATGTTCTCGGTCTGCGCGATGCTGAGGGCAAGATTACATGGTTCGAAGGCCTGACAATTCCTTCATGGGGTGGCGCTGTAACGGGTGAGAGCATTGTTGAGGGAGTTGAGATTCCCGCTGGTTCTTCATTGGTTATCAAGAACGATGATGCAGCAAAGCAGGTTTCACTTGACGATATTAAGGTAAGCAAGCCCGCTGCTGCTGAGTAATATCAATCCGGGATATCCCGATAACATCATAAGCCCTCGCGCCCTAAAGTGCGGGGGCTTTTAAACAAAAAACAATTGCTTATGAAAAAAATATCTACGCTTGCCATTATGGCTTTCTTTTTCTGCCTGAGTTCTACAGCTCAGGTAGTGTTGGGTGACATCAACTTCAGTCTCAAAGAGGGAAGTAAGATCAACCCCGTAACCGGTAAGATTATCATTACGTTCCCCAATGTCACAGGTGTTGCTGATCCCGCTGCCACGAATTTTGTGTTGGCAGGAAGCTTTGCGGAAGGTCTTGAATTCGACGAGGTCTCTGGCTCATTTGCTTCAGGTGTCACCTTTGATTTGGCTGAGTTTGAACTGCAGCCGGCCACAGACTATGCGCTGAAGATTACTTCTGTAAAGGTCGACGGTACGGAATTGGCTCCTGCTGAGGGCTATACACTTAACTTCAAGACTCGTGGTACGGAGCGTAAGATGAGTTGGTCGTTCGCTATTGACGATGCCTCATTAGAGATGATTGCTGCCGATGCTACTGGTAACGCTGATGGCGATGTTGCCAAGTATATCGACATCACCAAGAACAATGCTCCGCGCTATTATGTGCCTGCTCGTAATTATGAGGAGATTATGCTTCCCAATGGAACGGCACTGCCTGCTACAGAGGACTTGACATTTAAGTTTGGTGAAAAAGTATTTTATGTTAGTGGTCATGCTGGTAACTGGGCTGATGCTATCTGTTTCAATGGTAACAACCAGTTTATGGTTATCCCCGATTGCCATGAGGGCGACGTCATAACGTTTAATGCGAATCGTGCCACTTCAGGTAATGCTTCTAAGCAAACTTGTATACAGGCCTTAAACGGTGCTGCTCTTGCCGTTGACGGACTCGTGTCTTCTACTGGTATTCAGGACTCCATCTGGTTGGGTTCTTCATTTATGAACTTTAAGTTCGAGGTACAGGCCGATGGCGACCTGACTTTCCGTTTTGGCAACTGTATCCTGAAATCTGTTCAGATTGCTGAGGCTCAAGAGAAGAAACCCTGCAAGTATAATATTGTCGCTGCTTATGTGACAGAGGAGAATACCACCATCCTCAAAGAACTCGTTGCTGAGACCGAGGCTATGTCGGGTTCTACCGTTAAGACACAGTTTCCCTATTGGCTTAAGGATGCTGAAGGTAATGTCTATCAGCACGCAGCTATCAGCAAGGAGTTTAATGTGGCTTTTGAACTGAATAGCGATACTACCTTCGTCATGGAATATAGCAAGACAGATATCGAAGGCGCTTTGTTCCTCTCTGAAGGCGAGGATCTTCCTGGTGCTGTTGAGTGTACTAGCGGCAATGCTGCCGTCCGTTCTTCGATGGGTAAGGCTGGCTATGTGACAGAGGATCTGAAGCTTGTAACGCTGCAACCTGGTACTTATAAGATTCGTGCTATCCTCTTCGATGCCAACAAGGAGCCTGTCTACATTTGCACGCTGACAAAGGGCGAAGGTGAGGAGAACGAGATTTACCTCTCTGCTACAGCAACCAATTGGACAAATGCTGAATCTGATCTACTGACCATTACTGAGGCTACTGACATTATCCTGAAAGCTGGTGGCGGTGATAATCAGGGTATTGATGTGATTTTGATCTACGCTGCTACAGAGGATCCTGATGGCATTGTAGAACTGAAGGCCAATGCTCAGAAAACTGTCCGTAAGGTGGCTAAGAGCGGTCAGGTTCTCATTGAGACCGAAGCAGGTATCTTCAATGCCCTTGGCGTTCAGATGAAATAATTGATAGATTCTTTTAATAACGACCACAGATTTCACAGTTTTAATGGATAATCTGTTTAATCTGTGAAACTGTGGTTTTTAATATGACATATGAACAAACTACTTATACTATTTTCTATCCTGCTGTCTATGGCTATAAATGCCCATGCACAGCGAGTAACTGATAAACTGGATCGTGGCGTGGTGGCAGTGAAGACCACAAATGGTGTTTTTGTTAGTTGGCGCATCCAGTCGGATGAATACTATGATGTCACATACAACCTTTATCGCAATGGTTCACTGATAGCAGAGAACCTGACCACTTCCAATTACACCGATGTCGCAGGTGTCACCACTAATAGTTACACCATTGAGGCTGTGAAGCATGGCATAAAACTGCCCCAAAGTGCTGCTGTTACTCCATGGAGCAATAGTTATCTGGAGATAATACCTAAGCATGACAAATCTATTACCTCTACGCTTGTCCCCAATGATGCTTGTTGTGCGGATGTCGATGGAGATGGTGAATTGGAAATTCTCTTGAAATATGATAACCAGAGCGAAATCAATGCTAGTTTCCCCCGTGAAGGTCATAACGGCGAATACAGCATTTTTGAGTGTCTGAAACTCGATGGTACGGTGCTTTGGTGGGTCAATTGCGGTCCGAATATGGGCGATTTCCAAAACAACGAACAGAATATTGTGGCCTACGACTGGGACCTCGACGGCAAGGCTGAGGCCATTATGCGTGCGGCTGATGGCACGACTATTCATGCTGCCGACGGTCAGACATACGTTATCGGTGATGCCTCGAAGAACTACCGTGCCACCACGGGTGGTGGTACCAACTGGTTTATGCATGAGGGTGCAGAATACCTTGTTTATATGAATGGCGCTACGGGTGTACCATACGTTACGATGGATTATCCTTTGAAGCGTCTTGAGAATGGAGAGACAGATCTCAATAAAGCTTGGGGTGACGGTTATGGTCACCGCTCTTCCAAGCATTTTTTCGGTGCGCCTTACCTTGACGGTCGTAAACCGAGTATTTTCCTTGGTCGTGGTATCTACACCCGGCATAAATTTGTAGCATTTGATGTTGATCCTGCTACTCACCAACTGATAGAGCGTTGGCGCTGGACCAATAATCAGGCAGGATCTCCTTGGTATGGACAAGGGTATCATAATTTTGCTATTGTAGATGTTGACTGGGATGGCCGCGATGAGATTGTGTGGGGTTCTATGGTGATCGATGACAATGGTAAAGGCTTGTCAACTACAGGCCTCGGGCATGGCGATGCACAGCATCATGGTGACCTTAATCCGTATGTTCATGGTCAGGAGGGTTTCTTTTGCAATGAGGACCGTCCATCTAATAACTACCGCGACCTGACCACCTCCAAACTCTATTATCGTGTAGATGGTGGTGATGATGACGGTCGTGCCATTGCAGGCAATTTCCTGAATTCTATACCTGGGGCTGTCGGTTTCTCAGCCCATGACGCATCACCGGGTCCCGTTAGTCTGGTCGAAAACAAACATCTCGATGCTCTCAACAGCACTTCTGGTATCTCTCAGAACTTCCGCTGTTATTGGGATGGCGATCTGCTGGAAGAGACCTTCAATTATTGCAATGGTAAGAATACTGAAGGAGTCGTGCTGAAGCCTGGTAAAAATACTTCTTGGGTGTTGGCTGGTTCGCTGACCAACAACGATACCAAGGGTACGCCTTGCTATATGGGCGATATTTTAGGCGACTGG
Source organism: Prevotella sp. (assembly GCA_017650905.1). Lineage (GTDB taxonomy): Bacteria > Bacteroidota > Bacteroidia > Bacteroidales > Bacteroidaceae > Prevotella. The sequence goes on along the minus strand of JAGCDZ010000016.1, from coordinate 18,826 downwards.
CGCGAGGAGTTCATCATGCGTACTGCCGACAATAAGATTCGTATCTACACAACTACCATTGAAACGCCTTGGCGAAACTATTCATTATGGTACGACCATCAGTATCGTAATGGTATGGTGTGGGAGATGTGTGGTTACAACCAGCCGCCTCACACCTCCTATTTCTTGGGTGAAATGGAGGGTATCACTGTTGCTCCGCCGGCACTTACGATGGAAGGACGCATGGAGATTGCCAATGGTGGCACTATTTCCAACAATGGTGAGGAGGTCATTACTTGTGAGACTAATGATATGACCATTAACATTTCCGATGGTGCTACACCTTATTTATATATAGATAATGTCCCCTCGTGGGTTCAGGGTTCTGCACCCTCGGAGGCTACGGCTGCATCATATGCGATAAAATACCAATACTATACCCACACCTTACAGGGTGGTGGATTCGGGGGAACTACCCGAGTGGTGAAGCAGGGTGATGGTATTTTGGTTTATCCTGAAAAGGATATGACTTACAGCGGCAATACTGATGTGTGGGCTGGCACACTCAGCCTGAATGGTTCCATAGTCAACTCACCGCTGTGGCTCAACCGTCTTACGTCTCTTAATACCCCGGCTAAGGCCATTACTGTGAAATCGTTGACAGCCGACTACGGATCTGTCACAACAATCGGTGGGGTAGGTGCTATCGGTACACTCACGGCTACAGAATCACTGAAGATGGGTTTCGGCTCCCGTCTGAAGATTGATCTTTACAGCGACGGGCATAAGGCTGATCTGATTAATACAGCCAAACTCATCGTTGAGACGAAGAACTGGAAATATGGTCCTGCGTATAAGCAGCCTGTTATAGAGTTTGACAGTCACTTCGCAAGTGGAGAGGAAAAACTGGCTACAGGCCAATATGACCTGGGGGCTGTTAATTCAGTGGAAGGCGATATTGATAAGATTAAGATAGAGGGTATTGCCAAGGTGAAGGCTTCCTTGGCTTTCGAGAATGGTCGCCTCTTTCTGAACGTGGAAGGAACACGCGATGCTGCCGATATCGAGTGGAATGCCACGCAGTCAAATGTGTGGGATGTGGCTACGACAGAGAATTTCGTCACCTACGATGCTGTTCGTACCACAGAAACTTTTATCGAGGATGATAATGTTTATTTCACCGATAATTCGCAGAACAAGAACGTAGTGATTGCTGACGGTACAGAAGTGAAAGCAGCCAATATCTATTGCACAGGCTCAGAGGCTTACACCTTCAGTGGTGCGGGCAAAATAGTCGAAGCCACATTCCACCATAGTGGAAGCGGTTCTGTCACAATGGGCAATGCCAATACCTATACTGGCGGTAATCATCTCACAGGTGGAACCACCATCGTCAGTTCACTCTCTAGTGCTACACAGGCCTATGGCAATCTTGGTGGTGTTACCACTTCGGGCACCAAATTTACGATTGAGAACGGTGCTGTGCTGAAGAACACAGCGGCCGTAACCAATGGATCATCGATTGGTTTGATTGGTAAAGGCGTCATAAAGACTGATGCATCATTTACTCAGCAAGGTTTCATAGCTGGTGATACATTGATAAAGACCGGTGCAGGTTCTCTCAATATGACAGGAAATCTCAATGTTCCACGAGTCATTGTAAAAGAGGGAACGATGAACTATAGTGGCAATAGTTTTTCCAAGGTAGTAGAGATGCAAGGCACTGCCTCTATCTCAGGTGATGGCTTTATCCCTTCTTCTATTGTTGTGGCAGAAGGAGCAAAGGCTACGCTGACATTGACAAAAACCAATTATCAGGCTTATTCCGGTGCATTGACGGGTAAGGGACAGTTGACCATCAATCCTACCAACACCGTGAATCGTGTGTCTATCACTGGCAAATGGACGGACTTCAAGGGAACAATTGTTTACAACAACACTTCTATTCTCCTGCCTTTAAAGAACAGCGGTATGCCGAATGCCACGCTCAACACAGGTGCTAATACCAATATCGGTATTGCGGCATCCAATGATAACGCTTCGATTACTTATCCTATTGGTAAACTTATTGGCTCCGGCACACTACGTCATAAGGAGATGAATTTCGGGAATCAGAATGGTGTGTCTGGCGATGTGACATGGAAGGTGGGCTCTTCTGACCTTGGAGATTTTACCTTCAATGGCTCTATTTATGATGCTGGTGGTAAGAATAAGTCGAACTTCGAGAAGGTTGGCGACTGTGCGATGACTGTAGGAGGAATTTGGACGAATAGCGGAACGGTGAAAATCTCCGAAGGTAGCATGATTCTCGGACAGGGTAAGACACTCGGCAAAGGTGCACTCACTGTGGCTGAGGGCGCAACATTGGCTGGTATGAGTTCTGTTCTCAGGTCAACCTCCAAGAGCCATCCCTTCACCAATAGCAGTGTCACCATTAATGGTGCTTTGCGTGCAGGTGCAGACGGTAAAGCCTCTGCAGGTTATTGGTATTTTGGCAATATGCCACTTATCATTGGTGCCACAGGTAAACTCTATGTAGGTGTGAGCAAGTGTGCCACTTCAGAATCGGCACCGGGCTGTACCCATCTTTGGGGTGATGCATCTAATGGCTCTATTACTTTCAAGGATGGTGCTACCGTCAGTGTTTATTTGGATTCCTCTTATGATCCCACTATGAGCATTGGCACCGATGAGGCTAAGGCTGATTCTTTCTATGTGTTCAATTTCCCGAAGGTTGAGATAGGCGATGTGCATTTTGAATTGCCGCAGTTGCCCGAACATTATTACTGGGATGTTGCCAGCTTCAAGAATGGTTATCTGCATGTCCGTTATACAAGTTCTTCTGCTATTACGGGCATCGCATCCGGTGAGACCGTTCATGTAGACGTCTTTGCTGCTAATGGCGCTATTGTGGCCAGTTATGTAAGCACGCTCGCTGAGGCCAAGGCTGCCTTCAATCGGCTGGTTTTGCCGAAAGGTGTCTATATCTTGCGCTTCAGAAGTGAAAAAGATGCTTTTGGCTCCATGACAATAAGGAAGTAAATTGCAAAAAAAACTAAAATGTTTGTGTGAGAAGAAAAAAATGAGTATCTTTGCGGCGCATTAAGACAAATCTTTTTATTAATTAATAACTTTCTAAAAACAAATCGTATGAAAAAACGTTTACTTTTTGCCTTTATGGCATTGTGCGTTGCTGTATCAGGTTATGCGCTTACGAAGGGAGAGTTCCTCTATACTCCACAGGGACGCTTCCAGATTACAGGTGATAATCTGAATCCTGACAACAAATTCTTAGACATGACCGGATGGACCGTCATTGGCGCAGGTAAGACTCTTGCTGATAAATTCAACACCGTTGCTAATGGTTATGCTGATGGTTTCAATTCTGTTGTTAGTGTGGATGGTGAAACAGCCGATGAGGGTATGTATTACAAATTTGAACCTACAGATGCAAATGGTGTTTATGTGGTAAGTTTCAAGTTGAAGGGTGCTGCTTTGAACACTGTGAAAACCTTTATCAATGGTGATAATACGGCAACTGTTGATAAAGATGCAAATTTGGTGAAAGTTGCTGGAAATACTGCAGGCACTTATACTTATCCCGAGACTGCTGATGAGGTGGTTGTTAACACATGGGAGGAATTGACAGAAGAGTGGCAGACCTTTAATTATGCCATTGTGGGTGACGGTACAGCACGTGTCTGGTTTATCTCGTTCACTAAGATGGCTACCACTATTGAAATTGCTGACCTCCAGATAGCTCCTGCCATGCAGTTTGCTGACCTTCGTGCCCGCGATGAAATGCTTGAAAAGTTGAAGGCTTACAGGGACTGTTATCCTTGGAAGGATGAAGTGTGGGCTACGTTTGACGGCTATCCCGAAGTGATTGCCGGTTTGGAAGAGATTGGCGATGAGAGTGGTCAGGCTGAGCTGGACGAACTGTTAGCAGTTGCTCAGGAGGTTCTGGATGAATTCCTGTATGAGAATATGGATGACTATCTGGCAGACGGTCCCACGACTTCTGGCGCTAATGATAACTATCTGGGTATTAAGACTACCAGTGGTAATGTCCAGAAGGTTAGCAACCTTGGTGACTGGCAGCCTTCTGGTGTTTCTGGACGTATGTTCTGGAGCGCGGATGCGTATCCTGATTTGGGGCACTACGGCGGAAACAATGCTTGGAACTATAGTAACCCAGATACTCCAATGGGTATCTATCAGCAGAAGATTCTTGATCCCGGCTCATATGTGTTCACGATAGAGTCTCTTGCAGCTCTGCGAGCAGAATCAACATCTAATTCTTGGACACTTAATGAGGGCTGGAACCCTGCCTATGGCGTAGCTTACATCGTGAAGATTGTTGACGGTGCTGCTACTGATACCATTGCTTCTGTGGTCAAAGATCTGGACTCACGTATATACACACCGTTCATTGTATCTGTTAAGATAGCAGAAAGTGCAACCTATGAGATAGGCTTCAAGGCTTACTGTAAAGATGCTTATAAAGAATTGAAGTTTGGCTCTGTAACTTACGTGAGAAATGCTTCTATATATGGTAAGAATGACAACAAGTACAACCAGAAGCAGCTGAAGTATGAGGCTAATGTTCTCGAGCAGATTAACACTGGTCGTACGAATCTGAACACTGCAGTTGGTTATCTGGCTGATGAGTCATACGTCTGGGGTAAGGAAGCCCTGAAGGCTGTGGTTGATGAGGTTGAGCCAAAGATTGCTGCCTATGAGGCCATGAGCCAAGATGATATTATTGCCACATATGACAGAGATACCTATGTAAGCTCTACATCAGAAGAGACAGGTCTGCTGCAGTATCAGGTTTATCAGGAGGCCACCAAGTTCATCATTGCTGCCAACAAGGAGTTCCTTGCTGAAAACGATACGTTGAATTCTATGCAGGCTGTCATCGACAATGCTGAGACAACAATAAAGATGCGTTTATACGATGCTGCTACTGGTAAGGATGCGCTTCAGGCTGCTATTGATAAAGCTAAGGGTATTCAGGCTCAGATGAAGGCTTCACAGTATAGCGAGGAGAATGCTGCAACTATCGTAACTGCTAATGCTGAATTGGAAGAGGCAGTTTCTGTATTTACTACGACGATTCCTGCAAACTGCATCGCAACGATTGTTGATATAGATTTCGAGAAGGCTGTAGTTGAAGAATTCGACTTAGAAACAGGAAATACTCTTTATACTAATCCTGGAGCTGTAGGTTCAATGGTTCTGTCTTCATTCAGTCCTCAGGCAGCTTCAAGCCAAGAGTTTGAGAAGGGCTTCTGGGATAATGGTGAGCAGTTGTGGAAGGGTTACCTCCGTGTTGGTAATGGTACTGGTACAGTTACCTTCGACCCGACGGAGAATGGTTCTATGGGCACCAATATCCTTAAGGTTGCCTGCGACTTCTACGTTCAGGGCCTTTCTGGCCGTAACCTCGGCTTCTTCTTGAAGGATGCTGAAGATGTTGATATATTCGGTATTTTCCATAACTTCTATGATGGCACGAACACCACGAATACATGTGAGGCTGATTTGAGCTATATTTGGGCTAAGTCTGGTAGTAGTTATAACAATGCTTCTCCTGCTGATGCTACAGATTCTATTACATCTAATCCTCTGGAGAAGACTCATTTCGAGGTGATTATGGATTATGGTAGAAAGTCTATGTACTGTACCATTAGCAGCGTTAACGGCTCGACCACTTCTAATGAGGTTATTCTTGAGGCTATTCCTACAAAGTTCATCCTCCAGTCCAACTACAATAACAACGACCGTCGTCCTTGGTTCGATAACCTGTTAATTCAGCGCATTACCGCTGGTGCAACGGAGCCGTTTGATCCAACTGGTATTGAGTCTGTAAAAGCAGCTCCTAATGCTGATGGTATTTATACACTCAGTGGTTTGAAGCTAAAGACAGTTCCAACTAAGGGTATCTACATCCAGAACGGTAAGAAGTTCGTGGTTAAGTAATCTCCTTCAAATCCTATAATCATTCCCCTGCAGTATCCGCTGCGGGGGAATTTTGTTAAGTGGCACTTATCTGATAATAAGGCAGGGTTATTCCACAATAAGGGTAGCCTATTTGATAGCCTATTTGACAATAAGGCTTAGTTATTTGACAATAAGTCTTGGTTATTTGGCGAAATGGCACCTATTTAAAAAAATAGATGGTTAAATAGTTGCAAGATTCAATAATTTTTTGTTATTTTGCAAGTCGAATCCGTATACCACGCAGAAATGTGTGGTTATAATGCTATCCTACTGGCAAATCAAATAATTATTAATATAACAAACCATTTATGAAAAAACTCTTTTTGTATGCATCCCTATTGTGCATAGGCTTAATGTCCTGTAAGAAGGACTATCTGGTGCCGGAGGGAGAATTGCCATCTTGGCTTGGCGAGAGTATCTACAAAGAGCTTCAGCAGTCTTCACAGCTTGAAGGCACGTTCAATACGTACTGCAAGCTGATAGATGACTTAGGTTATACGGAGGTGCTGAGCAAAACTGGTAGTAAGACGATCTTCCCCGCCAATGATGAAGCCTTTGCAAGATTCTTTGCAGGGGGAAACAACAAGTTTGGAGTGAGCAGTTATGAACAGCTAACTCATTCACAGAAGGCAGAGTTGTTGTTCTCAACCATGATTGACAATGCCATCCTCGTAGGTACGCTGTCCAACATGCAGAACAATGCCGGCAACATGCTGCAGGGCCAGTTGGTGAAGCATGCCACAAACATGCGTCTTTCTTATGCTGTGACCCCGTTCTCGGCTCAGGACATGCCTGCCAACAACAAGTACTTCTCCCGTTTTCAGACAGGAGGCCGTAATTCCATCCTGGCTGTGTTTGACAACACAGTAGCACCGATGGTGCATCTGACGGGTGAGTACATGCTTAACAACAACATGACCGTGACGGGCGATGACAGCGATTTCAAGGTGCTGACTGGTCAGGACTATGTTGACGGCGATGCCTATGTCTTCGACCGCAAGGTGATTAAGGGTGATGTGGTTTGCCAGAACGGTTACATCCACCAGTTGAACGAGGTGCTCGTGAATCCTGGCAACATGGCTGAGATTCTGCGTGCAGGCAGCGACACACGCTTTATCTCACGTATGCTGGACTATTACAGTTTCCCAGATCCGGATCTGACGCTGACGGAGCAATATAACGAAACCTCGGGTGGCAGCAGTCAGGATACGGTGTTTGCCATCCGCTATCTGAGTAAGAACTCACAGCGTTCAAAGTTGGCACAGCCTATACGCGGTATGACCGTTGCCGATAATCGTCTGCTTGACTTCGACCCGGGATGGAACTACTATAATCCTACGATGAAAGGCCAGCCTGTGGACGATGATGCGGAGATTGCTGCTTTCCTTGCTCCTTCTGATAAGGCTGTAGAAGACTATTTCCTCAAGGAGTCGGCCTATATCCTCAAGAACCTGGGTGTTCCTGGCCTTGAACTCTCATCTTCGACACTTAACGACCATCTCGATGCCATCTATAACAACGATCCTTCGATCTTTGCCAGCATCTTGAACAACGTGATGAAGCCTTATCTCACCAAGACCGTGCCCAGCACTTTCTCTACGGTGCAGAACGATGCTTTCGAGTTCCTGGATGTGACCAGAGATGACATTCTTCGTAAAAGTGACGGTAACTACGATGTCACTATCGCCAACAATGGTGTGGTGTATAAGATGAACAAACTCTTTGGGCCGAAGCTGTATAACTCTGTACTCGGTCCTGCATCAGTCTATAAGGACATGCGCACCATGGGTGAGATGCTCAACGACCACCAGATTACTGCTGGAACACCATCAAAACTCGGTGCCGACATGTATTACTACCTGCTCTCGATGAAGGCACGTTATGGTCTCTTCGTCCCTACGGATAATGAGACACAGTTCATTGTCATCGATCCTACGTCTGTGAGGGATGCTGACGGCTTGAAAGGATTGCGCTTCCGTTTCGATCCGCAGGCAGATGGCTCTTTCCACATTATGGTCAAGAAATATATCTATCAGTCTGGTCCTTACAATCAGCTCAGTTCCTATGTAGAGACTGCTGGTGCACAGGATATAAATATTGAGACTGGTATGTTCAATAGCCAGATCAAGGATTTACTGGACTATTGCACCATCGTGCTTGCCGATTCCACAGAGACAGGTAAAGGCAATCCTCAGTATGCACTCTATGGCAATAAATATTATAAGACCAAGCATGGCGGTGTTGTCGTTGTCAATGACAACAAGGTGGCAGGCGGTCTGCAGATGAACGACCCCTCACAATGGTCGACCATCACTGAGGTCTTTGATATCAATAGCGCTGATGCAAAGATTGAGAATGGTACGGTGTATCGTTTGGATTATCCGATTCAGCCTACTATCACAAGTGTGATGCAGACGTTGTCGCGTCCGGAGTTCTATGACGAGAATGCCGACTATGACGTGAATGCTCCTGAATACGACCACTTCCTCAACTTCTGTCTGCAGTTCAACAATGAGGAACTCTATACCTTCGCAGGTATTGTAACTGGCGACAAAAACGAGACGGAAGACCAGAAAAAGACAAAAATGAAGGCCTATCGCGTGATTGACGATAATGATAACTGGGGCATGCTCAGTGCTTATAACTACACCATCTATGCGCCTACCTATGAGGCGATGGTCAAGGCACAGCAGTCCATGGGCCTGCCTACTTGGAAAGAGGTGATGGCTATTGTGAATAACTGGGAGAGTGTAGCAGATCAGTACGGATTCAAGAGTCAGGACGATGCTTCGAAGTATGTGAAGGAACAACTCGACAAGATGTCTAAGTTCGTACGCTACCACACTCAGAACAGTTCGCTCTTTGCCGACCGTTACTTCAAGAATTACGATCCCGAGACGGGTTTGACCACACCGGAGCCTGTTTTCTCTACGTTCTGTTCGAATGCGCTCGGTATTGCCCAGACGCTGACCGTTTCTGGCGGTGACTACAAACTTACGGTGAAGGACGCCTCCAATACGGCGGTGACCATCAATGCTTCTTCAAACACTGCCAACCTGATTGCCCGTGACATCACGACATCGGAGAAGACCGGTACGGCTGGATCGTACAACATCATAGAAACATCGGCCTTCGTGACAGTTCATGGTATTGACACACCTCTATGTTTCAACAGCAACCGACAGTATTAAGTTTGAAGGTTAGAGTTTAAAGTTTATAGTTTATAGTTTATAGAATATGTCAAAATATAAATTTCTATTGACACTCCTGTTTACCGTCATCGCTCAGACGATGCTGGCGCAGAGTAAAGTCATATCAGGTACGGTGGAAGATGCCATGGGGCCGATCATGATGGCCAATGTGGTGGAGCGTGATGCCAACAACCGTATCGTCAGCGCGACACAGACTGATATGATGGGTAACTTCTCCATGGAGATTAAGAACCCGAAGAATAAACTCGTATTCTCGTATGTTGGTAACAAGACCAAGATTGTCAATATCGGCAGTCAGACCACCTTCAATATCAAGATGGAGAGTGAGAATACGACCGTAAGCGAAGTGGTTGTCAAGGGACGCCGCACCAGTTCGGGCGGTCTGAACATCGACAAGCGCGAGATATCCGTATCGCAGCAGACCTTCAGCATGGATAAGGTGGATGGTATGGCCTTCACCTCAGCCGATGAGGCCCTGCAGGGTGAGATTGCCGGTCTGGATATCGTCAACAACTCTGGTAACCTCGGTGCCGGTACGTCCATGCGTATGCGTGGTGTGTCGACCTTGAGTGGTAGTGCAGAACCGCTGATTGTGGTGGATGACAAGATCTTTGAATATGACAAGGCTGACTTCGACCCGGAGAATATCGATGAGGAGGCTTTCTCGTCGTTGCTCGCCGTGAGTGTGGATGATATCGCTGACATCAAGGTGCTCAAGGATGCTGCTGCTACGGCCATCTGGGGTTCACAGGGTGCCAACGGTGTGATTATGATTACCACCAAACGTGGTGCACGCGGAAAACCAAAAGTGACCTTAGGCTATAAGTTCACAGGTACTTGGATGCCAAAAGGCTACGACCTGCTGAATGGTGACAACTACACCATGATGCTCAAGGAGGAGTTCTATAACCCCACACAGAGTTCTTCTGCCACCTCGACCATCAACGAGATCAATTATATCCCTGCTGAGTCATGGGCCGAGGCCAACAACTGGAACAAGAATACCGATTGGGTAGATGCTGTGAAGCAGTTCGGTGAGCAACATGAGGCTAACTTCAATATCACCGGTGGTGGTCAGAAGGCTACATTCCGTATCTCTGGTAGTTACAGCCATCAGTTGGGTACCATCATCAAGCAAAAGATGGATCGTCTGACCACACGCTTGGTGCTCGACTACAATGTGTCTGACCGCATCCGTTTCTCTACCAACTTCGCACTGACTTATACCGACAACCTGAAGAATTATACAAAAGGTAGTAGCAAGAGTGGCGGTTCGCATAACAACCTGCTGGCCATGGCTCTGACGATGGCACCGAATGCCAGCATCTGGCGCATGGACCAGTTTAACAATAACACCGGTGATTACTTCCTGATGAATCCCACCATGAACGGTATGACGCCTGACGATGGTAACTACACATCGACAGAGTTGCAGGACGTGGTGGCTATCGGTAACCCTGTGGCATACGCTAACAAATCCTGGCAGAAGGAACAGACCTACAGCATCGTGCCTGACTTCAATATCAAGTATGAGTTGCTCGGCACTGAAAACGGTAAGCATCGTCTGACCTTTAACGGCCGCGTCTACTTCGATATTTATGCCTACTCGAAGCCGACCTATATGCCTGGAAGTCTTTCTAACGGCAGATATACGGATGAGAATTATAATTTCATCACCAATACCGAAACCAACCAGTTCAAGATGGGATCGCGTGTGGAACTGATTTTCACACCTGCTTTCAAGAACGAAGACTTCTATCTTACCATGTTGGCAAGATATGAGGCCGGTACGCAGAAGAATACGTATCAGTACACTGGTCAGAACTCTATCCCTAACGGCATAGAATCTGCAACTATCGATGCCAGCCTGATAGGAATGGACAATCAGCCCAGCAGCACAAAGTCAGCCTGGCAGGACTTTATCTACAACGCTCACTTCTCCTATAAGTCGCGTTATACGATTGGTTTCTCACTGCGTGGCGATGGTAACTCTAAGTTCGGACCGAAGAATCCGTGGTTTATTTCGCCGGCTGTATCCCTGCGATACAACCTCAGCGAAGAGCCGTTCTTCACACCTCTGCGTAAGGTCGTGTCGATGTTCGGTATCCGTGGATCTTGGGGTATTACAGGTAGTTCCAGCGTTGCAGTCGACAACTATTTTAACCAGTATAATTCACGTGCCGGGCGTTATGGAACGAGTTATTACACCACGATGAGCGGTATGAAGCTCGACGACCTGCGTCCGCAGAAGAAGACGGGTTTGAACCTCGGTTTCAACGTAGGTTTCCTCGAGGATATGATTGAGGTTGACCTGAACCTCTATAAGGATAATACCAAAGATCTGATCATGCAGAGACTTCCTATTCCTACTTCTGCTACCTGGAACACTTCGACCGCACTCTCTTACGGAAACGTGGGTGAGATGGAGAACAAAGGTTGGGAACTCTCGGTCACCGCTAATAAGTTTATCAGGATCAAGAAGTTCTCGGTGACTGCCAGCGTCAACCTGGCTCAGAACGTCAACAAGTTGCTGGAGATGGATCAGCGCGTATTGGACAACCTGAACTCGCAGCCCAGTTGGGGTAATCGCGGATCTAAGTCTATCCTCAGCCGCGTCGTGGTGGGCGACCCGCTCTGCTCTATCTATGGATTCCAGAACTTAGGCGTGTTCCAATATACTTACGACTACCTCACCAATTATAATACCAAGCAACTCCAGTTACAACAGCAGGCTGCTGCCCGTGGCGAGGCCTACGACTGGAACTACGAGGCGTGGATCAACCAGCAGCTGGCTGAAGGCAAGACCTTCCCCGTGGCTACTGATGAAGATGGTAAGGTCATCATGACCAATACCGGTGTGCCCAAGCACCTGGCTTATTATTATGGTGATACAGATTATGAGTTCAAGGGTGGTGATGCCATCTATGAAGATGTCAATCACGACGGTACGATCAATGAACTCGATATCAAGTATCTGGGTAACTCACTGCCGAAGATGCAGGGTGGTTTCAGCTTCACATTCCAATATGGTAACTGGAGACTGATATCCCGCTTCAACTTCCGTTGGGGTAATAAGATCATCAATACGGCTCGTATGGGTCTGGAGAGCATGTATGGTACAGAGAACCAGTGCTCGTCGGTTACCTACCGCTGGCGTAAGGATGGTGATGTGACGCAGATACCACGTGCCCTCTACGGAACGGGCTATAACTATCAGGTGAGCTCGCGCTTCGTTGAGGACGGTTCGTTCCTGCGCTTCAACAACCTGCAGATCTCTTACAGCGTTCCTAAGAAGTCGCTTAAGAAACTTGGTGTGAACTCGCTTTCTGCTTATGTGACAATGAACAATCTCTTCTGTTGGACGAAGTACACTGGTATTGATCCGGAAATTGCTTCTGGAACCTATACACCAGCCTCTGATGGTGCGACCACTCCAAGGTCTAAGTCTATCACTGCCAGCCTCAGCTTTGGCTTCTAGACATAAGAACAGATGTTTTTTAGACATAATAACATAAGAACAAAAGAGAATTATGATGACAAAGATAAATATAAATAGTAGGATGAAGGAAACTATGGCAGGAGTATTCTACTTACTCCTTCTCTCCTTCTCTCCTTCTTTCCTCACATCTTGTGTCGATACGGTCATCTTGCCTGACAACAAGACTGTCGACGACGATTATTGGCAGAAGAAAAGCGAAGTGGATGCCGTTGTGGCAACCGCCTACGCACAGTTGAGAGATGAGGCTGCCATACGCAATATGATCGTCTGGGGTGACTTCCGTTCCGATGAACTTGTGGTGACCTCTACACTGCCTACCAGTGCTACCTACAGAACGGCATTGCAGCAGATCTATTCCTGCAATATCGAGACAGAGAATGCATTTACTTCTTGGTATCCCTTCTATTCAGCCATCAACTACTGTAACCTGGTGCTGGAGAAGGCTGAGAGCGTGATTGCCGTGGATCCGGACTATACGCGTGGCGACTATGATGCCAATAAGGCACAGATGTTGGCCTTGCGTTCGTTCTGCTATTTCTATCTCACAAAAGTGTTCCATGATATCCCTGTGACACCCGGTGCTTACCTGAACAGTAGTGACGACCTCAACGCACCGCAGGCTAATCCAGATTCAGTACTTACCATGTGTATCAATGACTTGGAAGAGGCTTCTAAGTATGCCGTCTCAGGTTCTACTTATGGTGACTGGCGTGACAAGGGTTATCTGAACCAGGATGGTATTAATGCCATTCTGGCCGATATCTATCTCTGGCGCGGTTCCATCAATCGGAGTGCTAGCGACTACGAGGCTTGTGTAAAATACTGCGATAAGGTGATCCAGGCGAAGAAGGAAGCCTATGAGCAGAATCCTCGCCGTCGTCGCTATGGCGATGAGGAGATGAAGGATTACTATCTCTCCGACTATAGTGAAATGTATGATGACCTTTTCGGACAGACAGGCCAGAATGCGGATGAGAGCATCTTCGAACTGCAGTTCCGCAACTCCAATGCCAACAACAGAGGTCTCGACCAAATGTACTTCCGCTACAACAGTGCCAGCAACAACGGCTATGGCTATCTGAAGGCTGCGCCGATCTTCGGAAAGGTCGATGCTACAGGTAATGGCGTCTGGGTTAACAGTGTAGACCAGCGCCTTTACGACTTTGTTTACGATGCCACTAGCACGAATACCGAGCAGTTCGGCGTCCGTAAGTTCGTGGCGACAAACTATGCAGGCACCAACAATACTGCCGATAGCAAGCGCGACACCCGTGCTCAGGTCTATCAGAACTGGATTCTCTATCGTCTCACCGACGTAATGCTGATGAAGGCTGAGGCCCTGGTACAGCTCTACAACATGGGTGGTAAGGCCGAGGGCGATACCCGCAACGAGGAGGCCTTCGCTATCTGTAAGTTCGTTAACGACCGCGCATTGTCTGATGCCAACAAGGGTTCTTACACCATGAAGTATACCGTCTATAGGGACAAGATGGAGGAACTGGTGCTGGCTGAGCGTGCTCGTGAGCTGTGCTTTGAGGGCAAGCGCTGGTTCGACCTGATGCGTTATAACTACCGTCACACTGAGACACAGGCCGATTTGAGAAGAAAACTGACGGAGGGCTATGTCACCAATAGCGATGCGTTCTTCGAGTTGGCACTGCGTAAGTATGCCGTGCCTACTGCCATGAAGGCAAAGATGCGTGACGAGCGTTATCTCTACATGCCGATCAATCAGGACGAGGTGGAAATCAATACCAGTCTTGTACAGAATCCTGTATACAAATCTGCTTCGAAGTACTAGATGAGAGTTTATATTTTAGAGTTTATAGTTTATAGATTATGAATACGAAGATAAATAATATGAATTGGATGAGGATCATGATAGTGGTATTCTCTTACCTCTTACCTCTTACCTCTTGCCTCTTTATCTCCTGTAATGAGGAACCAGATGGCTCAAATCTTTTCTCCTCGGACCAGAAGACCATTGCAGAAATGTTGCGTGACCGGTCTGATTTGAGTGCCTTCTACCGCATCCTGCAAAAGGGTAAGTTCGACAAGTATATGGGAACGTATGGTGAATACACGTGTTTCGCACCGGTCAACGATGGCGTGAACGCTTATCTCGACAGTCTCTATAACGATGAGTCCTACCTAATCTCCAAGGCCAAACTGAAGCACAACGGCATCAAGGAAGATGCCGGTTGGAACAGCCTCGACGTGATGGCGAAAGTGGAACTGATGTCTGACTCCCTGTGCGACGATATCGCCCGTTTCCACCTCTCCGGTGAGGAGCACCTGCAGGTGGATCTCGACGGTACTGCCACCACTTGGACTACGATGAAGACTGGCCGTAGCATCCGTGTCGGCAGTTTCGGCGAGGATGCCTACAAAGAAGAGTTTATCGGACTGACCAGTCTCAACGACCTCTCTGCCATCCTCGATGGCGATATCGAGGCCATCAACGGCATCCTGCATATCTGCTCGAATGTGATTCCACGTTCCGACCGCACCACCGACGACCAGTTGCGTGTGGAGGGCGAGAAAGACTTGAGCATCTTCTATGCTGCCCTTGAGGCAACGGGCTTTACCGATACCCTCATGATTGAACGCAAGAACAACCCTGACGGTACGGCCATCACCTACGACTTGGGCAACAACCACAACGACCGTGATGGTAACTCCATCTATTACCCTAAGGAGTGTATGATCAAGTGGACCGTCTTTGCCGAGACCGACGATGTGTTCCGCGCTGCCGGCATCAACAGTTTTGCCGACCTGAAAGAGAAATGTGTGGAGTGGTATGGCAACTGCGGTGCCTGGTATGACTATGTCAATGAGAAGGGTATTAAGATCAGCACTGGCGACGACTATACCAATCGGTTTAATGTGGTGAATATGTTTGTGGCCTATCATATCCTGCGTGCCGGTATGCCTATCGACCGCATCGTCTATGAGAAGAATGCCCAGACCAACGCCTCCTGGAACCTGTGCTTCGGCTATGAGCCGCAGGAGTATTTTGAGACCATGCTCCCCAATACCCTCCTGAAGGTATGGGAAACGAACCCCAAGACCACCAAGGATCTGTGGCTGAACCGTTATCTGACCAACAACACGCTGACCAAGCGACTCGGCATGTTCGGTATGCCTAACGACGGCGACCACACGCTGGTATTCAAAGGCGTGTCTGTCAACCGTAATAAGAGCATAGAGACGCTCAACGGCTATATCCATCGTATCAAGGGTATTCTGAAGTACGATCAGAATGCAAAGGACGCGCTCCACGAGCGTCTGCGCCTTGATTCGTCCACCTTCCTCTATGAGTTGATTAACAACGGCCTACGTTTCGCCACGCCGGCAGAAGTGAGCACCCTGAACGGTGGTGGTGACGGTAACCGTATCGCTTTCCAGAACAACTATTTCGATAATATCGTCTGCTACAATCCCGGTACCCTGCTGCGTTTCTGCGTGATGGGTGCCTGGCGTGCCAACAACTCCGACCAGTTCCAGGGATGGGATGTTTACGACTTCGCCGTCAAACTGCCGCATGTGCCTACCGGCGACTATGAGTTGCGTATCATCTATCCTCCGATGGCGCGTGGTGGACTGATGCAGTTCTATCTCGGTAACACCTCCAAGCAGTCGGATATGGTGGCCATCGGCATCCCCTTTGATGCATGTGCCAACCCCTACCAGGATGCCACCATCGGTTATGAGGACATTGTGAATCGTGCCGACGACGAGACCTCCGACTGCGGTGTAGCGAGCGACCAGCGTATGCATGTGCGTGGTTATATGCGTGCGCCGGCTTCCTTCTCACGTGGTACTTATAACACTGTGACCGACCCGCTGACTTATAACGAGAATGATATCTATTCTGCTGCCAGCCAGATTATCGGCTCCACCAGCTGTCGCTCCGAAACGGGCTATGGTACGATGATGCTACGCCGTATCATCACTACCCAGCGCTTTGAGCAGGGTAAGGATTACTGGCTGCGCATCAAGAACCTGGTGAACGATGCCAACCTCGGCTGGTCGTTCGACTTCATCGAACTGGTGCCGCTTGACATTGTCAATAGCCAGACCATGACAGAAGACTGGTACTAAAATAGAAATTGATAATTGAAAATTGATAATTGAAAATTATGATTACCAAGATTAACAATAAAAACAGGGTGAGGTTCATGATCATGGGGGTACTCTCTTACCTCTTACCTCTCACCTCTCACCTCTTCATGACCTCCTGCTCCGACTATTCTGATTACAACTCAGAGCCGTCTGCAGGTGATCATCCCAGTGCCAGCCAGACGCTGTGGGAGACGATCTCCAGCGACCCGCAGCTGACCAAGTTCGCTTCGCTGGCACAGCAGTGCAAGTTCTCCGAGGCGCTCAATAGCCCGCGGTTCTATACTGTCTGGGCACCTGTCGATGCTGCCATCAGCGATGCAGAGTATAATCGCCTAAAGGCCAGTGACAGTGCCACCATCGTCAAGCAGTTCATGCAGCAGCACATGACGGAGTACAACTACCCCATCTCCAGTGCGCTGGCAAGCACGACGATTATCTCGCTCAATGCCAAGCACCATCCCTTTAGCCAGGAGTCCTTCGATGGCATTGGCTACAGTGCCATCAATATCCCTGCTACCAATGGCGTGATGCACAAACTGAATGGCATGTCGGAGTTCTACCACAACCTCTATGAGAACATCGATAATCTCTCGGGCTGTGATTTGCTCAAGAACTACATCCAGAAATACGATGAGTACTACCTCGATGTCAATGCCTCCGTCATCGGCCCGCTCCGCGATGGTAAGCAGACCTATCTGGACTCTGTGATGAAGAAGCGCAACAATGTGATCAACTCCATCATGAGAGCCAACCTCGAGGATGAGGACAGTACCTATTGCATGCTGATTCCCAACGACCAGGCATGGACAGAGGCTTATGCAGCCATCAATCCTTGCTACAACTACATTCCGAAGTTGGACTACATGGATCTTGAGAAGAAGACGCTTGTGGCCTCTTCAATGAAAGCCACCGATGCCAAGGCCGACAAGGCCGCTGAGGCTGACGGCCTGTTGCAGGACTCTCTGACCTGCCGGAACATTGTCAACAACCTGGTCTTCTCTAATTGGTACAAGGGCAACCAGCCGCTCTTTGGCAACGGTTCCTTTGCCCCCAGGGATACGGCTTATACCACCAGTGGCCGGTCACTTACCAATATGCAGGATGTGCTGAACCACACCATCGCTGTCAACGAGATGAGTAATGGCGTGGCGCGTACCATCGACCAACTGACCTTCAGCTCTTGGAATACCTACAATCCGAGAATCACCGTCATCGAGCCCGAGGCCACGATGAAGGTGACCAAGCTGACCACCCATAGCATCCCCCTGGCAGACCTGGCAGGACGCGATAGCCTCTTCAGCAAGGTGCCGAGGATGTTCCACCAGTGGCTCTTCCCTCAGACATCACGCTTCTTCACTTACGTGGCTGTCGATAGTGCCAATATCGATGGTACGACGGGTAAGCCGGAGTTCAGTTTCGCTCTGAGAACTGGACGTGGAGGCGGTCAGGGTCAGGGTGTCCGTTCAACAACCTATCACATCTATGTGGTCACCGTTCCTGCCCAGGTGGAGGAGCCGCTGGCCGATGTGAAGCCTTACTACCTGCGCTTCTATCTCAGTTGGACCGATGCCGACAACAAGCAGCAACTCACTGTGCTGCCTCAGGGTGCAAAGGCCTCATCGGAGATTACGACCGATAATGGTGCGAGCACAGAGACGCTGACTTATGTTGGCGACCCAGGACGTGTCAACGTCATTGATCTTGGTGAGTTTACCTTCCCTGTCTGTTATCATGGCCTGGATGCTTATCCCAGCCTGACGATGATGCACACCAAGAGCTACACCTCTTCTGCCAACCGTAAGAAATACGATCAGCAGATGCGTGTGGCTGGTGTCTTCCTCATTCCGAAGGAATACAACGACTTATGGGCTAATAACGAATAATGACGATGATGAAAAAGATATTTCTATTTTTGATTGCATTCCTTGTAGCAAGCCCAGTGGCTTTTGCGCAGGATGATTTCGATGAGGAGGAGACCTCTACGACCTTCAAGGCACCTAAGCGT
>JAGCDZ010000015.1 GCA_017650905.1 Prevotella sp. | reverse complement strand
TAAGATTGCCTCTATCCTTTATCCTTTCGATGCCCAGCATGGAACAGCTACATTCTTTATCTCTTCTGACGGAGAAAATGATTTCACCTTTGAGTGCTATTCTGTCTACTATCTGGAGAACAAATCTTGGGTAGAAGGTAATACACAGATTAAGGTGGGTGATGAAGTGATTGTCTGTGGAAAGGTGACAAATTATAATGGCACTCCAGAGACCTCTTCAAAGAAAGCTTACATCTACTCTCTGAATGGTGTAACCCAGAATGAAGGAGGAGAGACTCCTCAGCCTCAGGTAACGACTGCTACCTGTGCAGAGATTCTGGCTGGTACTGATGGTACTGTCTATCGCGTGACCGGTAAGTGCGTTGAGATAGCTAATACGACTTATGGCAACTGGTATCTGGAGGATGCAACAGGAAAGGTATATATCTATGGTACGCTCGATGCAGAGGGTAACACCAAGAATTTTGCAAGCCTTGGTATCGAAGTTGGTGACGAAATAACTGTCGAAGGTCCCAGAAAGACTTATAAGGAGACTGTGGAACTGGTTGACGTGAAAGTCATTGAAATCAAGAAGGCTGCTGCTGAAGGCGCTCAGGTTTGGGACTTCACAAAGTGGAGCGATGCTACGATTGCTAATCTGAAGGCTGATGCTGCTGCCAGCAAGACCTCTGGTTGGAGCGATGTAGAGAAAGCTGCTGATGCTGAGGCAGGTGCCGATCCAACGGAAGCCTCTAAGGATAACTGCTTCTGGAGTGTAGCTGAGCCCAATGCCGATGGCGAGCTCTCTGCCAATGGTGTAGTGATTGAGGAGCTCAAGGGCCTGAAGTTCTTTAGCGTCTATAGCACCGCTCGCTCACTGGCTATTGCCGTTAACTATCCTTCTACATCACTTGGTGACTATGCCGGTGGTGCATACCTTTGGTTGGGTGGTGGCAAGAAGAAGGTTCCTTGCTTCGCTATTCCTGCTGTAGCTGCTGGTTCTACTATCACGATGGAGGTTGAATCTCACAAGCCTGCTGAGGCTCGTGGTGTTGAACTCTATGCTGGTTTGTCAGAAGACGGAAAGACGGTTGATGATGCCACGAAGATTGGCGACTCCTTCAATCCAACAACAAAGGATACTCATTCTTGGACTATCGAGACTGCTGGTGACGTGATTGTCTACAACACCAATGGTTGCCATATCTATAAGATTGAGATTACTTCAGGCACTGATGCTATTCAGACCGTGAAGACTGTGAAGGTAGATAATGGCTTTATCTACAACCTCGCTGGTCAGCGCGTTGACGCTAACTATAAGGGTGTTGTGATTAAGAACGGTCAGAAGCTGATTCAGAAGTAATCACTCTCCCCTACCCTTTTGGGATGATATACTCCCTGTGGAAACAAAATCCACAGGGAGTATTTTCATTGAAAAAGCTAACAATCTTTTTGCCATTTCGGAAAATCTTTGTAACTTTGTCGCTCAAATAATAAAAGTCAAAAGATGGCAAAGAAAGACGGTGAGCTCACCCCGATGATGAAGCAGTTCTTCGACCTGAAAGCAAAGCATCCTGATGCGGTGCTGCTATTCAGGTGTGGCGACTTCTACGAAACTTATTGCGAGGATGCTGTGACTGCTGCGAAGATTCTTGGTATCACGCTGACGCATCGTAACAATGGTTACAATAAGGGTGACGAGATGGCGGGTTTCCCCCATCATGCTCTCGATACCTATCTTCCAAAACTCGTCAGAGCAGGTAAACGTGTAGCCATCTGCGACCAGCTCGAAGACCCCAAACTCACGAAGAAACTCGTAAAGCGTGGTATCACGGAATTAGTTACACCTGGTGTCGCTTTGTCTGACAATGTGCTGAACTATAAGGAGAACAATTTCCTGGCTGCAGTGCATTTCGGAAAGGTGGCTTGTGGTGTAGCCTTCTTGGATATCTCTACAGGAGAGTTTTTGACAGGCGAAGGCACTGTCGACTATGTGGAGAAGCTGTTGGCGAATTTCTCACCAAAGGAAGTGCTTTTCGAGCGTGGCAAGAAACAGCAGTTTGAACAGAAATTTGGCAATAAATTCTTTACATTTGAGCTCGATGACTGGGTGTACACAGACCAGACGGGTAGGCAGAAGCTACTGAAGCATTTCCACGTGAAAAATCTTAAAGGCTTTGGCGTGGATCATCTTCAGAATGGCATCATCGCCTCAGGAGCCATCCTGCAATACCTCGAACAGACGCAGCATACTCAGATAAGGCATATCACCTCGATTTCCCGTATCGAAGAGGATAGGTACGTACGACTGGATAAGTTCACCATCCGCAGTCTTGAACTCATCCATCCGATGCAGGATGACGGCAAGTCGCTGCTCGATGTCATCGACAAGACGGTGAGTCCCATGGGAGGTCGTCTGCTGCGTCGCTGGCTGGTGTTTCCGCTGAAGGATGAGAAGCCCATCAACGAGCGTTTGGATATCGTGGAGTATTACTATCGTGAGCCTGAATTCCGTGAGTGTATCGATGAACAGATTCATCGTATAGGCGATTTGGAGCGTATTATTTCGAAGGTGGCTGTAGGTCGCGTGTCGCCTCGTGAAGTGGTGCAGCTAAAGACGGCTTTGCAGGCAATCCAACCCATCAAAGCAGCTTGTCAGTATGCAGATAATGAGGCTCTGAAACGGGTAGGGGAACAACTGAATCTTTGCGAGTCGTTGCGTGACAGAATCGAGAAGGAAATCCAGAATGACCCGCCACAGTTGGTAGCCAAGGGTGGCGTGATTCGAAACGGCGTGAATGCTGAACTCGATGAGTTAAGGAGCATCGCCTATAGTGGCAAGGACTATCTGTTGAAGATCCAGGAGCGCGAGGCAGAGCAGACAGGTATTTCGAGCCTCAAAATAGGCTATAACAATGTGTTTGGCTACTATCTCGAAGTGCGCAATACCTATAAGGATCTGGTGCCTCAGGAGTGGGTTCGCAAGCAGACGCTGGCTCAGGCAGAGCGCTATATCACTCAGGAATTGAAAGAGTATGAAGAGAAGATCTTAGGTGCTGAGGACAAGATTCTAAGCCTTGAAGCCAAGCTTTTCAACGACCTGATTCTGGGCATGCAGGAGTATATCCCCCAGATTCAGATCAATGCAAATATCATCGCCCATCTCGATTGTCTGCTGAGCTTTGCGAAGGCTGCTGAGGAGAATAAGTATGTGCGTCCTGTAATAGACTCTACGGAGGTTATCGATATCAAGCAAGGTCGCCATCCTGTGATTGAAAAGGAACTGCCACTAGGTGAGCGTTATGTGCCCAATGATATCCTGCTCGACAATGAGCGTCAGCAGATAATCATTATTACAGGCCCGAATATGGCTGGTAAATCGGCGCTGCTGCGTCAAACGGCCTTGATAGTACTACTCGCCCAGATTGGTTGTTTCGTGCCCGCAGAGGCTGCGAGAATCGGTCTGGTGGACAAGATATTCACAAGAGTAGGGGCGTCAGACAACATTTCCCTTGGAGAATCCACGTTTATGGTGGAAATGACGGAGGCTTCGAATATCCTGAATAATGTCAGCAGTCGCTCTTTAGTACTCTTCGATGAATTAGGGCGAGGAACCAGCACCTACGATGGTATTTCTATCGCTTGGGCGATTGTAGAGTATCTTCACGAGAACGCCAAAGGCCATCCTCGCACACTCTTTGCTACGCACTATCATGAGCTTAATGAGATGGAGAAAAACTTCTCACGCATCAAGAATTACAACGTCTCTGTGAAGGAGGTCGATGGCAAGGTGATTTTCCTGCGCAAATTAGAGCGAGGTGGGAGTGAGCACTCCTTTGGTATTCATGTGGCAGAGATTGCGGGTATGCCTCGCTCAATCGTGAAGCGTGCCAACGTGATTTTAAAGCAGTTGGAGGCCGAGAATGCTTCTGTAGGCACAGTAGGTAAGCCCACAGCAGAAATCGCCGCTTCTCGCGAAGGAATGCAATTGAGCTTCTTCCAGCTTGATGATCCTGTGCTCTGCCAAGTGCGTGATGAAATCCTCGGCCTCGATGTCAACAATCTCACACCTTTGGAGGCTCTGAATAAGCTTAACGACATCAAGAAAATAGTATCTGGCAAGTAGCCAAACAAAAGAGTCCTTCTGAGATCTGATCAACGTACGACGACCTTACGGGCCTGACCGTCCTTGGTGCGTATGATATTCAGACCTTTGCGGGCAGATGATGAGTGCAGACCGTCAGCGGTATAGTAGTCAGTGATGATGTCTTTTTCGGGTTGAACATCATTGACGCCTGATACGATGTTGAAGAAGTCTTTCCACACAAAGGCTGACTTATAATCCTCAACACTAGCGTCTGGCACTATCAACTTACAGTCTTTGGTATTGACAAAGGAAAATACGTCTTTTCCTCCACAAGTAGGTGGTGCGACTGCATTACTAGTGACTTTCTCCAAGGCCCCACAACTTGCGAAAGCATTATCTCCGATGGATGTCAGTGTTTCTGGAAGTTTCAAGTAAGTTGCTTTGGTATTATAGCTGAAAGCATATCTTCCAATAGATGTCAACTTAACTTTTTCCAAATTAATACCATGTAAATTACACATTGTAAAAGCGTTATCGCCAATAACATTTGTATTATTACCTATGGCGATACTACGCAAGGCTTTACAATAATAAAAAGCCTCTTCTGGTATCTCCTTGAGGGAAGGACTGAGAGTGAGTTCCTCTAACCCAGAGGCATTCTTACACATATACTTCTGCAGACAGGTTACCTTTTCACCGAACTTCATGCTCGTAATGGAAGAACAATCGATAAATGCCGGTCGCTCACTTTCGATGTTACGACCAACATATACCGTCTTCAAACCACGTAGCTCGTAAAACACTGTTCCAGTAGTATATGAACTATTTCCAAGTGTTAGCGGACTGTCACCGTCTTCTATGGTCAATGTCTCAATACTCCTACACTCATGGAAGCAGCAATCCTCAATCTTCGTCAGTGTTTCTGGAAGTATCAAGAAAGTTGCTTTGGTATTATAGCTGAAAGCATATTTTCCAATAGATGTCAACTTAACATTTTCCAGATTAATACTGGGTAAACTACAACTTGCAAAAGCGTAGTCGCCAATAACATTCGTATTATTGCCTATGGCGATATTACACAAGGCTTTACAATAATGAAAAGCTTCTTCTGGTATCTCCTTGAGGGAAGGACTGAGAGTGAGTTCCTCTAAACTAGAGGCATTCTTACACATATACTTCTGCAGACTGGTTACCTTTTCACCGAACTTCATGCTCGTAATGGAAGTACAATCGATAAATGCCGGTCGCTCACTTTCGATGTTACGACCAACATATACCGTCTTCAAACTACGCAGCTCGTAAAACACTGTTCCAGTAGTATATGAACTATTTCCAATTGTCAGCGGAGTGTCACTATCTTCTATAGTCAACGTCTCAATTCCCAAACAATAGTGGAAGCCGTGATCCTCTATCTTCTCAATAGAAGCAGGAATCGTGATTGAAGTCAGCTGATGGCAATTGGTGAATGCATATTTCCCAATAATCTTGATTGTATTGGGCATCGTGATCGATGTCAGTTGCAGACAAGAATAAAAGCACTCATCGCCGATAGCCGTCACGGTGTATCCATTGTCGAGTGTTGCAGGAATGACAATATCGCCAGAATAACAATCCTTATTGGTGTATTCTCCTTTATGCATTCTATAAAAACTGGACGCTGTAGCCGTTTTGTCTTCAGGGTTCAGTTTGTAACAGACACCTCCTCCATTGTACAGGTCTTTTTCCTCTTGCGCTGAAACACTTGCTGCTATGAAAACAGCTCCCAATAAAAGTAGATATTTCTTCATAATGATTAATTAATGAATTTGCGGCAAAGATAGAGAAAAATGCCGTACATCAACTTACAATTCAACAAAATCGACTTACGAAACGCGTTTTGTAAGTCAATTTTCTCATAGAAATATAGTCTTTACGATTTGCTCAGCCATTCTTTGGGCGTCATACCTGTGACGGACTTGAATGTTCGGAAGAAGGTGGTCTCGTTGGCAAATCCCGACTCATAATAGACATCAGCAATCTTCTGGCCAGCATTCTGACGCAGAAGCCGTTTGGCATGTTCGATGCGATAGGTGTTGACATACTGGGCAAACGAACAGCCTGTCTGAGAATTAATACAATCGGAAATGAAACGGCGGTTGGTTCCAAGAATAGCTGCCATATCCTGTAGTTTTAATTCGCTGTTCTGGTAGAGTTTCTGCTCTTCCATCACCTTGTTGATACGTTCCATCAGTGTCTTTGCTGCATCAGAGACTTCTGACATTCCTGATGTTGCCACCCTTCTCTTCCTATATATAACAAAGTATGCAATCGTGCAGACCAACAGGAGAGCAGCGAGAATCAACAAGGACACAAGCCAAAGGCTGACACAGGCTTGTTCGTCTACAGGCTCTCTGCCAACACGAAACAGGTAAACATGCTTCGAGGGTGTGAAGTTGCTGGAGTTTATCAGCCCCCCGGCCATCAACAGATTACCATCGGAAGTCAGTACGTGTGAGCAACTGGGCACTACGGGTAGGGGGTCGGTGTAGTAAAGCGTGATGGGTGCTCCACTATTAGTGGAATGAACATAGTCTATGCTAAGTATATAATGGCGAATCTTTGGACTTGTGTAGTAGTCAGCATCGCAGCCCATGAGGTGTGCAAGCCCAGCCTGACGGTCAGCAATGATACTCGAATAACATATCTTTTTCCCCAGACACTCCATCGGAACGGGATAGGCAGTTGGCAGTAAGCTGATGTCTGTCCCACAGACCCGTGCTATGGCCACTTGGCCAGTACTATCCTGTACAGGTAGAAGGTAGGTATAGTCATTTTTTGCCTCGTCACCAATGAAACTCGCAGCGTCATTGTGGCCACCCGCGGATAATGGTTGCCAGGTCTTAAACAAAGGGATATAAACGCTGTCGCCCCTCAGACGTTCAGCATACGTAGAGCGCAGGGTGTCACCTCTTGTGCCACAATTGCCTAGGATTAAGGCATCATTCCCCATCATTCGAAAGATATGAGGACAGGAGCGTTGGAGCGCCACATCTTTTACGTAGGTGAAACTCTGCCTGAGAGAATGGTCGCCCTTCTCACTTTGCTCTTCTTGGAACAACTCAATGCCGTCATCGTTGTACCAATTGCCCGTAATAACCACCTGTCCGCTGTCAATCTCAAGCCCAGACGCTCCGGCACGTTTGCGCTGCATATTACCGAACCCCTTGAAGGTATGCGTCAGCGGGTCGTAGAGTTCTGCAAATAAGGTCTGGCCTATGCCCGTAGGCTGCTCTAAACCACCTGCCAACAGCACTTTTCCGGATTTCATCACAACGGAGATGGCGAAATCATGAGTATAGGTCATTTGCATTGTATGCCACTTGCCGTCTTTGAAATATTCCGCTGTAGGAGTCGGTACATAGCCGTTGGTATGACCACCGGCCACTACTAATTCTCCCCCAGCATAGAATACCTGATGTCCGGAACGTGAAATATTCATGTCAGGCAACTGTTCCACACCCATCTTAATCAGAGGACATTGTCGTAACTGTATGCTGTCTTGTCCAACCATCAGCTGACGGGATAAGACAGATACTAAAAGAATCAGGCAAAATCGCAGACCTTTATTCATGGGGACAAAGTTACACAAAATATTATTTGTTCGGATCAATAAAAGTGATACGTTGGTTTATTTGTGTTCTTAAGCTCTCGCCATTGACCTTGCCAGGAACCCATTTGGGCATCTTGCGGATGACACGGGCGCCCTCCTTAGCAAACAGCAAAGCGAATTGCTTTTTCAATTCTTTCTGCTTGGACTCTGTTTCCAGAGAAAACTTGGTTGTGTTGAAGCGGTCAATTTTGCAGTCGTGAGCGGAAATATCAGACAATGAGCCGTCTTTCTCAACAAAAAATGTCATGACGACACTACCTTCAACACCATAATCTCCTGCAGCATCGGGGTATTGTAAATTTTTGTCAAGGAACTTTGTCAGTGCCTTTTGTCCGCCAGGAAACGATGCAACCATGTTTTGCGCCACTGCACCCATCGTCAGGGCTGCAAATATGATGAGTAAAAATGCTCTTTTCATTATTGAATATAAGCTTTTTTAGCCCTTATCATACAATAAACACCAAGGATGATAAACGGAATGCTGAGAATCTGTCCCATATCGAGTGGGAGGGAAGCCTCGAAGGCTTCTTGGATCTCCTTAGTGTACTCGATAAAGAAGCGGAAGGTGAAGATATAGGTCAGGCAGAAACCGAAATACCAGCCAGTACCAATCTTTTCAGGCATCTTCTTATGGAGCGCCCACATGATAAAGAAAAGAATCGCGTAGGCGATGGCTTCATAGAGCTGTCCTGGATGGCGAGGCATGCCATCTACCTTCTCGAAGATAAAAGCCCAGGGAACGTCTGTGATCTTACCGATAATCTCAGAGTTCATCAGGTTGCCCAAGCGGATAAAACAGGCCGTCGTTCCTGTGGCGATGGCGATATTGTCGAGAACGGTCCAGATGCTGAGTTTCGTCTTGCGGACATAGAGCCAAAGGGCAATGATAAGACCTAATGTACCACCATGCGAGGCGAGGCCTGCATAGCCCGTCAGTTTCCAATCGCCATCGGGTAGAAAATGAATAGGCAGAAGCATCTCTACGATGCCCTTCCACGAGGTGAGAAAATCCTGTGGCTGATAGAATATACAGTGTCCCAAGCGGGCACCAATCAGAATGCCCAGAAAACAGTAGATAAAGAGGGGATCGAAGTACTCATCCTTGATTTTCTGCTCCTTATACAGTCGTCTCACCACAAGATACGCCAGCGCTAGGCCGATAATCCACATCAGTCCATACCAGCGCACCGTTATCGGCCCTAATTGAAAGGCCACCAAGTCCGGATCCCAGACGATAAAACTCAACAGGTTCATCATAGCTTATACGTTGAATCTAAAGTGCATGATATCACCATCCTGAACGATGTAGTCCTTGCCCTCGACAGCGAGTTTTCCAGCCTCACGGACAGCGGCCTCAGAGCCGTATTGGATATAGTCATCGTACTTGATAACCTCAGCGCGGATAAAGCCCTTTTCGAAGTCGGTGTGGATGACGCCAGCACACTGCGGCGCCTTCCAACCTTTCTTATACGTCCAGGCCTTCACCTCCATCTCACCAGCAGTGATGAAAGTCTCAAGATTCAACAGAGCGTATGCCTTCTTGATGAGACGATTCACACCACTCTCTTCGAGGCCCAATTCTTCGAGGAACATCTGTTTATCCTCGTAGCTCTCAAGCTCAGCAATATCCTCTTCTGTCTTGGCAGCGATGATCATCGCCTCTGCGCCCTCTTCTTTAGCCAATGCCTCGACCTTATTGGTAAAATCATTACCTGATTTCGCATCGGCCTCGCTCACGTTGCAGACATAAAGTACAGGCTTCGATGTCAATAGGAAGAGATTGCGGGCACAATCCTGTTCGTCCTTGCTTTCAAACTCCACAATACGGGCGTTCTTGCCTTGCTCCAACACCTCTTTATAGGCCTTCAGAACCGTTACTTCCACCTTTGCATCCTTATTGCCGGCAGCAGCTGCCTTTTCCGTCTTTGCGAGGCGTGATTCAATGGTTTCGAGGTCCTTCAACTGGAGTTCTGTATCGATAATTTCCTTGTCGCGGATGGGGTCGATGGTGCCATCTACGTGGGTGATATTCTCATCCTCGAAACAACGCAAGACATGAATAATCGCATCCGTCTCGCGGATATTTCCCAGGAACTTATTTCCTAATCCTTCACCCTTTGAAGCACCCTTTACGAGACCTGCGATATCCACGATTTCACAAGTGGCAGGTACGATACGACCAGGGTGAACAAGCTCTGCCAATTTTGTGAGCCGCTCATCGGGCACGGTAATCACACCCACATTAGGTTCGATGGTGCAGAAAGGAAAGTTTGCTGCCTGTGCCTTCGCACTCGACAAGCAATTAAACAATGTGGACTTTCCCACGTTCGGGAGTCCTACAATACCACATTTTAATGCCATTTTCTTCTTTAAACGTTTAAATCTGGGTGCAAAGGTACGAAAATAATTCATTATATGCAACTTTTTGTATCTTTGTTGCGTCAAACAGACAAAGTGAAACCAAAAATAGGAAAGAATATGAAGACTTACTTATTATTATCGCTAGCGGCTGTGATACTTTCGTTGTCAGGATGCAATGTGAAAATTGTTGGTGATGCAGTTGAGATCATAGAACCCAGTGAGAACATTGTCAAGGCCAAGTATCCACAGGAAGCTTTCGACAAGGTGGACAATCATGTGGTGGGCACCATCCAGCTGGTACAGAGCGACAAGAGTCGTGTGACGCTCTCTGCCCCAGAGAACTATATTGACTACTTTGAATTTGAAAACAAGGGTGGCAAACTTGACATCAAATTTGCCAAGAAAGGCATCAATATCCATACGGAGGATGTAGTGATTATCGTCTATACACCAACTCTCCGCGAGGTGACGAACTCGGGGGCTGCAGACCTCCATCTCGACAGTCTGACGACAGATGAATTACAGGTCAGGAATTCTGGTGTAGGCTCGTTTGAATTGAATCAAATCAATGCCAAGAAGATTGATGTGTCATGCAGTGGCGTGGGCAGCATCAACATTGATGGCGAGACGGATGAAGCAGAATACTCTTGTTCTGGTGTTGGCAGCATCCATGCGAAGGACATGAAGGCTCGCGAGGTGAATGCCAGAGTGAGTGGAGTAGGGGGTATCGATTGCTATGCTTCAGACTATATCAATGGTAGCGTTTCAGGTGTTGGAAGCCTCAATTATGCAGGCCATCCTGAAAAGAAAGACCTCCATCATAATATGACGGGCGGTATCAATGAAATAGATTAAGAAAAAGGTCAGGCGTTAAAACCTGACCTTTCTTATTTAATGGGCCTCGAGCCAGTTCTGGCCAAAGCCGCTATCGGCTACGAGGGGCACACTCAAGGGGAAGGCTTTTTGCATTTCTTCGAGCACGATGGCTTCGACTTTTTCCTTCTCTTCTGGGTAGACGCTGAAGTTAAGTTCGTCGTGTACCTGGAGAATCATTTTACTCTTGATACCCTCTTTTTTGAAGCGTTCGAAGATATGGATCATCGCCACCTTGATGATATCAGCAGCCGTGCCTTGGATGGGGGCATTGATGGCATTTCGTTCTGCAAAACCACGAACGGTGGCGTTGTGGGAGTTGATATCCGGAAGGTATCTGCGACGACCGAATAGGGTGGTGACATAGCCTTTCTGACGGGCTATCTCCTTCGACTTTTCCATGTAATCGTGTACCTGTGGGAAGGTGGCGAAATAACCGTCAATCAGCATTTTGGCTTCATCACGAGGAATATCCAGACGCTCTGCCAAACCAAAGACGGTGATACCATAGATGATACCAAAGTTGGCACGCTTTGATTTCGTGCGTTCATCACGTGTCACCTCATCAATAGGTTTCTTATAGATGTTCGCAGCTGTGGCTGCATGTAGATCTTTGCCTTCACGGAATACTTCCACCATGTTTTCATCTTGCGACAGATGTGCCATTACACGCAATTCTATCTGACTATAGTCTGCTGAAAAGAACAGACACCCTGGCTCTGGGATAAAGGCCTTACGAATCTCCTTGCCTTCCTCACCTCTGATGGGAATGTTTTGGAGATTGGGATCACTACTCGAAAGACGTCCAGTGGCTGTGATAGTCTGATTAAACGAGGTATGGATATGACCAGTTTGTGGATTAATCAACTTAGGTAACGCGTCGATATACGTGCCGATAAGTTTCTTTAATCCTCTGTGTTCCAATATGTCTGCAACAATCTCATGTTTATTTCGCAGTTGCTGGAGCACTTCTTCCGAGGTGACGTATTGGCCCGTCTTAGTCTTCTTGGCCTTCTCAACGATTTTCAGTTTTTCAAAAAGGATTTCACCAACTTGTTTAGGAGAGGCGATATTAAATTGTCCGCCTGCGAGTTCGTAGATTCTGGCCTCTAATTCAATGATTCGGTTCGTCAAAACTTTTGACGTTTCTTGCAACGATTCTGTATCCAGGCAAACACCGTTCATCTCCATCTCTGCCAATACAGGCATCAATGGCATCTCAATATCATAGAACAGCTTTTCGCATTCGAACTTCTTGAGCTCAGGCTCCAGCTTGTTCTTCAGGCGCAAGGTGATATCCGCATCCTCAGCAGCATATTCATAAACTTGAGAGGGTAGGAGGTCACGCATCGATTTCTGGTTCTTTCCCTTCGGGCCAATAAGCTCATCGATATGGATGGTCTGATAGTTCAGATAGATCTCAGCCATATAGTCCATGTTGTGACGCAGTTCAGGTTGGATGAGATAATGGGCAATCATCGTGTCCCACACCGGACCTGCCAGATGGATGTCGTAGTTGCGCAATACCTCAAGGTCATACTTCAGATTTTGTCCGATTTTCAAAATGTGCTCGTTCTCATAGACGTCCTTAAAGATATTAACAATTCGCAACGCTTCTTCACGTTTTGCAGGAATCGGCACGTAGAAGGCCTCAAATTCCTTCACTGCGAAGCTCAAACCTACCAATTCTGCCTCAATCGGACTCGTCGAAGTGGTTTCCGTGTCTAGACTGAGAATTTCGTTTGTCAAGAAATAATCATGCAGTTTTCTTAAATCTTCCTCATTTTCAACGAGTTTGTAATCGTGATTCACCGTTTTCAGGCTCTCAAAACTCGAATTTTCGCTTAAATTCGCACCATCGGCAGGAAATTCTGCAAAGAGATCGAGTTGCCCGTTAACGGGAATTTGCGGTTTTTGGCTTTTTTTAAGAACTCGATCTGCGAACGATTTCATCTCCAGATCAGACAGCAGTCTACCTAATTCGTTCTCATCAGGGTCGACAAGTTTCAAACTTTCCATATCGAGCTCGATGGGAACATCGGTCTTGATGGTGGCAAGGAAGTAACTCATCTTGATATCTTCGACATGCTCCTCCACTTTTTCGCGAAGCTTGCCTTTGATTTCTGAAGAACGTTCTAAGAGTCCCTCGATGGAACCGAAGTCATTGATGAGTTTCACGGCTGTTTTCTCACCCACACCAGGACATCCTGGGAAATTATCTGCCGAATCCCCCATCAGAGCCAAGAGATCAATCACAGATTCCGTCGATGGAATGCCATATTTTTCACAGACTTCTTTAGGTCCCATCGTCTCATAACCTCCTCCATGACGAGGGCGGAAGATGAATACATTGTCGCTCACTAGCTGTCCATAGTCCTTATCTGGTGTCAGCATATAGGTCTCTACGCCGATGGAACCGGCTTTTTTGGCTAAAGTCCCGATGACATCATCTGCCTCATAACCATCCACTTGAAGGATGGGGATGCGGTAAGCCTTGAGCAGATCCTTGATGATAGGTACGGCCTTACGGATATCCTCTGGCGTCTCTTCACGCTGCGCCTTATACTCGGGGAAGGCCTCGCTACGGAAGGTTGGACCATGCGGATCGAAGGCTACGCCGATATGGGTGGGTTTCTCCTTGGTGAGCACCTCGTTGAGGGTATTGAGGAATCCCATGATGGCACTCGTATTCAGACCTTTCGAGTTGATTCGAGGGTTTTTGATGAACGCATAATAGCTTCGATAAATGAGCGCATACGCGTCTAAAAGGAATAATTTCTGCATAACTTTCTTAATTTTCGGTGTAAAATTACTTAAAATTCTTCGAAATCCAACGATTTTTACTATTTTTGTATCGAAATTCTTTGTGAGATGGATTATTTGTCAATCATACGTAAGCCCATTGAGGGTGAGATGGACAACTTTGTGAGGTTGTTCAACGATAGTTTGTCGCAAGGTGACGGTTTGCTTGAACAGGTACTTTCACATATCCGTCAAAGAGGTGGAAAGCGTATGCGTCCGATGCTTATTCTACTCACCGCGAAGAACTATGGTGAGGTATCGGATGTGACTCAGAATGCCGCCCTTGGGTTGGAACTGCTTCATACGGCCAGTCTTGTTCACGACGATGTGGTGGATGAGAGTAGTGAGCGACGGGGTCAGCCCTCTGTGAATGCTTCTTATAATAATAAGGTGGCCGTACTTGTGGGTGATTACATTCTCTCTACGGCCTTGCTCCGTGTGGCATTGTCGAATAATCACAGAATCGTACAACATCTTGCAGAACTTGGACGGACATTAGCTGCTGGTGAGATCCTACAGCTTTCAAACATCGCAAATCAGGAGATTTCAGAAGAGGTTTATTATCAGGTGATTGATAAGAAAACTGCTGTACTTTTCGAGTCATGTGCTACCCTTGGTGCAATCTCTGTTGGTGAGTCAGACGAGGAAATAGAAAAGGCCAAAAAATTCGGACATAATATCGGTATGATTTTCCAAATTCGCGACGATATCTTCGACTATTATGATTCGAAGGAAATCGGCAAGCCGACGGGCAATGATATGACTGAGGGCAAGTTGACTTTGCCTGTTATCTATGCGTTGAACCATACGGATATGCCTGCCATGCAGACGCTGGCAAAGAAAGTGAAGGCTGGCACGATCAATCCCGATGAAATCGCTGTGTTAGTAGAGTTTACTAAACAGAATGGTGGTATCGCTTACGCTGAACACAAGATGGAAGAGTTTGCAAAAGAGGCTCAGAAATACATTGATGAAAGCGTGAAACCCGAGTTGAAAGAAGCCTTTACGGCCTATCTCGAATACGTGATTCAACGAACAAAATAAAGAAACGAATTCCCCTAATTTTACCTTAATTTTGTCACAAATTTATTTAATTAAGAAAAATTCGTGAGTTAATTAAAACAAATTAGGAGAATTCGTTTCAAAAAACAATCCTTTAGAAGAATTTCACTTCTTCGCCAATCACCTCACTCAGCAACAGATTTGCCAGGCGCGAAGTACCCATACGGAACCACTGGTTGGTGAGCCATTTTTCGCCCAGAACCTCTTTCACGATGGTGTAGTAGATGAGTGCATCCATCACTGTATTCAGGCCGCCAGCGGGCTTAAAACCAATCTGTATGCCCGTTTCCTCGTAGTATTCCTTGATGGCCTGGCACATCACGTAAGCTGCCTCTGGTGTAGCGGCAGGCTGTTCTTTTCCAGTAGAGGTCTTGATATAGTCGGCACCAGCATACATTGAGATGATCGAGGCGGTCTTGATATTCGCCGCCGTCTTCAGGCATCCTGTTTCCAGGATCACCTTCATCTTCTTGTCGCCACAAGCCTCCTTCATCTGCTGGATTTCATCGGCACAGGTCTCATAGTCACCACTAAGGAAGGCACCCACGCTGAGCACCATATCGATCTCTGTGGCGCCGTCTTTTACGGCCAGTGAGGTCTCTACTGTCTTCACCTCAATCAGAGCCTGAGAGCTGGGGAATGAGCCCGATACGCAGGCCACTTCGACACCTTCGACTTCCAAAGTCTCTGATACCACCTTAGCAAAGCGAGGATAGACGCAGATGGTGGCCACATGGGGTAGGTCAGGATAGGCCTCTTCGAACTGGTTCACACGCTCCGTAAAGGCCAGCACAGACTCGTCGGAATCGGTGGTCTTCAGCGTAGTCAGCTCCACGCTACCCATCAGGAATTTCTTCACTTCGAG
The DNA here is from genome assembly GCA_017650905.1 of Prevotella sp. Lineage (GTDB taxonomy): Bacteria > Bacteroidota > Bacteroidia > Bacteroidales > Bacteroidaceae > Prevotella. The sequence goes on along the minus strand of JAGCDZ010000015.1, from coordinate 6,767 downwards.
GTTGTCGTTCTCGGGAACTTTCTCTGCAATGATTTTCTTCACTGCCTCCTTCACTTCCTCGTCGGAAATCTCGAGGTTGTACTTACTCAGAGCCTCTTCAATCTGGCTCTTCTGTGGCATCTCGTGATGATGCTCGTGGTTGTGATTCTCTGCCATAATCTTCTTGTTTTAAGCTAATAATTTCTTGTTATGTATATGTCTTAATGAGTCGCGTTGCGTCTTCTTCTCGATGGACTTTTCCAGCTCAGAAGTGAGGTCTACACCAGTCTGATTGGCCAGACAGAGCAGTACCCAGAGTACGTCGGCCATCTCTTCGCCAAGGGCCTGTTTGCCATTATCTTCGCCACGTGGGTCCTCTGCCTTCCACGACTGGTCGCCGTATCTGCGAGCCATGATTCTTGCTAGTTCGCCTACTTCCTCCGTCAGAACCGTCATATTCGTCAGTTCCGAGAAGTAGCGCACACCGTATTCCTTGATCCAGCGGTCTACCAATTCCTGTGCTTCTTTGATCGTCATCGCTTGAGTAACATTCGAATGAATAGATAGATTATGGCAATGAGCATAATCACGATGTACTGCTTATTATCACGCTCGTATTCCTTCCAATGGAAGGCTTTGTAGATGACGACGGATAATAGCAATAGCAGTCCTAATCCACAGACCCACACCGCAAAATTTGCACCACTTGCAACTCCGAATTGAGCGCAGATCATAACACAGACGAGACCGATAAATGTCAGAATTAAGCCTGACACTTCTATTTCTTTCAGATATTTTTTCATACTTTAAAGGCCTAAAAGTGACAATCCTACGAGTACTATAAAGGCGACGGAACTGTAGTTCGACATCTTGTCGTTCTCCTTCCAGTGGATGATTGTCCAGATGCTCGAAAGGGTCATGATAACAAGGCCGATCCAAACAAGGACGCGCAAGTTTGTAACGCGTCCGATGATGTAGCAAATCAAGGCCGCAAGGTTCACATAACCGGTGATTTGTTTTCTGTCCATAGTTATTCTTTGTTTTTAGTATCCATACAGATGGTCACAGGACCATCATTCAGTAATTCTACCTTCATGTCAGCGCCGAATTCGCCCGTGCCTACAGGTTTGCCGATAGTTTCTGAAAGCTGAGCACAGAAGGCTTCGTAGAGTGGGATAGAGTGCTCGTGGGAGCCGGCTCGGAACCAACTTGGTCGATTACCTTTCTTATAGCTGGCATAGAGCGTGAACTGGCTCACTACAAGCGCCTCACCTCCGACATCGAGAATAGAGCGGTTCATCACATCGTTCTCGTCGCCAAACACGCGCAGGTTCGCAATCTTCTTCACCAGCCAATCCACATCCTCCATCGAGTCCTCATCGCAGATGCCCAACAGGATGAGGAAACCCTGCTGAATCTGGCTTTTCACCATTGCTTCGATGGTGACGCTGGCGTGGCTCACACGTTGTATGACTGCTCTCATGCTTTCGATTTTTGGGCAAAGATACGATATTATTTTGAAACCACCAAATTTTCGGCTTCAATGTTCTGCTTGCTACACCCTATATTTTTATTTGCAACATTTCTTTTGGAACAAATTTGTCAAAATATATCACATTTTTGTGTTATGTACTATAAATCAGTGAAATATCAAAGTCACCTTCTAACATTTACGCTTAAGTTATCGAGCAAATTTTACCTAGCTAGATAAATATACTATGTATTCCTGATCCCTTAATATTATCCCTTATTTTCTTATATAATATCAGATAATTTCGCAGTTTAACATCCTCGTTTCATTGTGCCGGTTTGCTACAGTGCTACAGTTGCTACAGTTAAAATGAACCTACCCTAAAGTCAAATATAAATTTTATATTTATAAATATAAATATAAGTATATTTTAAGGTGGTATAGGCTAAAAATAAACTGTAGCAACTGTAACAGAAACTATGTGTGGAAGTAGTCGTAGACAATCTTTGCTTTTGAGGGACCAATCAGGTCGCTGAGCGTTTCGAGATTTGCCTCACGTATCTTCTTAACCGATTTAAGGACATTTAGAAGCCCGTCACGCGTTTTAGGACCGACGCCCTTGATGTTATCCAGCTCGGATTGTAAAGCACGCTTAGAACGCTTATTTCGATGGAATTCGATGGCAAAGCGATGCACCTCGTCCTGGATCTGCGTGAGAACATGAAAAAGCTCGCTGTCGACCTTCAGTGCCACGTGGATGGGTGGGAAGCCGTAAAGCAGTTCGTTGGTGCGATGGCGGTCGTCTTTTGCAAGGCCAGCAATGGGTATATCGAGGTTCAATTCGTCTTGAATCACTTGGCGTATAACCTCCATCTGCCCCTTGCCACCATCAGCGATAATGAGGTCGGGTAGGGACTGTTCTTCTTCTATCAGACGGGTATAGCGTCGATGCACAACTTCCTTCATCGAAGCATAATCGTCTGGGCCCTCTACGGTCTTGATGTTATAGTGCTTATAATCGCGCTTTGAGGGTTTCATTTTCTTGAAAACCACACATGCAGCAACGGCGTCTGTGCCAGAGATATTCGAGTTGTCAAAGCACTCGATATGGAAGGGTAATTTCGGTAGATGGAGTTTCTCCTGGAGCTCCTTCATCAGACGGGTTTGCTTCTGTTCAGGATTCAGTTTTTCGGCTTGTTTCAAGCGGTCGAACTTATATTGTCTGCCGTTCATAATCGACAGGTCGAGCAAGGTCTTTTTGTCTCCTCTTTGAGGGATGGTGAACGTTACATTTTCCAAGTCCAGATCTATGGCCTCAGGCACGATAATCTCCTTGGCGTCGCTCTTGAATCGCTGTCTTAATTCGATGATGCCCAACTGCAATAATTCCTCGTCTGTCTCATCGAGTTTTTTCTTGTATTCGATGGTGAAACTCTGGTTGATACTACCATTTGAGACGTGTATAAAGTTGATAAAGGCCAATTTTTCATCCGAGGTAATTGAGAAGACATCCACATTATCGATGGTTTGGCTGACAACTTCGCTTTTGCTCACAAAAGAATCCAGTGCAATGTATTTCCTTTTGATTTCCTCAGCTTCCTCAAATCGCAGCTCTTCTGACAGTTTAAGCATCTCTTCCTTGAGGTCACGAAGCACCTGACGGGTGTTACCTTTCAGAATTTCACGGGCCTGTTTGATGTTCTTCTGATAGGCTTCAAACGTCTGTTTACCGACACACGGACCCATACATTTTTTGATATGATAATCCAGGCAGACTTTATATTTTTCAGCTTCAACGCCTTCTTTTGTGATGGGCTGTCGACAAGTTCGTGGATGGTATAGTTCCTTGATCAGATCAAGAATAGCATACATTGCACCAACATGAGAGTAGGGCCCGAAATAAGAGCCCCACTTCTTGTTGATGGTTCGTGTTTTGAAAATACGTGGGAAGTACTCGTTTGTGACGCAGATTGATGGGTAGGTTTTACCATCCTTCAGCAGCACATTGTAGCGGGGGTTGTATTTCTTGATAAGTGAGTTTTCGAGTAGCAAGGCATCTTCTTCGGTATTCACAACCGTATAACTGATGTCGTGAATCTTGCTGACGAGCACTTTTGTCTTGAAACGATCCACTTCTGCGTGGAAATAAGACGAGACTCTTGATTTCAGATTCTTCGCCTTTCCGACATAGATGATTGTCTTTGTGTCGTCATAGAATTGGTAGCTACCAGGCTTCTCTGGAAGTCTGCTCACGATACCTTTGAGATACTCCAACCGTTTCTCGTTTTCTTCCCTTGTCATTTTGTCACCTTTTGTTCTACAAACGCCGCAATCCCTTTATATATTGAGATTTGGCTTGTTTGTGTTTCACGTGGAACATGTATATGTCCACTATTCAGAACGTCTGTCTTTTCGTCTTATATGGTTAGAAGCGTTGTGAGTTCGATGCCTTCAAACTCGTCTCTGCCATGTAACCCTTCGTCTGTAATTTCAATGATAAAATTAATGTAGACCTTCTTGGGGTTGAAGTGCTGAACCAATTTATAGGCAGCTTTGGCTGTGCCACCAGTTGCTAATAAGTCATCATGAATCAGGACGACGTCGTTTTCATCGATGGCATCAATATGCATTTCGATAGTGTCTACACCATATTCTTTGGAATAATACTCCTTAATGACAGTAGCGGGTAATTTGCCAGGTTTGCGTGCCATCACAAAGCCGCATCCCAGACGAGCGGCAAGTGCTGCACCCATCACAAATCCTCTGCTCTCGATTCCAACGATCTTGGTGATGCCTTTGTCTTTGTAAATCGTCTCCAACTCGTCGAGCATGATTTTCATACACTCGGCATTCTTGTAAAGCGTTGTCACGTCTCTGAAGTTGATTCCTTTCTTTGGGAAGTCGGGTATGCAACGCAAATTGTCAATCAGTACTTTGTTATTCATAATCAGTGAGTTATAATTGTTAAACATTCGATTTGTTTCACGTGGAACATCGGTGGAATTCTTGTTTCATTTACCTCCCCATCAGCACCAGCATCACATTAATATCGCTGGGTGATACGCCTGGGATGCGACTGGCTTGAGCCAACGTCTCTGGCTGTATCTTCATCAACTTCTGGCGGCATTCGGTCGAGAGGCCTTGCAATTCTTCATAGTTGAAATGCCCCTTGATTTTGATGTTCTCTAAACGGTGCATTTTCTCAGCAACGATTCTTTCGCGCTCGATGTATCCTTTATATTTCATCCGAATCTCTGCAGCCTCTGCAATTTCCTCTTTTCGATTATTCGGACGATTTAATACCTCCTTTAACTGAGGGATGATTTCTGAAAGGTTGACGAGATTGAGCTGAGGACGGTTGACTAAGTCTACCAATTTACACCCGAATTGGAGTGGGGTTGTTCCAAGGGCTTCGAGTGCCGAATTAATCAACTTCGGTTTTATCGCGAAGTCCTGACAGAAAGTTTCGATTTCTTCGATGGCCTGTTTTTTCTCCATCCACCAATCGTACCGTTCTCTTTTTGCCAAACCTAATTCATAGGCTTTTTCTGTCAAGCGGGCATCGGCATCATCCTGTCTTAAAAGGATACGATACTCGGCTCGTGAGGTAAACATACGATAAGGCTCATCTACGCCTTTTGTCACCAAATCATCGATTAAAACGCCGATATATGCCTCGTCACGATGAAGGATAAATGGTTCGTAAGTGGATTCGCGAGTACAGCCAGCCTTCAGGGCGGCATTGATACCTGCTAATGTTCCTTGTCCTCCTGCCTCCTCATAACCTGTTGTGCCGTTCACCTGACCTGCCATAAACAGATTTCCGATAATTTTCGATTCCAACGAGTGGTTCAGTTGTGTCGGATCGAAGAAATCGTATTCTATCGCATACCCAGGTCGATACACTTTGATGTCTCTAAAAGCCGGCATCTTTTTAAGTGCCTCGATTTGGACATCCATCGGAAGCGATGATGAGAAGCCGTTGAGATACATTTCATTGGTATCTTCACCTTCGGGTTCGAGGAACAAGGGATGCTTTTCTCTTTCTGGGAAGGTGACAAGCTTCGTTTCTATCGAAGGACAATAGCGGGGACCAATCGATTGAATCTGTCCGTTATAGAGTGGAGAGTCGGCCAAGCCGCTTTTCAGAATCTCATGAACTTCTTCATTGGTGTTCACTGTCCAACAAGGCAATTGTTTCAAAGCGCCACACTTGTTCATATAGCTGAACTGATAGGGACGATTCTCGCCAGGTTGAATCTCCAAATCCTCGAAATGAACGGAACGCTTATCAATACGAACAGGGGTGCCTGTCTTCATTCTTGCAGAAATGACACCATGACGGGTGATACTTTCCGTGAAATGGGCGACAGCAGGTTCAGCGATACGTCCGCCAGGAACCATTTTCCGTCCGATGTGCATCAGACCATTCAGAAAGGTGCCTGCTGTTATGATGATACATTTGGCATAGATCTCAGCGCCCCATATGGTGCGTACGCCGATAGCGGAAATACTTGGGTGATTGGTCTTACTAGACATGCTAGCTGGGCTAGACTCTACCAGTAGCTCATCGGCTTGGTCCTGCCAGATATCCAAATTATCTGTTTCATCAAGATGTCTGTGCCATTCCCAAATGAACTTTCCTCTGTCGCATTGGGCACGTGGGCTCCATACGGCAGGCCCTTTGCCGACATTCAGCATACGGAATTGAATCGAGGTGGCATCAGTGACCAACCCCATCTGACCTCCAAGTGCATCGATCTCACGCACAATCTGACCTTTGGCAATACCGCCAATCGCCGGATTGCATGACATCTGCGCAATCTTGTTCATATCCATCGTCACCAGACAGGTCTTAGCACCCATATTGGCACTGGCACAAGCGGCCTCACAACCAGCGTGACCACCTCCGATGACGAGCACATCATATTCAAAATGCATATCCTTCATTCTATTTCTGAGCGCAAAGATAATAATTTATTTTGTATAATAAGCGAATTTTTTCACGAAAACGTTTGCGTTTCTCATAATTTTATACTATCTTTGTACCCTCAATGCGCACGCATGTACCTAAAAGTAAGTATTTAATAATTCTATAATTCATTTAAAATCAACAACTTATGTGGTTAATCAATTCATCAATTGGTAGAAAAGTTGTAATGTCTGTTACGGGCATTGCGCTGATTCTGTTCCTGACCTTTCATGGTTGCATGAACGTGGTGGCGCTTTTCTCGGAAGAGGGTTACAACATGATTTGCGAATTCCTGGGTGCCAACTGGTATGCCGTTGTGGCTACACTTGGTTTGGCTGCCTTGGC
>JAGCDZ010000014.1 GCA_017650905.1 Prevotella sp. | reverse complement strand
CTTGCTGCGTGCAGTAGCGACCCAGAATGGGCAGACCCAGAGGCACACGAAAAGACTATGGAGCTACAGGAGAGATACGCGCCGCTGCTTGTTGGCACATGGCACGTTGAGCGTATCGGCGAGAAGCAGCACTACTTTGAGAAACTGACCTTTAGTGACAGCCGTAATGACATCGTAGGCAGTAGAGGCACGTTTTCTGGTTTGCGCAAATGGCAGACCCGTCAACTCGTCACCATCGACGGTGAGGAGCGTTACACCGACTGGCAGGATGTGGAGGGCGAGAATGGCACGTTCACGGGCACATGGCAACTGGTATGGGAAAGGAATAGCAGCGAGGGCGACGGAAGGAACATCCTCAGTCTTTCGGCCAGCTTCGATGACGAAACAACATTATCACAACTCTACTATAATGCCTATTCGCTATACGCCACACTCTATGGTCTCACCGATACAACCCTTTGTTTTAGCGGCGGATTCGTCCACAACGGCGAAAACGACGACACCGTCTTCACTCGCGGCGACGCAGAGCCGAGTTTCTGATATAGCTTTGTACACAATGAAACAAGCAAAACTTCTCTTCCTCCTGATTGCCGCCCTCGCATTCGCCTCTTGTCGCCCAACGGCACGGCAGACGGTGGCAGATGCAGAACAGCCGACGGATAGCACCGAGGCCGTGACCAGTGCAGACACCCTGCGCCTCGTCATCGCCGACAAAAGCCTCTCGCAAACCGACTCCTTTATACGGAGGACACTGAAACTTCCATCAGACTCTATTGTCGTGGAAATGATGAATAACACGGATAGCACTTGCGTAACAGGCGAAGCATACACCATTGAGCAGCGGGTAAACGATGTGTGGACGATACTACCCATTAAGCCGAGGAAAGACGGAGCCGTCTATGCCTTCAACGATATTGGCTACGAACTCGCCCCACACAGTACCCGCCTGTTCACCAACCACGTTGAGCCAGATAAATACGACTTCGATCGAGGACATGAATACCGCATCGCTAAAGAGTTTTTCAAGTTAGGGCAGAATAATCCTAAAAGCGTCTATTGCTATTTTACAATTGAATGAACACCTCGTTCGCTAATGAAACAAGGTGAGAGTCAAACGCCAAGAGCATTATCAGAACAAATCTGTTTGCCTATCATTTTGCAAACTAACACAATTCAATTCAGTATAAATGGGGCGATAGCTCGTTAAATAATGTTATCACGCCAAAAACACGCCAAAAATTTCGTGAACGCCAAAAAGAAAAGGTGGCCGATTACTCGACCACCATGCTTTACAACGTACTGACTGTCAGGAACTTATTGCCAGCTTGTTTTAAGCGGTTGCAGGGCCAACTCCTGCGATTGACAACCTTGCGTTGTCGGGATGAGGCGACTCGAACGCCCGACCCCTACGTCCCGAACGTAGTGCGCTACCAACTGCGCTACATCCCGATTTTCAGAAATCGGATGCAAAGGTACGCAGTTTTTTTGAAATACGTGCAGAATTCACGAGTTTTTTTCGCTTTTTGTCGTTTTTACTTATGCTGGCGGTAGTACTTACGGAACTGGGCGTACTCGTCGCAACGACGGATATAATCCTCCTGCGGCTGGTCGCCTGTCTCGTCGTAAAGCATCTGGAAAGCAAGGAACTGCGGCGACTGGCGGTCGTAATAGGTAAGATACTCATGAGCCTGTTCGCTATACTGCGAATACTGCCAGAAGTGCACGCCCTTCATATCGTTGTAAAGCTCACGATAGCCAAGGGCGAAGAGGGCTTTGCGCTTCAGCGACTGGTCGCTGCTCTTCACTGCCTTCTGGAGCATCTGCACAGCCTTCTGACCCAGATCGACCTCGTGGACACGAACCGTATCCATGCAACTCTTAAAATCGCGCAGCAGCCACCAGCAGTCACCATGAATGCTGGCCTGGGCATAGCGTACAGCCAGATTGTAACAACGCTCTTCAAGCGCCTTGCCATTGAGCCTGCTGAGTGAATTCTCCATTGACTGCACCTCCTTGCAGAAGTCGAGCTTGCGATGTTTTCCCCACTTATGATCTCGCTCCCACCATGCCTGACTGTCGTCGATCCACTGACGCTTGCTCCAAGGCTCCACATTCCATTGACGTACGAGTGAATAATAGAGATACTCCTTGGTGCGGTGCTCATTATAATAGCTGATGGGCACGGTGTTCAGCCATTGGATGGCCTTATCCCACTGACAAAGGCGCATATACTTCGTGCCAATAAGCTCACTCATCGTGGTGTCGTTCTCATGGAGATTACGCTTCAAGAACTTGTCGAACTTGGTGTTGGCCGGCGTATTGGTATAATAGAGGTATTTTTCCAAGCTGGCGACATTGAGTGTGTCGAGGTCGAAGCCAGAGCCAGAACTATTCAAAGCCCGACAAACGGCAGCGAGGCGAATGGGATTTGACTTGTAATGAGGTATAAGCACCTGATTGGTGAAACGGTTCTCGACTTCGTCGAAGAAACCATCACCCCATTCATGTTCCTTCTGCTTTCCTTTGAGCCATTCGAGCTCGTCGGCAATATAGTCATCGAAAGCCTGACCAAATTTCGCCTGCGAGCCCGTGATATAAAGCAGCAGCACGTGGGCATTGTCCTTCATACGGGCCGTACCGTCGAGCTTCGTGGCAGCGAGGATATCGTCGACGGCCTCCTTTTTCTTACCGCTGAGGAACTCGAGCCAAGCCTTGGCCATCTTCCACATAATGGGACAATCGGTCTTGCCTTCCTTGACCACCACCTCGCAGAACTGCTGCATCTGCGACGACTCCTGATTGTTGATATCGCGAATGAACTGCTTTCCCACGGCTCCTCCGCCACCCGTGATGGCATCAGCAGCCTCCTGGGCATTGTTCACGAAGTCGGTGAGCAGCCAAGGCAGGGCCTTCGAGGTGGGATTCTGCATGTAGTGCTGGCGGATGGCCTGATAGGAACGCTTCTGATAGTAGAGGGTCATGAGGCTCTCGTAGTCGTCCATCTCAGCGAAGAGCTGTCCGGCCTCCATCTCGCGACCTATCTTGTAGAGGGCGCCTGCATAGATGTTTTTCATCATATCTTTGTAGACCGTCTCGATGAACTGACTGGCGGTCTGCTCCCAGAATCTGATATTCTCCTGATGCTGGCCGAGCATCATGTTACAGCGCATATAGAGCAGGGCATGCTGGGAGCGTAGCTTGGAACTGGTCTTACTCTGAGCATAGGTACGCACGGCCTTCAGGTCACGCTGTTGGGCAGCGATTTCCTCCTTGGTGGGATAGCCCCACTCGTATTGTTTGTCCTGTTCTACGCTGACGCACTTGAGGTACTTCTGAAGGTTCTGCACATAGCTGACCATCAAGCCGTCTTTTTTCTGTCGCGCAGCCTTCAGCACATCATCGTCATGAAAAGAGTACCAGTCGTCAGTACTGGTGTCGCCGATGTAAGCCTTCCAGTTGTCGTTGCAGTTTTTCTCCACACGGCTCTTGAAACTCTGAGCGTAATAGGGACGGAACAGGTAATAGTTGTCAGTACCAGGCCAGGCACAGGCAAATGTGGACAGCGTCATAGCTGCCATCAGACTAATGATGATAAATTTTTTCATAAGTATCTGGTTTATATCTTTCGATGTTATCTTTGTCGAGATGATAAGTAATGATTGATCGGCTAAGATCCTCACGTTCTGATTCCATCGCCCGTTTCACATGGAGAATCTCCTCAGCCTCAACAGTGTGGTCGACCCTTACGCCATGAATGGTGCGTGTCCACTGAAACACAGGATAGGCAGCAGCCAGCGGAAGGGGATAACCGTCGAGATGTTTTAGATAGGGATGAACATCACGATAGTCGAGGATGGGATTGCGCTCCTCCCACTTGCGGGGATCGCCTGTGTTGTAAATCATCAGCGCGCCATAGTCAACGGGCGGAGCCTCCATCGACAGCTGGTGCAGGCGGATGGTGGTGGAGAGAAGTGAAAAGTGAGAAGTGAAAAGTGAAGATTGAGAGATTTCCCTAAGGAAATCGTAGTAGCGCTTGCGACTTTTTGAAGTATAGTCGCAGTCGATTTGTATCTCGCGGACATTCTCGATATCGTTGGTCTCATTCATCTGCTGAATGCGCTTAACGATTTTCTCCGCCAGACCTTCATGTGTCTGGTGCATGCAATCCTCTGTGATATAGACAGTGGGGATGATCTCGATGCTGTCAGGCAAGGTGTCGCTAAAAGAGATGGTGGCATTGGGCTTGGGCTCGCCAGAGTCGCTCATGACCACATCAAAGTAGCGGCAGTACACCTTATTAATATGGTATTGTGCCAAGAAGGCCTTCTCTTCAGAATCGAGACGCAGGTCTGTGCGCCAGTAATAGACAGCATTTCCCGTCTCGAGGATATGTCGGGAGGAATGTCTGTCGCAGGCGGTCATCGCGAGCAGAAAGAGCGTGATTATTAAGGAGAACCTGGTCTTCATCAAAGGATTCTGAATAGTCGAAGTAATCTGAATAATCAGAGTAATTCTGGCAATTGGAAGAGTTTCGTGCTGTTAGAGCCCTTGATGAGGATATATTGCCCAGTGGGCTGCTCTGCGGCAATGGCGGCCTTCACAGCCTCAACATCCTTGAACTTAGGATAGTCGCAGCGGATATCGTTGAACTCCTCACCCACAAGCCAAACGGTCTGGATATCCGAAGTCTGCAGATAGTCAACGATACGTTGATGCTCCTCCTGCGACACCTCGCCAAGCTCACGCATAGCACCCAGAATAGCCATCTTATGATCAGCCTGCATGAGTTTGAAATTCTCAAGTGCCGCCATCATCGACGAGGGGTTGGCGTTATAGGCATCGACAATAAGATGATTCTTCTCTGTGACAGTCATCTGACTGCGGTTATTCGAGGGGACGTAGTTTTCGAGAGCTGAACAGATCTGCTTGCGATCCACACCGAAATTGATACCCACAGCGATAGCAGCCAACAGATTGTCGATGTTATAGGCACCTATCAGATGTGTCTGAACCTTGTGCCACTTGGTGCTGCGCCCTTCTTCCTCAAGCGTTATCAGTGGCTCGCGCCAACGGAATTTCAAGAAGGGGTTGCAGGCAATCACCTCGCCTGAGATGCAACTATACTGGTTCTCCGGGTCTGTAGAATAAGGCGTGAGCCAGATTTCTTCATCGTCGGCAATCTGATTCATCAGATGCTCATTGTCGGCATTGATGAAGATAAGGCCATCTTGACGGGTACGGAGGAAATCGTAGAGTTCGCACTTGGTCTTGATGACGCCTTCGAACGAGCCGAAGCCTTGTAGATGGGCGCGCCCCACATTCGTAATCAGACCACAAGTGGGCTCAGCCGTCTCAACAAGCGTCTTGATGTCGCCAGGATGACTGGCTCCCATCTCGATGACAGCAATCTGATGCTCCTTTGTCAAGCGGAAAAGCGTCTTGGGCACACCCACGTCGTTGTTGAAATTACCCTGTGTATAGAGCACATTGTATTTCTGTGAGAGTACAGCAGCCACAAGCTCTTTCGTGGTGGTCTTGCCGTTGGTGCCTGTGATGCCAATCACGGGAATATCAAACTGACGACGATGCTCACGGGCCAGATTCTTGAAGGTCTGCAAGCAATCATCAACGAGGATGAGCCGCTCTTTCAGATGAGCCGGAATGTCCGCATTTTCCTGTATTTCCGGGTTGTCGATAATCGCATAGGCGCAGCCCTTCTCGAGGGCCTGAATGGCAAATTTGTTACCATCGAACGATTCGCCTTTCAGCGCGAAGAAGATGCTATCCTGAGGACAGTCACGGCTATCGGTAGTAATGCAGGGATGCTGCTGATAAAGTTTATAAAGCGCTTTTATATCCATGATTAATTATAATTTGGGTGCAAAGATAGCACTTTTCGTGGAGTTATGGGAGTTAAAGGAGTTAAAGGGAGTTAAAGGACAATACTTTTCACTACTTTTTCGTAACTTTGTGGGCGATTTATGAACTATACGCTCAATGTTCATGGCCGCCTGCTGGATTTGAGCAGGCCGTTGGTAATGGGTATCCTTAATGCGACACCCGATTCTTTCTTTGCTGACAGCCGTCAGCAGACGGAGGAAGATATTGCTGTATGCTGTCGGAAGATGATGGCCGAGGGTGCTGCCATCATTGATGTGGGAGGCTGTTCCACACGTCCTGGTGGCGAGGTGGCATCTGAAGCCGAAGAGATGGAACGTCTCAGAATGGCCCTTACTGTGGTAAGACGCGAGCAACCCGAAGCGGTCATCTCAGTGGATACTTTCCGTCCTGACGTTGCCCGTATGACGGTGGAGGAGTTCGGTGCCGACATCATCAACGATGTGAGCGGTGGTACACCTGAGATGTTCCGTATGGTGACTCGATTGCATGTACCTTATATATTGATGTCTTTACAACCCACTATACGTGATATGCTCCTGTCGTTTGCCGAAAAGGTGCAGCAACTGCGCGACATGGGAGCGAACGACATCATCCTCGACCCAGGCTTCGGCTTTGGAAAGACGCTGGAGCAGAACTATCGGATTATGAACGAACTGGAGAAGCTGCTGGTGATGGAACTGCCGTTGCTGGTAGGTATCTCCCGGAAGTCAATGATCTATCGCTCGTTCGACTGTACGCCTAAGGAGGCGCTTAACGGCACGACGGCGCTCAACACCATCGCCCTGATGAAGGGTGCCAGTATCCTCCGCGTCCATGATGTGAAGGAGGCGATGGAGTGTGTCAGCATCGTTAGGAAATTAAATTGTTAAATGGTAAATCATTAAATTGTAAATAGACAAGGTGTTCCTCGAATTTGGAATAAAAGATATCATTGACATTGTTCTGGTCGCCCTGATGTTGTACTACATCTACCGACTGATGCGCGAGTCACGTTCTGCCAACGCCTTCAAAGGCATTATGGTGTTCATCGTGGTCTGGCTCTTTGTATCCCAAGTTCTTGAAATGAGACTATTGGGCACCATCCTCGACAAACTGGTGGGCGTGGGTTTGCTGGCCGTTATCATCATCTTCCAGGAGGAGATCCGTAAATTCCTCTTCAATCTCGGCGGTCACCAGCGCATGCGGGCCTTGAAACGCTTCTTCACCTCATCGAAGCAGAAGGATAAGGACAGCAAGGAGGTGAAACAAATGATTATGCCTCTGGTAATGGCATCCATTAATATGAGCCGTCAGAAGGTAGGCGCACTGGTGGTTTTGGAACGGAGCGCCACACTCGACGACATTGTTGCTACCGGTGACAAGATTGATGCCAACATCAATCAGCGACTGATTGAGAATATCTTCTTCAAGAACTCTCCTCTGCACGATGGTGCGATGGTCATTGCCGACAAGCGCATTAAAGCTGCAGGTTGTATCCTGCCCGTGAGCCACGATCTGAGTATTCCCAAGGAACTGGGCCTACGCCACCGTGCCGCTATGGGTATTTCGGAGGAGACGGATGCCATAGCCATTGTGGTATCTGAAGAAACAGGTAGTATCTCCGTTGCCATCAAGGGCAGGTTCCGTCTGCACCTGTCGGCAGAGGAACTGGATAGTATATTGACCACAGAACTATCATAAAAAATTGTTTTACATCATAAATTAAAAAACAGACTATGGATTTATTAAGTCAAATTGTAGCGCGTGCTAAGAGTAACAAGCAGCGCATCGTGCTCCCAGAAGCAGAAGAGGAGCGTACACTCTGTGCAGCCGACAAGGCTTTGGCTGACGATATTGCAGACATTGTTCTGATTGGTAATCCAGCTAAGGTGGAGGCACTGGCCAAGGAAAAAGGTCTCACCCACATTGGTAAGGCCACCCTGATCGACCCCGAGAACTATGAAAAGAGCGAGGAACTGGCTGAGAAGCTGGCAGAAATCCGTAAGTCGAAGGGCATGACCATCGAAGAGGCCCGTAAACTGATTAAGAATCCCCTGTATCTGGGTTGTATGATTATCAAGACAGAAGGTGCCGACGGCCAGATCTCTGGAGCCCTCTCTACTACTGGTGATACCCTGCGTCCTGCCCTGCAGATCATCAAGTGCCAGCCCGGCATCACCTGCGTGAGCGGTGGTCTGCTGCTCATCTCAAAGCAGAAGCAATATGGTGAGAATGGTGTGCTCGTAGTAGCCGACGTCGCTGTAACACCAATGCCCGATGCCGCCCAACTCTCGCAGATTGCCGTATGTACAGCACAGATGGCAAAGGCTGTGGCTGGTTTCGAAGAGCCTCGCGTGGCCATGCTGAGTTTCTCGACAAAGGGCTCTGCCAAGCATGAGGTTTGCGACAAGGTGATTGAGGCTACGCGTCTGGCTAAAGAACTCGATCCTACTCTGAAGATTGATGGTGAGCTTCAGGCTGATGCTGCGCTCGTTCCTTCTGTTGGTGCAAAGAAGGCGCCTGGTTCTGATATCGCAGGTAAGGCCAACGTGCTCGTATTCCCCAACCTCGAGGTGGGAAATATCGGCTATAAGATGGTTCAACGCTTAGGCGACGCCATCGCTATCGGACCTGTGCTCCAAGGTATCGCCCGTCCCGTGAACGACCTCTCCCGCGGCTGCTCTATCGATGACATCTACTACATGATCGCCATCACCTCCTGCCAGGCTATGGACGCTAAGAAGTAATTGGTGAAAAGTGAATAGTGATATGAAGATATTAGTATTGAATTGTGGTTCGTCGTCGATCAAGTACGCCCTGTACAACATGGACGACAAGAGTGTGATGACCAGCGGTGGTGCTGAGCGTGTAGGCTTGGACGGTGCCTTTGTGAAGGTGAAGCTGGCCAATGGCGAGAAGAAGCAGATTATGCACGATATCCCAGAGCATACAGAGGGCGTGAAATTCATCTTCTCATTGCTAACGGATCCTGAGATTGGTGTCATCAAGAGCCTCGATGAGATCAATGCCGTAGGCCATCGTATGGTGCACGGTGGTGAGAAGTTCAACAAGTCAGTGATTCTCACCGACGAGGTTCTGAAAACCTTCGAAGAGTGCTCAGACCTTGCTCCGCTGCACAACCCTGCTAACCTGAAGGGTGTGAATGCCGTGAAGGAGTTGATGCCTGGCCTACCTCAGGTAGGTGTGTTCGATACCGCCTTCCACCAGACCATGCCTCCTAAGGCCTTTATGTACGCTATCCCCTACGAGCTTTACGAGAAGTACGGCATCCGTCGCTATGGCTTCCACGGAACCAGCCATCGTTATGTATCAGCCCGTGCCTGTGAGTTCCTCGGCATTCCCGCTGAAGGAACCAAGATGATAACCTGTCACGTTGGTAACGGTGGCTCGATTGCAGCCGTTGTCGATGGCAAGTGTATCGATACCTCGATGGGTCTCACACCGCTGGAAGGTCTTGTGATGGGTACCCGTGCTGGTGATATCGACGGTGGTGCTGTCACCTTTATCGAGAAAAAACTTGGCCTCGATGCTGACGGTATGTCAAACCTGCTCAATAAGCAGAGTGGTGTGGCTGGTCTCACTGGTGGTTCTTCTGATATGCGCGACGTAGAGAACGCAGCTAAGAGTGGTGACCCTCGTGCGAAACTGGCTCAGGACATGTACTTCTATCGTATCAAGAAGTACATCGGTGCCTATGCAGCTGCTATGGGTGGCCTCGATGTCGTCGTCTTCACCGCTGGTGTAGGCGAGAACCAGATCAGTATGCGCTCTGAGGTCTGCAAGGATATGGAGTTCCTGGGCATCAAGTTCGACGAGGAAAAGAACAAGACACGTGGTGAGGAAGTCGTTATCTCTGCTGATGATTCGAAGGTGAAGGTGGTGGTCATCCCTACCGATGAGGAGTTGATGATTGCTACCGACACAATGAACCTGCTGAAATAGTTGATAGTATAAACTATAATCGAAATAGGGAAATCCCGCTACACGATTCGGGATTTTCCCTTTTTTTTGTGCCATAATTGCCGTACCTTTGCAGTGTGAAATAAAAGAAATGTCAAACTTAAAATAAGGAAAGGGTACAATTATGAAGAAGATGTTTACAATGCTGATGATGGCGATGATGGCAATAACCTTCACCTCTTGCGAGGATGAAATGATCGCAGATACCCTCGAGGGAACTTGGAGTGGAAACATGTATATCTCCTCATATTGGGATGGCCAAATCTACGATGTCACCCGTACGGAGATTACATTCGACATAGATCCGTTCTGCTTCAAAAGCGGTTCTGGCTACTGGGTGGACTACTATCACAACGCTCCTTGGGAATATGTGGCCAACCATATCGACTGGAATGTCAACAATGGCGTGATTCATATCTATTTCATCGAGGATGGTGACTGGATCGAGATCAGCGACTATCGCCTCAACTCCAACCGTTTCTATGGTACCATCTACGATGGTGACAACACAGTTGACTTCGAACTCTATTGCACGAGCCGTCCGCATTACGACAACTACTACTGGGGCTACGAAGGTTGGTACGATGAGTACTACTGGGCACGCACCCGTAGCGCAGAAAATGATAGCACTGCAACAGTCGAGAAGCCGAAGAGGTTCATTAATAAAGAACTCAAGAAATAACAAAGAAGCCGCTCAATCGAGCGGCTTTCTTTTTGTCTCTTATCGCCAGATGATTTTGGGCGGAGTCGGATGCCAAGATTCATCCCATGCTCCTCGCGTTCTGGTCTTATAACTCCATTTCGTTGGCTTATGCTGTCTGTCAAACTCAACAAACTCCTCATAGGTCGGCGTTTTATCAAGTCCCAGTTTCATCACCTTATTATATATAGCCTGTCGGCTGGGTGCATTAAAAGGCGCATCATTCGTATTCATCATACTGTTTTCTGTCGGACGGTACACACCCTTGAAGAAGGTATAGCCCCCTTCGTAGGTGCCGATCTTCTCATTGGCAAACTCACTGTCGAAAATGAACTTACTCCAAAGAACCTTCGTGGAATCCTTTTCCGAATCAACATTCAAGAACCACGACCATTTTTCATGCATCTGTTTCAATTCCTTGATGTCCGTCTCTGTAGCAGAACCTTCTATAGATCGTACATACTCGTCAGCCAGTTTCGCAAAGCCGTGTCCTACGGCCTCATGCGTCAGCACCTGACGGAACGATTCACTCTTTAGGCTGTCAATCACGGGACAGAGGGCGATGGCATAATCGTAATCCTCCTTCTTTTTGTCTCTTATCATATAGGTCATACCCTTGTTCAAGTTGGTATTCAGGATTACCACCGCCAACGAATGAATGGAATCAATGTCTTCTACTTTCTTCACATATTTCATTACCGCATCAGCGTTCACTTCAATGGCAGTCGACTGATGATCCGTTTTCGTTTTGAAAGCCGTCGAGACGCCGTCAAAACGGTTACGGTCTGAGACAGCCGTCACCTGATAAACGTTGAAATAGTCACGCAGCGACTTCATCGGCTCCTCACTGAAGAGATGCTCCATCGCCTGCTTCATCGTCCTTGAATAAAGGTTGTCTCTGATTTCCTCATCCACAAAGCCGTCGCCCATCAACACGATAGGAATACCCTTGCCCTCTGTTGCCTCGTTCAAGAGTTCAACTTGGCCGTCTTGTGAATAGTCATAAGAGTGATAGCCATTGTCCGATCCCTCCTGATATATGAATAAAGTGTCGAGGCCGAGTATATTCCCACTATTGTCCTTCATTGTCAAGAAGAAGGCGCCTTCGCGTGGACTCTGTGAACTGTTTTGCTTTATATGAAGGGGATAAATAAACCCTTCATATTCTGTCCTTGTGCGGGCCTGATTACCTGGAATAATCCATTCATCAAGGCCTTTTGTATAATAGAGGTCCAACTGATCCTTCTGTAGATTGGTCCGGAAATTAATGCCTACCGTTGTGGCTTGACAGCCTAAGTTCAACTCGTCAGTCTCAAAAATGGCATACTCGTCACGCTGCTTGATATTCACGGTTTTCCTGTCCCACCCTGCTTCTATGGTCATCACAGCCGTCCGAGGCTGCTTCGTCCTATTCGTCGACGTGGATGCGATGGTTATCACGTTCTCACCAGCCTTACCACTCTTTGGCGAAAAGGTCAGCCAATTAGCCAAACAGCTGGCCTTCCAGCTTTCTTCCGACCTGAACTTGATTTCACAAGTCTGGTTCGACACCGAATAAAGCTCTGCAGTTCCCGAGGTCAAAGACACGACACTCCCCCCTTCCTCCTTTGTACAACCAACCACGAAAAAAAGGGTGAGACCACATACGATCTGTAGGAATCTGCTTGTCATATTCAGTGTTATTCTATGGTTTTATAAAGCGTCGAGGCATTATGACGACCTTCCATCACATCGAGGATCTCATCTTCCGTCGAAAGGTTGAAGTCGCCAGGAATCGTGTTCTTCAGGGCAGCCGCAGCAAGCGAGTAGTTCAGCTGCTTCTGCTTGTTATCGGGGAAAAGACTGACAGCATGCAGCCAACCTCCCATAAAGGCATCACCCACGCCCACGGGATCCACCACATCGGGAATATCCATGATAGGCGCCTGCAACAATGTGCCTTCCGTCCAAAGCAGAGCCGTCAGCGTATGATGATTCGACGAAACGATATTACGCATACCCATCATCCAGTGCTTCAGACGCGGATACTGCGCGTGCAGCTCGTCAAACCACTCGCCATATTCCTTCATCTGCATCTCGAAATTCGAGTCGACAGCGGTAAACGGGGGCTGCGGATGCTGCGAGAGCCAGTCGAACTCGATGGCGTCGCCAAACATCATGTCACAGCGTGAGAGCATCTGGCTCAGCGTTTCACGAGGTGTGGCGCCCTCGTATTTCCACAGGTTTTTGCGATAGTTGATATCAAAACAGACCGTCACGCCTAGCTCATCAGCAATATCCAAGGCCTCAAACGTAGCGTCGGCAGCCTGTTGCGAGATGGCAGCGGTGATGCCCGATACGCAGAAGAAGGTGCAGTCTTTCAGAATCTCCCGCCAGGGAATCATGCCAGGCTTCAGGTCGTAATAGGCCGAGCCACTACGGTCGTAGATCACCTTCGCAGCACGCATGCCTGCAGGTGGCTCGAAATAATAGGTACCAATACGCTGTCCACCATAAAGCACATGCTTGGTGTTGACACCCAACTGCGCCAGATTCATCGCTCCCGCATGACCTACGGGGGTATCTGGCAAGCGGGTAATGTAGGTTACATCTTCACCTTGTGATGCCAGCGATACGGCCACGTTAGCCTCACTGCCACCATACTTGCTGGTGAACATATCGCCCTGTGTCAGCCTCAGCTGACCGGGTTTCGAGAATCGGAGCAACAACTCTCCGAAAGTTACGATCTTCTGCCTGTTCATGTATGTTTTTGTGATTTGACGCTGCAAAGGTACAAAAAACTATTCACTATTCACTATTCACTAT
>JAGCDZ010000013.1 GCA_017650905.1 Prevotella sp. | reverse complement strand
TGAGTCTCAGAAAGCGAAGTATGAGGTGAAGGGCAATAAGGTGATTGTTATCGACGATAAGGATCGCGATACGCTTACCATAGGTAACGACGGCAACACCCTCAGCGGTATATTCGACAAAAAAACAAAATATATCCTGAAAAGGACAAAGTAAAGATAACAGAGAACCTGGCACCCTGGAGTAGCCGTGGGGACGAGCGTGGGTACCTGAGTCATAGCAGCCGTCATACCCAAGTACCTGTCCCAGCGACTAGCACTGATGTTCTTTTTGTGCAATGTCGTCAGCAGAGTCGTCAGGTGAGAGTGCAACCTTAAACTGTGCGATGATTTCTCCAGCATCGCAGACGGGTGTTACCCAATGAACAGTCATACCAGTTTCCGTTTCTCCTGCAGCTTTCACTGCCTCATGCACATGATGCCCCCACATCCCCTTACCTCCGTATTTGGGCAAAAGGGCAGGGTGGATATTGATGATCTTATGAGGAAAGGCATCGATCAGATAGTTGGGAATCAGTGGTAGCCAGCCTGCCAGCACAATAAAATCTATGTTATACTTCTTGAGCAGGGGCATCATCACATCTGGATTATTCAGATCTGTCTTTGGGGTGACGGCTGTAGGCACACCAAGTCGCTCAGCCCTGACTAATGCATAGGCATCGGGCTTGTTGCTCACGACCAAAGCTGTATACACTAGTTTGGAATCCTTGAAATATTTAATCAAGTTTTCGCAGTTTGTTCCTCCTCCTGAAACAAAGATTGCTACATTTGCTTTCTCCATGATGGTTGATTTTGGGCGCAAAATTACAAATATTTACCCAACAATCCAAATAAGATGGTCGAAAAAATTGGATAGTTCATATTTTTATTGTACCTTTGCAACGATTTAATCTATTTGGCAATGAATAAGAAACAGTTGTATGTTCTTTTTTTCGCCCTCTCATTCATCTGCGTGATAGTAGCGGTTAACAAATGTTCTGCTTCAGATGAGCAAGTAATCGTTTCACCTACTGACGATTCCAGTCAGTTTGTGATGTTGACGGATGTTATACCTGATGTTGTCCTTGAAATCAGGTATTTTGGAACCTATAATTTTGTGGGTACTCGTATCGACGGTTATCTCGAGCCAACGGCTCTTCTGACAAGAAAGGCTGCCGACAGTCTGCGTGCCGTTAGTGATGACCTAAAGACACAAGGGTTTCGTTTGAAAATTTATGATGCCTATCGCCCGCAAGCAGGTGTCGACCATTTCGTGCGATGGGCAAAGGATGTGCCTGATACATTGATGAAAACCTATTTTTACCCCGACCTCAGAAAGGATGTGCTTTTCCCACAGGATTACATCATGGAGAAGAGTGGCCATACCCGTGGCAGTACAGTTGATTTGACACTCTTCGATATGACCACAGGAAAGGAGGCTGATATGGGTGGCACCTTTGATTGGTTTGGTGAAGAGAGTCATCCAGACTTCTGTGGTAATCCTGATACAGGTGAATATACAGGCGACAATAGCAAAAGTCCCGCAGGCCGCATCATTACCGCCCAGCAGTTTGCCAACCGCATGATACTTCGCCGTGCAATGTTAAGTCACGGCTTTAAGCCGCTTGACGGCGAGTGGTGGCATTTTACGTTGAAAGATGAACCCTTTCCTGATACCTATTTCACCTTTCCTGTGAAGCAATTCAAATTCAAGTAATTAAGTAACTCAATAATTGTACGATGAAAAAAGTATTGGCATTATTTGCTCTTGTCATGGTCTGCATGATCATGAAGGCATCCGACTCCGATTATACCAATATGGAGCCGCTCAAATTAACTACTCCTGAAATGAAAACGGAATTGACATTGAAACCGTCAACCAACTATCGTCCAGAACTGGAGTTGCCAATGATGGCGAAAGGTTTTTCTAAAACAAACACAATTGACTTACGATGGCAACAGACCAACGAGGGGGTCAAACCTTATGAGGTAATGGAAGACTTGACCTTTGTCGGCGTGCCTCTTTTTCTGGCAGGCTGGGCTGTAAAGGGCGACAAAGCCATGTTCCGCGTGAATAATAAGGAAGGTAATAAGAATACCCAACTGCTGACGGACTTCAAGACGGGTATCGATGATTATACCCAGTATTTCGGTCCTGCTTTAACCGTAGGCATGAAACTGGGAGGTTATGAGGGCCGCAGCGATTGGTCACGACTTTTAGCCAGCGCCGCCATGTCGTATGGTATTATGGCTGGATTGGTCAATGGTATCAAGTATACTGCCAAGGAAATGCGTCCAGACGGTTCACAGGCCAACTCCTGGCCTTCAGGCCATACTGCAACCTCGTTCGTGGGCGCAACGTTGCTCCACAAAGAATATGGTCTTACCCGCTCTCCCTGGTTTTCTGTCGCTGGTTATGGTGTGGCTACGGCTACTGGTGTGATGCGTGTGCTGAATAACCGTCACTGGATTAGTGATGTCATGTCTGGTGCAGGTATTGGTATCATGTCAACGGAGCTTGGCTATGCTTTGAGCGATGTTCTTTTCAAGGGTAAAGGATTGCTACGCAACAATCTGCAGCTTGATCCGACTAATCCATCATTCTTCGCCATCTCAATGGGCCTGGGCCTTGGCAGCAAGGATATCGACTTCACCAATGCCGATATAGAGGATGAGTGGCGTTTCGAGGACATTGATATTGAGGACCTAGGGTATGATGAGGATGTAGACTATGAGAGCGACGCATCGCCTAACATCCGTTTTCGTGCTGCGACAGTTGTCGATGCCGAAGGAGCCTATTTCTTTAATAAATATGTCGGTGTCGGCGGTCGCCTCCGCGTGCGTGCAATGTCGGCCAAGTCATTCGGTAAATATTCAGAACTGGCTGCGGAGGATCAGCTTGGAGGGTGGATGCTTGGTATTGGAGACATGTATGCTTCTGAAGATTTGGATGAATTTGCTGATGAAGTGGTTAAGGGCGGGTCACCTGTTGAAGATATTGGAGGCATTGTCAAGAGCGATCATTTGGCCGAGTTCTCTGCAAGCCTTGGACTATATTTTAACCTACCCTTGAGTTCACAGTTTTCTTTAGGCACGAAATTACTTTGTGGCCGCTCGTTTACTCAGGAACTTGACATCGATGGCTTTGCCAAAGGTCGTGTGAAGGATATAGACTACCGCGTCGTTTATGAGAATGGTAAAATAAATACAGATGAATCCTATTATTCTTTTCCGTATGACGCAGGCAAGGATTATTCTTGTGAATGGAATTACTTGACGGTGGGCGCAGAGAGTTCTACCACTTGGGGTACAGGCCTCTCGCTGACCTATCGCTACAAGTCGAATTTTGCTTGGCGCCTGTTTTGTGACTACGACTATACAGAGAAGAAGTTTACGATGACCTACGATCCCTATCATTATTTGCAGGAGGGTCTGACTCCAAAGGCCCTAGATGTAGTCTTTTTGGCTTCTCCCCTCAGTCCGCTGCTTTATCCTGTCGAGTTTAAGAAGAAGAAAAAGATGAATTACGTCACCCTCGGTCTTTCCTTTATGGTAAATCTCTAAAAATTTAATCCTCCACCAATTGGCGGAGGATTAAATTTTATACCAAATGTTCTATGAGGTCAGCGCGGTCGCCTGGGAGCATGTCGATGACGGGAATCTCAATCATCGTATAGCAGCCGGGCTGGAGACGCATTGAGGCGCGTGCAACATTGATAAGTACTTGTCCCGTGAGGGCGGGGTTGTTGATGCTCATGTTGAACTCCAGGCGTTGGTTCTGTGTCTTGCCACTGACACCCTTGCGTACAAGGTTCACGCCATGACCCATATCGCGCACATCATCGACACTCTCTACTTGGAATACATGGGTCTCATCGCTTGCGAAATAGGGATCTGCCTTAATATCGGCAGTCACCTGCTCGAGCGTATACCCCTCTTCGAGTTCCACATAGACCATACGGCGATGGATACCCTCCCCCAGGGGAATGGTCATTGAAAGAGCGTTCTTCACTCCTGCCTTGCTACGTACGCAGACACTGTGTCCCATCGACATACCTGGGCCGAAGTTGGTATAGCTGAGTCCCTTGGGGGCAAGGCTCTGCATCAAGGTGCGCACGATGGAGTCGCTACCCGGATCCCAGCCAGCAGCAATCACACTGACGGTGTTGGTCTCCTGATTGAGTTTCATCAAGCGCTCGCGATAGCCGCGTATGTTGGTGTGGATGTCGAAAGAGTCGACAGTATTGATACCGAGTGGCAAAATCTGGTTGGCATATTCCTCACAACTACGGGTGGGGGTGGCTAGGATGGCAACGTCGACATCTTTCAGTTCACGAATATCCTTCACCACTTCATATTGTGCCAACTCTGCTGGTTTGTTTTCAGCGCCATTGCGACGCACAATGCCTGCCACCTCAAAGTCGGGGGCGGTTTCCAATGCCTCGAGGGCGTACTTTCCAATGTTGCCGTAACCTACGACGGCTGCTCTGATTTTCTTCATAAAGCGAGTCTTTTGTTGGTTGAATCAATTTTTCGGCGGCAAAATTACACTTTTTCTTTGAAAAACGTGACGTTTTGATAGAAAATTTTTCATTTTGCTTTCAAATACTTAGCAAGGGGCGACTGAATATCGCGTAAACCCTTGGCCACACTGCGGGCATTCATCTGGGCACCAAGCAGCGAGGTGTGGGTGTGATCGTGGTTGAAATATTTCGAAGCCTTCTCTTTGCTCTTGGCTGCATCCTTGGAGGCAAACTTCTTATCGAGGAAGTCGGCAGAGATGTTGTGAACATCAACAAACTCGACACCTGTCTGCTCTACGACCTCGCGATACCATTTGCCATAGGTGTTGTTGCGACGCTCTATTTTGCCACTAGGCCACTCGTTACGAGGCGTGAGAGAGAGCAGGATAGGAATCGCTCCTTTTTCACAACAGTCGTCGATGAACTTGCGGAGATACCAGCCGAAGGAATAGGCTACCTCGTAGCTGCCGTCGGCTTCCATACGATAGACATGGCAGGTGTCGGCTGTGCCTGGGATGACGCCTCGACCTTTCTTGTCGTTGATGGGGCAAATGTCGTTATGGCCGAACTGTAACAACACAAAATCGCCAGGCTGTAGGGCATTGTAGACTTTCTCCCAACGGCCCTCGCGCAGGTAGGTCTTTGTGGAACGGCCTGCCATCGCCACATTCTCCCAAACAATCTTGTTCTCGTCGAAGATGAGTCCTGCCTGTGAACCCCAGCCCCACATGCCGTCTGCATCCTTGTCGTTGTTCCTGACGGTTGAGTCGCCCGTTATGAATACCATGGGCTTGCCCTTTTCCCGCTTCTGGCCGTAGGCCTGCAACGGCACATTGAGCATCATGGCCTGCAAGGTTTTAAGCTGTGGATTTGCTGAGTAGAAGATACCCTCAGCTGCTGAGCGCGCATTGAGTTCAGCACCAAAAGCAGAGGTGTGGATATGGTCGCCAAAGAAATGATATTGTTCTTTCCAACGGCTGAACTGGTCGATCTTTGCGCCTGAGATCTCATTGAGGTCGACAAAGGGAACCCCCTCGATAGCGGCAATATAGGCGGCCCATTGTGTTTGTGGCTTGCGCACAATCTTTCCTGTCTGGTTGTAAGCATCGCGCGGCGTGAGTGACATGAGGATAGGATTGGCTCCTTTGGCACGAATCTCGCTGACATACTTGCGAAGGTAGGTGCCATAGCTATAGACGGTATCATTAATCTGTTTTCGTTCGTTGAAGCCAACCACCATTGTATCAGGGTCGACACCGTCGATGACGCCACGTGCCCGTCGTTGGTCGAAGAAGTCAGCATGGTCGTTATGGCCGATGCTCACGATAACCCAGTCGCCTGGCTTCAGGGCCTCACGAACGGCTGGCCATAAGTCTGTATAGAAGGTACGCGTAGACATACCTCCCAAGGCCTGATTTTCAACAGAGATTTTGCGCCCGTCGAAATATTTGTTGAAGAAATAGCCCCATCCCCATTGACCGTTGTTGCCGTTTCCCAGCGTGCCGTTGCGCATGGTGCTGTTGCCTATCAGAAATAGTACGGGGTTTCCAGATTTTCTGGTAGAGCCAGGTGCTGGCCTCGACATCAAGGCTTTTGCAATGGAGTCGGGGGTGTTGTCAATAACTTTCTCCTCACCTGGGGTGGGCAGATTATCGAAAGCCTGAGCCAGAGAAGTGATAAGTGAGAAGTGAAATGTGATAAGTAATAGCAGTAGTTTTTTCATTTTTTCATTCTTTCATCATGGTTTCATAAATACGAAGTAGACGGCAGCGACAAGACATAGGGCTGCTGCCGCATGGTTCCAGTGGAGCTGCTCGTGCTGGAAGATGATGTTAGCGATGACGGCAAAGACGACTAACGAGATGCATTCCTGAATCACCTTGAGCTGGACAAGGTTGAAAGGGCCGCCATTATCGATAAAGCCAATGCGGTTGGCGGGGACTTGGCAGCAGTACTCGAAGAAGGCGATCATCCACGAGAAGGCAATGACAAGGTAGAGAGGCCAGTTGGTAGAAACGCCCGACTGCTGTAGGCGCAGATGGCCATACCAGGCGAAAGTCATGAATACATTGCTCATTATGAGCAGCAGAATCGTATAAATACCATTTGTCATGGGATTGGTAATTTTAAAAACGGTGCAAAATTACAAAAATAATCGGGTAACCATGCCTATTATTTGATTTTTTTTCTTAACTTTGCAACCCAAGGTAATCCTAAAGACTTTATATATGATGAGTAAAAGAATACAATCCCTGCTGTCCATCGCTGCAATGACGATGCTGACATTCAGTATGACAGCCTGTGGCAACAAAACCAGCGAAAGTTCTGCAAATGGCGATTCTATAACGGTTAGTACGACGCAAGCGCCCAGTGATCCGCAGCATTCGCCTGAGTTTATCACTCTCAGAATCGACACAATCTATAAGTTACGGAATAATGACAGTTGCTGCTCGCAGCGCTATATGGTGCTTTACAATAAGGCCCGACAGTTGAGTGAGGAAGACGGAACGCTGTTTATCGACTATGATCACTGGATAGCTGGTCAGGATATTGACGAGGAATGGAGCTACGAACTGATGTCTATCAATAATATCACTGATTCGACGGCTCAGGCTACGATGAACATCCAGAACTTTTCTGACCAGAAAGTGGTGCTTGACCTCGTGTTTGAGCGCGGCTCGTGGTATGTCGATAACTTCCATTTCTTCTTCGAAGGCTTTGATTACGATAGTGATGGCAATAGCATCCCCGGTTCTGAAGGTTTGAAGGAGACTGACGAAGTGAAAGAAATGCAGAATTATATCCAGCAGGTCTCTGATCGTGAGGGGCAGGAGGCTGATGCAACCATCGATATTCCGAGAGGTATGAAAAATGTGGATGCTGCCATTAAAGCGGCTCGCAAACGTATAGACGCAGCCACGAGCAACTGATATTAGCGTAATAAGACGCTTTTTTGCTGATTATTTCATTGCACAAAACGGCCAATCTGTGCACATTTTGGTCGATTTTGTGCATTTTATTTGGCTGTGTGGGTAAAAAGCAGTACCTTTGCAGCCGTTTTTAAAGGATATCACTTTACACATTATTAATATATATGGCTTTAAAGATTGTTGTTCTGGCCAAGCAAGTGCCAGACACCCGAAATGTGGGTAAGGACGCAATGACCGCTGAAGGTACCGTGAATCGTGCTGCTTTACCCGCCATCTTCAATCCAGAAGATTTGAATGCCTTGGAGCAGGCTCTTCGTTTGAAAGAGCAGAATCCTGGCTCAACAGTAGGAATCCTCACGATGGGTCCTCCACGTGCAGGTGAGATTATCCGTCAAGGACTTTATCGTGGCGCAGATACGGGTTGGTTGCTCACTGACCGTCTGTTTGCTGGTGCTGATACCCTCGCCACCTCTTATGCCCTCGCTACAGCCATCAAGAAGATTGGCGACGTGGACATCGTGATTGGTGGTCGTCAGGCTATTGATGGTGATACGGCTCAGGTAGGTCCTCAGGTGGCTCAGAAGTTGGGCCTGAATCAGGTCACTTACGCTGAGGAGGTTCTTTCAGTAAAGGATGGCAAGGCTACCATTAAGCGCGTGATCGATGGTGGTGTGGAGACTGTTGAGGCTCCTCTGCCTGTAGTGATTACTGTTAATGGCAGTGCAGCCCCTTGTCGTCCCCAGAACGCAAAGCTGGTGATGAAGTACAAGCGTGCTACCTGTCCTATGGAACGTCCTGCTGAGGGTACTGCCTATGACTATCTCTACGACGAGCGTCCTGAGCTGACGCTGAACCAGTGGAGTGTGGCTGATGTTGATGGCGATGTGAATCAGTGTGGTCTTTCTGGTTCACCTACGAAGGTGAAGGCTATTAAGAACATCGTGTTCCAGGCAAAGGAGTCGAAAACTTTGACGGCTTCGGATGCTGACGTTGAGGGTATGATCAAAGAATTGTTGGAAGAAAAGATTATTGGTTAAGAGATATGAACAACGTATTTGTATATTGCGAAATAGAAGGTACTCAGGTACAGGAAGTATCTCAGGAGTTGCTGACCAAGGGTCGCAAACTCGCCAATACATTAGGTGTGGAGCTTCACGCTGTGGTGGCTGGTACAGGCATCAAGGGCAAGGTGGAGGATCAGATTCTGCCTTACGGTGTCGATAAGCTGTTTGCTTTCGATGCTAAGGACTTGTTCCCTTATACCTCTGCGCCCCACACGGATATTCTGGTGAACCTCTTCAAGGAGGAGCAGCCTCAGATTTGTCTGATGGGTGCTACCGTGATTGGTCGTGACCTCGGTCCCCGTGTGTCGTCATCGCTGACCTCTGGTCTGACCGCTGACTGCACCGAGTTGGAGATTGGTCCGTACGACGATGCTAAGAGTGGCAAGCACTATGAGCAGTTGCTCTATCAGATTCGTCCCGCTTTCGGTGGTAACATTGTGGCTACTATCGTGAACCCTGACCATCGTCCCCAGATGGCTACCGTTCGTAGTGGTGTGATGCAGAAGGCTATCTATGAGGGAAAGGCTAAGGGTGAGGTTGTTTATCCCGAGGTTTCTAAGTATGTTAGCCCTGAGGCTTTCGTCGTAAAGGTGCTCGATCATCACGTGGAGGCTGCCAAGCACAACCTGAAAGGTGCTCCCATCGTGGTTGCAGGTGGTTATGGTGTTGGTTCAAAAGAAGGTTTCGACCAGTTGTTCCAGCTTGCTAAGGTGCTTCATGGTGAGGTTGGTGGCTCTCGTGCTGCTGTGGATGCAGGCTGGATTGATCACGACCGCCAGATTGGACAGACAGGTGTCACCGTTCATCCGAAGGTATATATTGCCTGTGGTATCTCTGGACAGATTCAGCACATCGCTGGTATGCAGGACTCTGGTATCATCATCAGCATCAATTCTGATCCCGATGCTCCTATCAACCGTATCGCCGACTACGTGATTGTTGGTACTGTAGAAGAGGTAGTTCCCAAACTCATTAAATACTATAAGCAAAATTCGAAGTAATTATGGCAAACTATTATAGCGATCATCCTGAGATCGGGTTCTACTTGAACCACCCCCTGATGGCTCGTATCGTTGAGCTGAAAGAAAAGGGTTTCGCTGATGCGAAAGAATATGACTACGC